>DYSB01000106.1 GCA_020726405.1 Acetofilamentum sp. | reverse complement strand
TGCAACGTGACGCATTCAACCAGGAAGAGCAAAATAAGTTCCATCAATTCAGGCGTACTACACTAGGGTTGATCTGGCGGGGAAGTGACGCGGATATGATACTGATTCCATCAGCTGTCCGGCACTGACACGGGTTGAATCGGGGCCCTGTGCCAGGCCGGCCGGTGGGATTTCCAGGGTCTCGAACTGCAACTGGCAGCGGGGGACGAGTCGGCGCTGAGCCGGCCTTGATCCTGCCAGGTCAGACCCGCCAGGCCTCGGCCAGCTCGGGCAGCCGGCGCAGGGTCTGCCATTCTTGCGGATGCGTGTCCCGGCAGGCGTAGGCCTTCCAGCAGCGCGCCACGCTCCAGTCGGGATGGGGCCGCTGCAGCAGCAGCGGCTGGGCCCCCGCGGCGACTTGTCCCGCCACCAGCACACGCAGGTAGCAGCCCGTGTGACTCCACTCCGCCATCCGGGCCGCCATGTCCGCCTGACCCAGCAGACGGCCCGGTTTGTAACACGGAACACGCGGTTGGCTCACCTCCAGCACGGGCGCCGCCACCGGCGGATCCTCGTCCTCCGGGTGGCCGGCCGGACAGAAGGCCCAGCGATCCCCCAGGCAGGTCCGTTCCTCGTCCAGCCCCTCCAGCAGCAGGTTCTCGCCGAAGGAACCCATCGCCAGCGTCCGGCCCAGCCAATCCGACCAGCGTGGGTAGTGACCGGCCGCCCAGGCCAGCAGGGCCTTGTCCGGCCCGCCATGGTGCTTGCGATCCGCCTGCTCGTCACCCTCCAGCCCCAGCCGCGTGATGGTTGCCGGGCAACTGAGCGGCAGTTTCTCCACCGCACTCTCCCACTCGCCCTGACTGTCGATGCGCTGTCGCACCCGGCCGGTCAGCACGGCGAGCACGCGGTGATCCTGGCGCGGGGGCAGCATCATCGCTCTCCTCCAGATCGTGGGTGACCAGCAGGATGGAGATCTGGAACCGGGCGCGCACCTCTTGCAGCACGTTGCGCATCTCCAGGCGCAGCGGACCGTGTGACAGGCCGACCCGCAGGCCCGGTAACGCTCAGCGCGTGGCGCGCTGGAAGCCGTGGCGGCCCAGGATCTCCTGCCCCTCATCGGAGATCAGCAGACTCAGGAAGGCGCGGGCCTGGGCTTCGTGCGGCGTGCCGCGCACCACGGCGGCGGGGCAGCAGCAGGTCGCGTTGCTCGTCCGCGTCCTGTTGGGCCGCAGAGGCGAAGACATCCACCGGCGCGCCGCCGATGAGCTGCTGCAGCAGCTGGCCCGACGCGCCGAAGTTGAACAGCACGCCGTCGCCGCTCTGCTTCTCGTAGAGGGCGCCCAACTCTTCGAAGGCGTTCTTCAGGCTGATGGCCGCGGAGAGGGTGATCTCCACCCGCTCCGTCGTGCGGACAACGGTGGCGGTCCAGCCCAGGACGGCCGCGAACAGAATCAACAGCAGGGCGGATGGAAGGAGTGCTTGGCGAGAATGCATGGCTCCGTTCTTTCGCTGGAAAGTGAGGAGATTCACACGTGGTCACGGAAGATGAACAGGCAGTGACGCTTCTGTCCTGTCATCTCGCGCACTCAGGTGCGGATCATGCGCTGCTCAAGCAGGCGGATCCACTGCTCGAGGGTCAGGATCTGGGCCGACATGTAGAAAGTTCGATCCAGCTTCCCCGGAAGCAGGTGCCTCAAGTGGTGACGCACCACGTCACCGTCCATCATGCCCGCGTCGGCCAGTCTCGAGTTGCGCAGCGCGTCCTCCAACACCGGGCCGTAGACGGTCCGCACGTCCCGGGCAAAGCGATGGGCGAAGGAGTGCCGTCGGCCATGCGGCGACAATCGCTCAAGTGCGATTCTGGCATACATGCGCAACGTGTGACGCAAGCCCCGCGTTGCGCCCGGCATGCTGCGTCGCTCCAAAGGGAGATCCAGAACGCTCCGATTCACCAGGCCCAGGATGTGTGCGTACATCGCCAAGTGGTCTTCGTGCCGTTCGAGGTAACTCATGGCCAGCCGATCCTGCTCGTGCGACAGGAAGGGGCAGCATAGCGAGACAAAGGTGCGCTGGTTGTGGACGCCCAACAGGCTGCGCCGGCGGATCATGCCCTGCTCGCGCTGGAAGTACCGGTAGGTGGCCTTCCAGGTCTGCAGCCTGTGGTTTGTGAAGAACTCTATGAGTTTCCCGCGGAGCTGGCCGTAGCCCTCTTCGAAGCCGGGATGGGCGCGCAGCTTTTCGATTTCCGTCGGGATGGACTGTGCGCAGTTGAGCAGGACCAGGTCAACCACCTGTTCGACCGGTGCGGAGCGAGCAACAGGCTCCAACCATCTCATCTCGTCCTTCGGGAAGTGCTGATCCCCCAACACACCGTCCCACATGTATTGGTAATGCTCGGCGATCCGCCGTGAGAGCTGGACGGTGAAGCCGTACGCGAGGTTCAATTCCCCCGACGAGGTGCGCAGGAAGTCGCTGCCTACATCCGGATGGAAGTCGAAGTCCATGGGGAACTGGTGAAATTCCAGACCCAGACGGGCGGCGACCTTGCGTGCCACGGGAACTTCGATGGTGCCTGTCTCAAAGCTGACCACCGGGAATCGGGCCCCCACGGCGTGCAAATTGGTCGCGATGAACCGGCTGTCCATGCCGGCGCTGAGGTACACGCCGGTGGCGTGGCCCCGGCAACGGTTCAGCTCCCGACTCAAGGAGGTCCGGAACAGCTCGAGGTACTGCTCGGCAAACTCATCTTTGGTGCGCCACTCGGACGACCATTTCGGCAGTGCCCAGCGAACGAGGCGATGGGATCCATCCGCCGCGACAATCAACCCGGTACGGGCGGGCATGAGCTGGATGTCACGCCAAACCGAGTGCTCGAAGGAAGCGACGCGGAAGAGCATGCGGGATGCCAACGCAACAGGATCCATGCGTCCGACCGGATCGCTGCCGTCAAGCATGAACGCGTTCTCGGTGCCGAAGGCCAGCACGCCGCGGATAACCGTCCAATACAGCGGGATGCTGCCGGCGGCGTCGGTCCAGACCTCGATCTCGCCCCCGGGTCGTCGAATGACCGCCAGGTAACTGCCAGCCAACGTGGGCAACCCATCCGCCGGCGAGTCCACCAGGTGGTTCCAGGCTTCTGTGGAAAGGGAAGTGGGGTCGATGGCGCCACAGATGTCCAGCGTGCCTCCGGCGGCTACATGCCGCCAGTGCTCGACGCCATTGTGGACAATGAACAGCTCAGCGGTCGTGGCCTCCAGGGGAACAACATGTCCTCCCGCGAACACGTGGCCAAAGCGTTCCAATTGATGGCGAAAGGCGCCCTTTCCCCCGTCAGGTGGTGCGGACAGGCCGCGACCGTACACACAGCCCATGGGTGCGATCCTTTGTTTAGCTGGCCGTCACCCGGTGGCCCACCAGCCGTTCCTTCAGGGCGCCCAGGAACTCCGGCGTGATGGCCACTTTGAACTTGCCGCTCTTGAAGTGGACGGCCTGGCCGTCGGCGGCCACCAGGCGGAAGAAGACCTCGCCCTCGCCCTTGTGCTGGCGCAGCAGGGTTTCCAGGCCGTCCAGCTGGGCGGGATCCAAATGGTGCTTGTCGAGCTCGATGGTCAGGCGCTTGGCGGCGCGCTCCAGCAGTTCGCTGAGCGGATAGGCCTGCTCGACGATGAGGATCCGGTCATTCTCGTCCTTGATGCTGAGCCGGCCGCGCAGGGCGCAGAGCGCGTCTTTGCGCAGGGCGTCGCCCGCCAGACCCAGCTGCTCCTCGAAGGCCATGAACTTCAAGCTGCCGCCGAAATCGTCGATGGCGCCCAGGGCCATTTTCTTGTCCTTTTTGTTGATCAGCGTACGGAAGGCGCTGATCATGCCGCAGACCAGCAGCTGCGCGCCGTCGCCCAGGGCGTTGATCTGGTCCAACCGGCGCGTGCTGAAGCCCTCCACCACATCGCGGTACTGCTCCAGCGGATGGCCGCTGATGTAGATTCCGATCAGTTCCTTCTCGCGCTGCAGGCGGTCGGCCTCACTCCAGGCCGGCGCCTCGTCCAGCACGGGGGGCGGCACCTGGACGGCCTCGGCCTCGCCGAAGAGGCTGATCTGGTTGCGGCTGGCCTGCTCCTGCTGCACGGCGGCGAAGCGCAGCAGCTGCTCCACGCCGGCGAACAACGTGGCGCGGCGCTCGTCCAGCGAATCGAAGGCGCCCACCTGGATCAAACTCTCCAGTACCTTGCGGTTGACCCGTGTGACATCCACGCGCCCGGCCAGGTCGAAGACATCCGTGAAGGCGCCGTCCGCGCGGCCGGCCACCAGGGCCTGGATGGCCGTGTCGCCCACGTTCTTCACCCCTCCCAATCCGAAGCGGATCCCGCCCTCCACCACGCGGAACTCGCGCAGGGACTGGTTGACGTCCGGCGGCAGCACGGGAATGCCGAAGCGCCGGCACTCCTCGATGAACACGACCATTTTTTCCGTGTCGGCCATCTCGTCGGTCATCACGGCGGCCAGGAATTCGGCCGTGTAGTTGGTCTTCAGGTAGGCGGTCTGGTAGGCCAGCCAGGCGTAGGCCGCGCTGTGGCTCTTGTTGAAGCCGTAGCTGGCGAAGCGCTCCAGCAAGTTCCAGATATCGACGGCCGTCTTTTCCTTGATCTGCCGCTCGGCGGCGCCCTGGACGAAGCCCACTTTCATCTTGGCCATCACGTCGAGCTTCTTCTTGCCCATGGCGCGGCGCATCTCGTCGGCCTGGCCCAGGCTGAAGCCGCCCACGGCCTGGGCGATCTGCATCACCTGCTCCTGGTAGACGATGACGCCGTAGGTCAGGTCCAGGAACTTCTCCATCACGGGATGCAGGTAGCGCACGTCCTCGCGGCCGTGGCGGCGCTCGATGAAGAGCGGGATGTTGTCGATGGGGCCCGGCCGGTAGAGGGCGTTCATGGCGATCAGATCGTCCAGGCGCGAGGGCTGCAGCTTCTTCAGGTACTCGCACATCCCGCCGGACTCGAACTGGAAGACGCCCAAAGTCTGGCCGCGGCTGAAGAGTTCGAAGGTCCTGGCGTCGTCCTTGGGAATGGTCTCGATGTCCAGGTCCACGCCGCGCTCCAGCAGGCGGCGCTGGGTCTCCTTGATGACGGTGAGGGCGCGCAGGCCTAGGAAGTCCATCTTGAGCAGGCCCACCTCGTCGATCCAGGTGCCGTCCCACTGGGTGGTGACGTCGCCGTCCTGGCCGCCCGAGCGCTGCAGGGGCACGAAGTCCTCCAGCGGGCCCGGCGTGATCACCACGCCGGCGGGGTGCACGCCCGCCGTGCGGTTCAGCCCCTCGAGGATCTCGGCGTTGCGCCACATCTGCTCGTAGCGCGGGTCGCTCTTGAGCAGCAGGTCCAGCTCCGGCACCTCGCGGCGCACGTCGGCCAGGTGGACCTTCTTGTCCTGGGCCAGCTTGCCGGGGATGAGCTTGGTGATCTGGTCGGTCTCGGCGAAGGTCAGGCCCAGCACGCGGCCCAGATCCTTGATCACGGCCTTGGTCATCAGGCGGCCGAAGGTGATGATCTGGGTGACGTTGCGCTCGCCGTACTTGCGCTTGACGTAGTCGATCACCTCCTGGCGATGGGTGTCCTCGAAGTCGATGTCGATGTCGGGCATGGACACGCGTTCGGGGTTGAGGAAGCGCTCGAAGAGCAGGTCGAATTCCAGCGGATCGATGTTGGTGATGCCCAGCACGTAGCTCACCAGCGCGCCGGCGGCGCTGCCACGGCCGGGACCCACGCGGATGTCGTTGGCCCGGGCATAGTCGATGAAATCCTTGACGATCAGGAAATAGCCCGCGAAGCCCATCTTTTGGATCACGCCGATTTCGTAGTCCAGGCGCTCGCCGGCGCCGGCGGGCGGGCCGGCGGGGAAGCGGCGGGCCAGGCCTTCCTGGCAGGCCAGGGCGAAGTAGTCGTCCAGCGTCTGCGCCGGGCTCTCCGGCGGAATGGGGAAGACCGGCAGCTGGCGCGTGTCGAAGTCCAGGCTCACGTCGCACTTGTCGGCGATCTCGCGCGTGATCCGGCAGGCGTCCTCCATCCCGGGGAAAGCCTGGTACATCTCCGCGGCGGTTTTGAAGAAGAGCTGGTCCGTGCTGTAGCGCATGTTGCGCGGATCGTGCTGCTTCTGGTCGCGGATGCAGATGTACATGTCGTGGGCCAGCACGTGGCTGCGCTCGAGGTAGTGGATGTCGTTGGTGGCCACCAGCGGGATGGCCAGCGAATCGGACAGTTCCTTCATCCGCGCCCGGGCGATGTCCTCCTCGGGGATGCCGTGGTTCTGCACCTCCAGGTAGAAGTCGTCGCCGAAAAGTTCGCGGTAGGCCAGGGCCGTGCTCTTGGCCTTGTCCCAGTCGGAGGCGAGCAGGGACTGGTTGATCTCGCCGCCCAGGCAGGCGGTCTGGGCGATCAGCCCGCGGTGGTACTTCTGCAGCAGCTCCCAGTCCACGCGCGGCCGGTAGTAGAAGCCGTCCAGGAAGCCGGCGCTCACCAGCCGCAACAGGTTGTGGTAGCCCTCCTGGTTCTTGGCCAGCAGCACCATGTGGAAGTAGGGCTTGCGGCCGGCGACCTTCTGGCGCTCCTTGCGGCTGCCGTTGGCCACGTAGACCTCGCAGCCGATGATCGGCTTGACCTTGGCCTTGCGCGCGGCCTTGTAGAATTCCAGCAAGCCGTAGAGGTTGCCGTGGTCGGTCAAGGCGAAGCTGTCCATGCCGTTGTCCACGCAGCGCTGCACCAGCTGGTCCACCCGGGCGGCGCCGTCCAGCAGGGAATAGTGGCTGTGGTTGTGGAGATGGACGAACTCGGGCATGGCGTTCTCGATGCTTCCGGCGCAGCGGACGGGCGATCGCCTTTCCTGACAAACAAATCGGGTTCTGATTGGGGGCTGGCCCCGGGTCGGCGCCCGCCGGCTGGCCACCCGGGGCAAGGCGCAAGAACATAGAATTGCCCCCCCACGCCCCAAAGCACTCGGCGGCAAGAAGCGGTGGATAACCCGTTAAGTGGTTGTGGGGCATGGGTCTGCCGTGACCCCGCGCTTCGCCACCTTCAGCGGACAATTCCGGAGGCTGAGTGTCGCCATCTGCCGTCCTGTGCACGCTGCTCGCCGTCTGCCTGTGCGCCGGGCCCGCCCCGGGCCGGGACATCCGCTGGGCGCCCTTTCCCGTGCTGGCCTACACGCCGGAGACCGGCGCCATTGGCGGCGCCTTCCTGCAGGGTGTGCTGACCGGCGATAGTCTGCAGCGCGAAAGCCAGCTGGCGGGCTGGCTGACCGCGAGTACCCGGCGGCAGGCGGAAGCGGGTCTGCGACCCGAACTATGGCTGGATCATGACCGCTGGGTATTGCAGGGCGAGCTGGGCTACCAGAACTGGCCGGCGACTTGGTTCGGCGCGGGAGATCCGCCGGAGGAGGCCTCCTACACGGTGGAGCGGCTGAAGACCGAGCTGCAGGTCCGGCGTCGGCTGGCGCCGGGACTGTTTGCCGGCTTCTATGGAATGCACGTGCGCGAGAGTTTCATCGATTGGGACCCGGAGTTTCCGCTGAGCGCGCAAGAGGGTCCGGACACCGGCCTGGGCGTCGAGGCGGCGCTGGACACGCGTGACGGCTCGATCTGGCCCACGCGCGGCGGCTATCTGCTGGGGCGTGCGGCCCGGCACGGCGCCTGGGCGGGCAACGCGCGGCCTTACACGCGCTGGCTGCTGGATCTGCGCGGCTACCGGCCTGCGGGCCCCGGCGTACTGGCGGGGCAGGCCGCGCTGGAGGGACGGGGTGGCCGGCCGGGGTTCCGGGCGTTGCCCAGGCTGGGCGAGTACCTGCGAGCCTACGAGGATCTGCGCTTCCTGGATTCCTGGCTGCTGGCTGGGAGGTTGGAGTGGCGCCAGCCCGTGCCACTGCCCACTTGGACGGGCCCCTGGCTGGCGCGGCGCTGCGGGCTCGTGGCCTTCGTGGAATTGGGCGCGCTGGCGGACGAGCCCGGCAGACTGGCGGGAGCGCCCTGGCAGCGCAGCCTGGGACTGGGTGGACGCTACGCCCTGCTGCCGGACCAGCACGTCAACGTGCGGGCGGATCTGGCCCTCGGATCGGAGGGGCTGGCGTTGCGGATCAAGGTCGGTGAGGAGTTCTGACAGCCTGCATCAGGAAGGGAGTGGGGTCAGACTTTCCAACAGTCGCCGGGCGGCGGCCAGATCCGGTTCTTCTTCGCGGCCGGACTGCAGACGGGCGATCTGCCGCAGGCGACCCTCCTCGTCCAGCAGCCGGATGTCGATGCGTGTGACGCCGTCGGCGTAAGCCTTTTCCACGCCGATCTGGTGTCGGGCGGCGGCGGCGATCTGGGGCAGATGCGTGATGCAGAGCAGCTGGTGGCGGGCCGCCAGTTGCCGCATGAGCGTGGCCACGGCCAGGGCCGCCTTGCCGCTGATTCCGGAGTCGATCTCGTCGAAGACCAGGCACTGGCCCGCGCACTCCTCCAGCAACAGGCACTTGAGTGCCAGCATGACGCGGCTGAGTTCGCCGCCGGAGGCGATTTCCTCCAGCGGGCCCAGCGGCGTGTCCGGGTTGGTGCTGATGTAGAAGGCCGGCGACTCGGCGCCCACGGCGTCCCACTCGCCGGCGGGTTCCTCCAGGCAGACGTCCAGGCGGCCACCCAGGATGCCCAGCTCCTCCAGCAGAGGCTGGATGCGCCGCGAGAGCGCCGCCCCGCCGCTGGAGCGGGCCGTGCTCAGGCCGGCGCGGGCGGCGGTGAGGGCTGTGCGCAGCCGCTCCTCGTCACCCTCGAGCCGCAGGATCTGCCCGTCCAGGTCGTCGCCCTGAGCCAGCAGGCCGTCCAACTCGCCCTGGCGGGCCAGCAGCAGGTCCAGGCTGCCGCCATGCTTGCGGATCATCCGGTCCAGCTGCTGCAGACGCTCGCGGATCTGCTCCAGCCGCTCCGGATCCCCCTCCAGGGCCTCGGCCCGGGCACGGGCCTGCTGAGCCGCCTCCTGCACCTGGATCAGGGCCTCGGCCAGCAGCCCGGCGGCGCCGGCGAAGGCCGGATCCAGTTTGGCGGCCTGGGCCAGCTCGCGCTGCAGGGGCACCAGGCGGAAGTGGACGCTGTCCTCGCTTTCTTCCAGTGCGTCGGCGGCCTGGAAACCCGTGCGCTGCAGCTCCTCGGAATTGCTGAGCACGCGGTGCTCGGCCTCCAGCTCGCGGTCCTCGCCGGGGTGGGCGGCCAACTTCTCCAACTCCTCGCACTGGAACTGCCACAGCTCGCGCAGCTCGCGCTGGCGGTCACGGGACGTGCGCGCGGCGGCCAGCTGGCCGGCGGCATCCTTCCAGGTCTGCCAGAGGGCGTCGTGGGCGGCGCGCGCCGGCGCAATGGCCGGCAGGGCGTCCAGCAGGTCGGCGTGGCGCTCACGCTCCAGCAGCTGGGCGAGATCGCGCTGGCCATGGAAGTCGGCCAACAGGCGGGCCAGCTCGCGCAGGTCGCGCTGCTGGACGGGCTGGCCGTTCACCCAGCTGCGGCTGCGGCCCTGGGAGATCTCCCGCGTGATCACCAGCGGGCCCTCCTCCGGCAGTCCGCGCGGCAGGCACCACTCGCGGCGGGC
>DYSB01000105.1 GCA_020726405.1 Acetofilamentum sp. | reverse complement strand
GCGGCCGCCCGGGATGAAGCGACCCTCGAACAGCTCGGTGTAGAAACGCGCGCCCCAGTCCTGCATGGAGGGCCGGTCCGCCTCCGCGGCGCCGATGAAGGCCGCCACGCGCTGGAAGACGTCCTCCGGCCGGAACTCCACCGGCTGGTTCTCCAGGTCCTTGACGTAGTACTTGCCCGCATAGATGGTGCGGGCCAGCTCGTTCCCCCCCAGGTAGTCCTCGTGTTCGGGCAGGGCGCCCGCGTCACGAAGCTGCCCCAGATGCTTCCAGACGGCCTCGTAGTCGCGCACTCCGCGCTCGCCGATGCAGCTTCTGAGTTTGCCCTGATGAGAGAACATGGGGTTCATGCGGGCCTCGCGTACTTGAGAAAAGTGGTGTCGGTTCATCGCCGACGGGACCAGCCCCGCACCGATCGGACAGAGCCCGCTCGCCCCGTCGGGCTGGTTCGCGCAAGGGCTGAGGGGTTGTGCGTCAGCGACCGGGGCGGCGGTGCAAGAGCAGGCCGGGACCGGGTCCTCGGAGCCTGTCGGACTTGGCCTTGTCAGTCATGGGCCTGACCACCAGATGTGCCCCGTTAGGCGACCCCATGATACCACATGTAGTGGCCATGCTGCAAGCGCTGATCCTCATCCCGATCTGACAATTTTCAATCCCGATGATGGACAGCGCCTCCTGCCAAGAAATTTCGCCCCGCCGCCGGACCCGGGACGGAGCAAAGCTGGTGTCGGGTTGGGACATTTTCGCCATCCGCACGCCGGCCGAATGGTTCATTCTTTGGGTGGAGTTGCCTATCTTCAACTGTCAAGCATTTGTCAGGCTCCGCCGGCCCTCAGCCTGCCGCGGGGAGCCCTTCCGGCAGCCGCCAGCGCGCCGGAGTCCAGCATCCATCCAGCCAGGGAGGCCACCGCATGAGCCTGCTCCAGTTGTTGTTCGGAAACTCCATCGGGAAAAAACTGGTGATGGCGGGCAGCGGCCTGCTGCTGCTGGTTTTCCTGCTCGGGCACCTGCTGGGGAATCTCCAGCTCTTCGCCGGGCCGGAGGCACTCAATCACTACGCCCACCTGCTGCACTCCAAGCCCGCCCTGGTCTGGGCCGCCCGACTGGGCCTGCTCGTGCTCTTCGGCGTGCACATAGTCACCAGCATCCTACTAACCCTGGAGAACCGGGCCGCACGCCCGGTGGCCTACCACCGCGAGGACACACTCAAGGCCAGCCTGGCCGCACGCACGATGATCTGGAGCGGCCTGACCGTGGGGGCCTTCCTGGTCTACCACCTGCTGCACCTGACGTTGCGCGTGACCGGCCCCGTCCACCACATGACCGCCGGCGGCCCGGACGTCTACGCCAACCTGGTGGCCAGTTTCCAGAATCCGGCCATCGCCGGCTTCTATCTGCTGGCCCAGATCCTGCTCTTCTTCCACCTCACCCATGCCTTCCAGAGCGCGTTCCAAACGCTGGGCTGGAACAACCGGCACTACACGCCGGCGGTGGAGAAGGTGGGCGTGGCCTACGCCCTGCTGATCTGCGGCGGCAACTGCGCCCTGGTGCTATCTGTGCTGACGGGCTACGTGGGCTGAGCGGAAGAGGAAAGGAAGACCGATGCAACTGGACGCGAAAATTCCCGCCGGGCCCATCGAGAAGAAGTGGGATACCCGGAGTTTCGAGAACAAGCTGGTCAACCCCGCCAACCGGCGGAAGTATCACGTGCTGGTGGTGGGCAGCGGCCTGGCGGGCGGCGCCGCCGCGGCCAGCCTGGGCGAGCTGGGCTACCGCGTGAGCGTGTTCTGCTACCAGGATTCCACCCGCCGCGCGCACTCCATCGCCGCCCAGGGCGGGATCAACGCCGCCAAGAACTACATGGGCGACGGCGACAGCATCCACCGCCTGTTCTACGACACGGTGAAGGGTGGCGACTACCGGGCCCGCGAGGCCAACGTCTACCGGCTGGCCCAGGTCTCCAACGCCATCATCGACCAGTGCGTGGCCCAGGGCGTCCCCTTCGCCCGGGACTACGGCGGCCTGCTGGACAACCGCTCCTTCGGCGGCGCCCAGGTGAGCCGCACGTTCTACGCCCGCGGGCAGACGGGCCAGCAGCTGCTGCTGGGCGCCTACAGCGCGTTGATGCGCCAGGTGGGCGCGGGCACGGTCAAGCAGTACACGCGCACGGAGATGCTCGACCTGATCGTCATCGACGGCCGGGCGCGGGGCATTGTGACACGCGACATGGTGACGGGCCAGGTCCAGTGCGTGCTGGCCGACGCCGTGGTGCTGGCCACGGGCGGCTACGGCAACGTGTTCTTCCTCTCCACCAACGCCATGGGCTGCAACGCGACGGCCATCTTCCGCGCCTGGAAGCGCGGCGCGGGCTTCGCCAATCCCTGCTTCACGCAAATCCACCCCACCTGCATTCCGGTGGCAGGCGACTACCAGAGCAAACTCACGCTCATGAGCGAGTCCCTGCGCAACGACGGACGGATCTGGGTTCCCAAGGCCGTGGGCGACAAGCGCGCGCCGGGGAGCATCCCCGAGGAGGAGCGCGACTACTACCTGGAGCGCCGCTATCCGGCCTTCGGCAACCTGGTGCCCCGGGACGTGGCCAGCCGAGCAGCCAAGCAGGTCTGCGACGAACAGCGCGGCGTGGGCGAGTTCGGGCTGGGCGTCTACCTGGACTTCGAAGACTCGATCAAGCGCCTGGGGCGCAAGATCATCGAGGAGCGCTACGGCAACCTCTTCCAGATGTATGAGAAGATCACGGGCGAGGATCCCTACACGGTGCCCATGCGCATCTTCCCGGCCGTGCACTACACCATGGGCGGGCTGTGGGTGGATTACAACCTGGAGAGCACCATCCCGGGCCTGTTCGTCGCCGGCGAGGCCAACTTCAGCGACCACGGCGCCAACCGGCTGGGCGCCAGCGCGCTGATGCAGGGGCTGGCGGATGGCTACTACGTGATCCCGCCCTCCATCGGGCACTACCTGGGCACGGTGCGCAGCCTGCCCGCGGCGGACGAGACCCACCCCGCCTGCCGCGACGCCGAGCGCGCGGTGACGGAGCGGATCGGGCAGCTGCTATCCATCCAGGGGAGGCGGACGGTGGACGACTTCCACAAGGCGCTGGGCCGCATCATGTGGGACAAGTGCGGCATGGGCCGCACGGAGGCGGGCCTGACCCAGGCGCTGGAGGAGATCCCCCGGCTGCGCGCCGATTTCTGGAAGGACGTGCGCGTCCCCGGCTCGGCTCCCAGTCTCAACCAGAGCCTGGAGAAGGCTGGACGCGTGGCGGACTTCCTCGAACACGGCGAGCTGATGGTGCGCGACGCACTGGAGCGGCGCGAATCCTGCGGCGGGCACTTCCGCGAGGAGAGCCAGACCGAGGAGGGCGAGGCCCTGCGCGACGACGTCAACTTCGCCCATGCGGCGGTCTGGGAATGGAAGGGCGAGGGGCAGAGCCCCGCGCTGCACAAGGAGGAGCTGGCCTTCGAGCACTGCCTCCCCAGCCAGAGGAGCTACAAGTGAAACTCACCCTCAAAATCTGGCGTCAGGCCTCCCGGGAGGCCAAGGGACGGATCGAGAGCCTCGAGACGCCCGAGATCAGTTCGCACATGTCCTTCCTGGAGATGCTGGACGTGGTCAACGAGTCGCTGGAGCGCGCGGGCAAGGAGCCCGTGGCCTTCGATCACGACTGCCGGGAAGGGATCTGCGGCACCTGCTCGCTGATGATCAACGGCCAGGCCCACGGCCCCTGGGCGGGCACCACGGCCTGCCAGCTGCACATGCGCGAATTCAAGGACGGCGATGTGATCGTCATCGAGCCCTGGCGGGCCCGGGCCTTCCCCGTGCTCCGGGATCTGATCGTCGACCGCTCGGCTTTCGATCGCGTGCTGCAGGCCGGCGGCTACGTCAGTGTGAACACCAGCTCGCCCCAGGACGCCAACGCCATGCCCATCCGGCGCGCGGACGCCGAGGCGGCGATGGACGCCGCGGCCTGCATCGGCTGCGGGGCCTGCGTGGCCAGCTGCAAGAACGCCAGCGCCATGCTCTTCGTCAGCGCCAAGGTGAGCCAGTACGCGCACCTGCCCCAGGGCCAGCCGGAGCGCATGCGCCGGGTGCGCGCGATGGTGGAGGCCATGGATGCCGAAGGCTTCGGCAGCTGCACCAACCTCTACGAGTGCGAGGCCGCCTGCCCCAAGGAGATCAAGATCACCAACATCGCGCTCATGAATCGCGACTGGCGGCGCAGCCTCTGCGAGGAGGAGCTTTGACCCGTCGGGGGTACCGGGGCATCCCCATCAACACGTCGAAGAACACGCATGAGACCGTCCTCGACCTGCTGCTGCTCGGAGAGGGCGGGTCGAACCGCGACCGCGTGGTGGTGGATGTGCCGTGCGGCGCGGGCGCCTTCCTGCAACGCCTGCGCGACTCGGGCTTCACCCGGGTGGTCGGCGTGGACATCGTGGACCAGCTGGCCATCGAGCACGCCTCCTTCGCCAAGGGGGACATGGATCTCTGCCTGGAGATCGAGGACGGGTCGGTGGACTCGCTGGTGTGCATCGACGGCATCGAGCACCTCCGTCGCCCCTTCGACTTCATCGCGGAAGTGCGGCGCGTCCTGAGGATCGGCGGCGAGGTCATCCTGTCCACGCCCAACATCAGCTCCCTGCGGTCCCGGCTGCGCTGGTTGCTCACGGGCCACCACCACAAGTGCCCGGCCCCCTTGGACGAGCGCAACCCCAACCCCCTCCACCACATCAACATGATCTCGTTCCCCGAGTTGCGTTACCTGTTGCACAGCAACGGGTAACCCATCGACATGGTGACCGCGAACCGCTGCAAGCCCATCGCCTTCGTCTCGTCGCCCCTGGCGCTCCCCGCCTACCTGGCCACGTGGTGGACCTACCGGCGGGAAAGCCGACGAACGGACAGCGGCCACCTGGCGGACGAGGTGCGGCGGGCCATGTTCAGTCGGGACATCTTGTTCGGCGAGACCTGCATCATCCGGGCGCGCAAGCTCGTGGACCCGATCGCGTAATCTGTCGGTCGGCGCCCCGGTTCTCCGGCCGGGGTGCCCGCTCAGGGCTGTGGCGCCAGGCTGCGCAGCCGCAGGAAGCCTTGCCCCTCCAGCGGCGCCGATTCCCAACCGCAGCAGCCCAGGCTGTCCGCCGGGCTCCAGGGTCCCTGCGGAACCGGGGCCGTCTCCACCAGGAAGTGGTCCACGCCGGGCACGGGCTCCCAGTCCAGCCGCACGCGGGCCGAACCCAGCGGCCGGACCTCCAGCCGCGGCACACCCGGATCCAACTGGGCCGGCAGGGAGAGCACGGGCAGGGCGTCGCCGCCAAAGTCGAACCAGGCCAGGTTCTCCACGGCGCTGCCCTGGCCGGGGGCGGCGATCCAGGCGGGCTCCCAGCCCAGCAGGGCGTGGCCCAGCCCCCCGGGCACGGCGGCCAGCCGTCCGCGCAGCATGGCCAGGTAGGCCCGCTGGCCCTCCGGGGTGGCGGGATAACCCGGCAGCAGCTGGCTCTCCAGTCCCACCAGGTTGTGTGTGTCGTCGTTCCAGCCCAGAGCGAAGGGATAAGGCCGTCTCAACGATGAACAAGTCGCGGCCATAGCGCTGGGCCAGGCTGTTCAGCGTGAGCTGCAGCTGCGCGGGCGGGCCGTGCCACCAGGGATAGTAGGACAGGCCGATGCCCTCGAACTGCGGCCCGCCCGGCGCCAGCAGGCTGTCCAGGAAGCGCCGGCAGCCCGCCTCCCAGCCGCTGTTGGCCAGGTGGAGCAGCCGGCCCGGCGGCTCGGTGGCGCCCGCGAAGGCCTCGTCGACGCCCTGGGAGGCGGCCTGCAGCAGGCCGCGCAGCGCGCTCCACTGGGCGGGCGTGTCCCAGGCACCTTCCGCGGCCGGCGGGCCAGAGCAGGCTGGAGAGATCCGCGCCCCACTGGACCGCTGCGGCCCGGCTGGCGAGCCAGCCGCAGGCCAGCAGTCGCAGGAACCCGTTCATCAATTCCTCCGCAGGCAAGGGAACACGGCGGGCGGGCGGCCCGACCGCTCAAGGAATGGCGATGTCCACGACCTCCAGCGGCGTGCAGGGCACCTGCTGGATCCACTGGGTTTCGCGCAGGTCCGCGTGGAGCAGGTAGATCTCGCCCGTGGGACTCAGACCGTAGATCCGCGCGCGCCCGGCGCTGGTGTCCAGGCCCGCCAGCTCGGGCGTGCCGAACAGCTCGTGAGCCAGGGCCTGCCCCTCCTCCAGCTCCAGCCAGGCCAGCATGCCCTGCTCCCCCTGCCGGCGCCAGGCCAGCAACGTGCCCGCCGGCAGCAGCTCGCCATTGGCGGTCTCCACGGCCTCGGGCAGCCAAGCCAGCCCGCTCCAGCCACCCTCGGGCTGCAGGGTCCAGGTCTGGGACCAGTTGCCGTCCTCCGGATCCACGCGCACGATGCGCGTGCCGTCGTCCAGCAGGTAGACGCGGTTGCCCGGGGTCACGGTGAGGGCCAGGGGATTGGTGATCATCGGCAGGTCGATGAGCCGGGTGATCCGTCCGTCACTGGGCTGCACGTCCACCAGCCGGCGCTGGAGCACGTCCACGGCCAGCAGGCGCTCTTCGCCGTCCAACGCAATGGGTCCCAGCTGCTCCGTCAGGTAGCCGCGAGTCTGGCAGCCGGGCTCGGCCAGCGCGAGGGAGAGCAGGGACTGGCTCTGCTGCTCCACCAGCCAGAGTTGGTCCTCCACCCGGATGGGCTCCTCGTCGCAGCCCCACAGGGAGGCCAGGAGCAGCAGGCCCGCGGAGCGGCGCAAGGAATGACGGGCGGGGACTCCCAGGCGACTCATGTCCGGCTCCTCAACCCAGGCGGGTCGGCGAGAGGGGATGCTCGCGCAGCCCCAGCCCCTCGGCCCGGATCAGGTCCTGCCACTGGGCGGCGCTGAAGGGCAGGCCCAGCGTGGCGCTCACCCGGCTGCTCCAGCCCAGGCCCCGGACGTCGGTGTGGATGGGCGCCGGGCGCTCGGGCCGGGCGTCCGTCAGTACAAAGGCGGCGCGCGTGCGCTCCAGCAGGGCCTCCAGATCGATACCCGGCCCGGCGTAGATGTCACACAGAGCCTGGCCCGCCCGGACGGAATCGCCCGTCTGGACGTGCAGGGTCAGGCCGGCGAAGTGGTCGATGCCGTCCTCCTTGCGGGCGCGGCCGGCGCCCAGCTGGATGCCCACCAGTCCCAACTCGCGGGACTGGATGTCCGCCACCCAGCCCGCGCGCGCGGCCGTGATCGTGCGGCCTTGGGCCGGCCGGGGAGCGTGGTGCGGGGCCAGGAACCACTCGCGCGAACCGCCCTGGGCCTCGATCATCCGCAAGTAGCATTCCCGGGCGCTGCCATCGGCCAGGGCGGCCTTGAGGCGGCGCAGAGCCTCCACGGGCGCCAGACCCGGCTCGAGCAGCACCAGGGCCGCCGTGCCCAGGGCCAAGGTCAACTCCACCAAGTCCGGGCTGCCGAAACCCTGCAGGCACTCATCGGATTCCAACAGCTCGTTCCAGTTGCCGATCTGCCGGCCCAGGGGCGCGTTCATGTCGCTGAGCACGGCGCCCACGGGCAGGCCGCCGCGCGTGCAGGTGGCAACCAGCCGGCGGGCCAGCTCCTCGGCCTGGGCCTGCTGCTGGAAGATGGCGCCGTGGCCGTGCTTGACGTCCAGCACGAGCGCGTCCACGCCCTCGGCCAGCTTCTTGGAAAGGATGGACGAGCAGATCAGCGGCGCGGACTCCACCGTGGCCGTGACGTCGCGCAGGGCGTAGAAGAGCCGGTCCGCGGGGACGAGGTTCTCCGTTTGGCCCACCAGCGCGTGGCCGGCGGCCTGCAGGACGCGGCCCATCTCCGTCTGGTCCAGCCGCGTCTTCAGCCCGGGCAGGCTCTCCAGCTTGTCCAGCGTCCCGCCGGTGTGGCCCAGGCCCCGGCCCGTGATACTCGGCACCAGCAGGCCCACGGCCGCCAGCAGCGGCGCCAGGATGAACGTGATCTTGTCACCCACGCCCCCGGTGGAATGCTTGTCCACCTTGCGGCCAGGCAGCGCGCCGAAGTCCAGCACCTCGCCCGACGAGCGCATGGCCTGGGTGAGGATCCAGGTCTCCTCCGCGTTCATGTCGCGGAAGTAGATGGCCATGAACCAGCTGGAGAGCTGGGCCTCCATCACGCGCCCGTCCAGCGCGCCCGCCACCATGAAGCGAATCTCCTCGGCCGTGTTGGCCTCGCCGCGCTGCTTCTTTTGGATGATCTCGTAGGGAGTCATGAACCCATCCTGCCTTCCTTCGCCATACCAATCGCTATCTGGAACATTCTCGGGATCGCTATCGGGATCGGGATCGGGATCGAACCTGCGCCCGTAGCCCAGGCTTCGCCTCAATTCTCGAAGAAGTCCGTGTCCACGCGCTTCACCGTGTAGGTGGAAACAGTAGACACACCCACATCGAACTCAATCATCAGGTCGGCCAGACGGGCTCCGTCAATGAGGACGACCCTGTTGTCGATGGCCTTGACGTACTCACGCGCCCCGGCACTGAACTCAGACGTCGTGATGAAGATGCCCTTCTTGGCCCGCTTGCCTTGCAAGGCCCCCACAAACTTCTGCAACTCTGGCCGCTGGACGGTCTGCTCCCACTTCTTGGCCTGCACATAGATCACGTCCAAGCCCAGCCGATCTTCGTCAATAATCCCGTCGATGCCCTCGTCGCCGCTCTTGCCCACGGCCCGCGCAGCATTTTGTTGTGAGCCACCGTAGCCCATCTTTACAAGCAGCTCGATGACCAGTTGCTCAAAGAAGGCGGGAGGCTTCGACTTGACAATCGAGAGGACCTCGGCCACGAGCGACTGATTTAATCCCCCAATCGCTTGTTCAAGCATTTCGAACGGGGTCTGCGTGTTTGAATCTGGAACCGAGGAGCCTTGATGGGCACTCTCGTGCTTGTTCTTCCCCAGATTGCGGAAGCGCAAGTACTCCTCGAATTCTTCCAAGTGTTTGATTCTGAGGGCACCCACCTTTCGTGCCAGAATCTCTCTTCCCCGGTCAGTAATTCGAAACACGCCGCGGCTGACGGGTTGAATCAGCTGCGCACCCTGCAAATGCACTTTTGCCCACGCAACCCGGTTGGCAAACGCGGTCTGTCCGCCCCCAGGCGTCAGCTCAACCAGATCCTGTGCCGTCAATCCAAACCTTGTTGCCAGAGACTCCCTTGCCTCCAGTTGGGTGTGGTCAAATCCATCTTGCGCGAACTCCAACAAAGGCAGCATCATGGATTGGAAATCGGGAACTGGCATGGTCGCCACCTCAAGTTTGTGTCCTGCCGAGCATCGGGTCGTTTGGGTCATTGCCTTGCAAGTTGACCCACCCAAACGGGATTCCGGCTTTCGCCGGGATGACTGGCCAGCGGCCGAGATAACGGACCTGCCCGCGTGCTCCCCAGGGTGAAGCCGAAGGCTGAACCACCTACTCGGCGTCCGGTGTCACACGGGTCGGCCTAACCGGCCGTGCCGTCTGTCCGACGGCGGGCTTACCGCCCGTGCCGCGATGCCGCCTAGTGGACCGAATCACGTATTCTGACGGATGCTGTTTGCTGAATCTATTGTTCAT
>DYSB01000104.1 GCA_020726405.1 Acetofilamentum sp. | reverse complement strand
TGGATCACGCGCCGGCTGGGCCCCCTGCGCGCCCTGCTGCTCCTGCTGCCGCTGGTGGCGGGCTGGCTGGCCCTGGCCCAGTGGGCCTTCGTCCGCCACTACCTCTGGCTGGAACTGGTGGCGCCACTGGCCGCGCTGGCCTTCGCCTGGACCGCCGGCACACTCCTGCACTTCCTTCAGGCCCGCCGGGAGCGGGCCCAGATCCGCGGCATGTTCGCCCAGTACGTGCCCGAGGCCGTGGTGGCCGAGCTGATCCGCAGCCCGGACAAGCTGGTGCTGGGCGGCGAGGAGCGCGAGATGAGCGCGCTGTTCAGCGACGTGGAGGGCTTCACGTCGGTCTCCGAGCACCTGAGCCCGACCCAACTGGTGGAGCTCTTGAACGAGTACCTGACCGAGATGACCCAGTGTGTCACGGACGAGGGTGGGATCATCGACAAGTACGAGGGCGACGCGATCATTGCCGAGTTCGGCGCGCCCTTGCCCTGTGCCGACCATACCCTGCACGCCGCCCGGGCCGCGCTGCGCATGCAGGAGCGGCTGGTGGCGATGCGCGAGGACTGGGCCCGGCGGGGCAAGCCCCAACTCAAGGCCCGGGTGGGCGTCAACAGCGGACTGATGGTGGTGGGCAACATGGGCAGCCGGCAGATCTTCGACTACACGGCGATGGGCGACGCCATGAACCTGGCCTCGCGGCTGGAGGGCGTCAACAAGTACTACGGCTCCTACATCCTGCTCTCCGGCGACAGCTGGCGCCGGCTGGACGGGGCCTTTCTGGGCCGGCAGCTGGACACCATCTGCGTCAAGGGTCGCCGCGAGCCGGTGGATCTGTGGGAATTGCTGGACCGCACCGACTCCGTCCGGGCCGCTGAACTGCAGGAGAGGATCCGGTGCTGGGACGCGGCGCGCACCCTCTACCTGGCCCGCGAGTTCAGCACCGCCGCCGCCGCCTTCGAGGGCCTGCGGGAAGAAACTCCCGCCGACGGACCGGCCCGCACGCTGGCCGCCCGTTGCCGCGAGTTCGAGCTCCGGCCCCCCGCCCCGGACTGGGACGGCGTGCAGGAGATGACCGAGAAATGAAAGCCCGCCTGCTGCACGCGCTGGTGGCCCTGCTGCTGCGGCTGCCTTATTCCGCGCTGCTGGCGCTGGGGCGGGGCATGGGCTGGCTCTGGTTTTACTTGATCCCCGTCCGCCGCGCGCTGATGCTGGCCAATCTGCACAAAGCCTTCCCCGACGCCACGCCGGCCTGGCGCCGCCAGGTTTGCCGGGACTGCATGACCCACTTCGCCACCATGGGGCTGGAGCTCTTCTGGCTGCCGCGGATGGATCACGAATGGCAGGCCCAGCGGGTCCGCTTCCTCGCTCCGGAACTGGCCCGGCAGCTGCTGGAGCAAGGGCGGGGCCTGATGGGGGTGGGCGGACACCTGGGCAACTGGGAGGTGATGGGGATTGGCTGCGTGGATCTGGGGCTGGACGTGAGCTACATCGTCAAGCGGATCCACGACCCCGTCCTGGACGAGATCGTCAACCGCTCGCGCGCCGGGCACGGAGTGGAGATCATCTTCTCCCGCGATGCCTCGCGCGGCGTGCTGAAGCACTTCCGGCGCAACCGGCTGGTGGCCTTCCTCTCCGACCAGGACGCGCGCAGCCACGGGGTGTTCGTGCCCTTCTTCGGCCACCCGGCCTCCACGCCCAAAGGCGCGGCGGTCTACGCCCTGCGGCTGGGCGTGCCACTGATGTTCGTCAATTGCGTGCGCGTGCCCGGCGGCCGCTTCGAGGTGGAATTCCTCGAAGTTCCGCTTGAGGAAGGCTGGAGCTTCTGCGATGAGCACGTCGCAGCCCTGACCGCGCGCTACACGGCCCTGCTGGAGGAGCGTGTGCGCCGCACGCCCGAGCAGTGGTTTTGGATGCATCGCCGCTGGAAGACCCAGCCGGAGTCTTGAGTTCCTGGCCCAACCTTGGCCTCCATCAGCGTGACCAGCGACATCCCCGGCTTGACAGGCATCTTCCCCCGGCCTTCACCGGGTGACAGCGGCTGCCAGCGCATTCCGGCCCTGAACGGCTCCATCCCGCCACTTGGTCTGTTACCTTGGAAACCAGATGCGCACCCTTGTCATCCACACCGCCTTTCCCGGCGACCTGATCCTGCTGACCCCGCTGCTGGACCGCCTGCGGCGGGAGCCGGACCTGGAGTGGCTGGGTCTGGTGACCCGGCCGGCCTGCGGCTCCCTGTTCCAGGGTGATCCGCGCCTGGACGAGCTCATCCTCTACGACAAGCGCGGCGCCGACGCCGGCTGGGCGGGCTTCCGCCGGCTGGTGCGCCGGATGCGCAGCCACCAGGTGGACCGCGTGATCTGCCCGCACCGCAGCCTGCGCTCCAGCGCGCTGGCCTGGAGCAGCGGAGCCTACGAGCGCGTGGGATTCTCCAGCGCCGTGGGCAGCCTGGTTTACACCGAGCTGGTTTTTGACGCCCGCGGCCTGCACGAAATCGACCGCGACCTGTGTCTGGCCGGTCCGCTGGAAGAAAGCGCCGAGCCTGTGCGTCCCAGCCTCTACGCCGATCCGCTGGAGGAAGCCCGTGTCCGCGCTTTGTTCGAAGCCCGTGGCCTGGTGCAGCCCGTCGCCCTGGCGCCGGCCTCCCTCTGGGAGACCAAGCGCTGGCCGGCCCGGCATTTCGGCGCGCTGACGGACCGCGTGATGGAGGCCAGCGCGGTGGACATTGTCCTGCTGGGCGGGCCGGCGGACCGCGTCCTCTGCGCTGAGGTGGCGAGCCAGGTCCATGGCTGCCGCAAAGGCCGCGTCCACGTGCTGGCCGGCGAATTGAACCTGCGCGAGAGCTTCCAGGCCCTGCGGCTCTGCCGCCTGGCGGTGGTCAACGACAGTGCTCCCCTGCATCTGGCTCAGGCCGCGGGCATTCCCACCTTCGCCCTGTTCGGCTCCACCGTCCCCGGCTTCGGTTTTGGCCCGCGCGGCCCGCGCGACCAGGTTTTCCAGTTGGAGTTGGACTGCATCCCTTGCGGCATCCACGGCCACCGGCGTTGTCCGTTGGGCACCTTGGCTTGTCTGAGCGAGCTGGATCCCGAAACCGTGGCCCGGGCCGTGGTGGACGAGGTCAACCAGCCCGCCGGCGGAGGGCGCGCCACGTGAGCGCCGCCTGGCGCCAGCCCGCCCCTGAGGGGGCCGAATCCGGCACCTCGCCGCCTGCCATGGCCTGAGCCGTCCGGCGGCCTTCCGGCGGCCTTCCCGTCAACTCGTTCATCCACCAAATAGATGGAGCCCGCCAATGAGCATGCACCGCCGCTCCGCCCTTTCGGGCCGGCCTTTCGCCCCCGACACGCTGATGATGGGCTATGGCTACGATCCCTTTCTCTCCGAAGGCTCGGTCAAGCCGCCGGTCTTCCTCACCAGTACCTTCGTCTTCCGAAATGCGGAAGAGGGCAAGCGTTACTTCCAATGGGCGTACGGCCTGAAAGAGCGCGACCCGAGCAGTGATCCGGAGATGGGTCTGATCTACTCGCGCCTCAACAACCCGGATCTGGAAATCCTCGAGAACCGGCTGGCCTGCTGGGAGAACGCCGACCTGAGCCTGGTTTTTTCCAGCGGCATGTCGGCTATCACCACCACCGTGTTGGCGCTGGTGAAGCCCGGCCAGGAGATCATCAGCACCAATCCCGTCTACGGCGGGACGGACTTTTTTTTCGAGCACATCTGCCCGCGCTTGAACATCACGGTCCACCGGGTCAGCGCCGGCAGCGACACGCCGGCCAAGGTCGAGGCCCTGCTGAGGGAGCGCGCCGGGCGCGTGCGGCTGGTCCATGTGGAGACGCCATCCAATCCCACCAACTCGCTGGTGGACATCCGGGCCTTGGCCCAGGCCATGAAGCAGGTGGGCGTGGCCCCGCCGGATTCCGAGATCCTCTTGATGGTGGACAACACCTTCCTCGGGCCGCTCTTTCAGCAGCCGCTCAACCTGGGGGCGGACCTCTCCGTCTACAGCGCCACCAAGTTCATCGGCGGGCACAGCGACCTGGTGGCCGGCGCCCTGATGGGCCCGCACAAACTGCTCAAGGAGGTGACGGTTTTCCGTACTATCCTGGGCACCATGGCCGATCCCTTCACCTGCTGGCTGCTGATGCGCAGCCTGGAGACCCTGGACGTGCGCATGCGCCGGCAACAGGAAAACGCCCGGCGGCTGGTGACCCTGCTCAAGGCCCACCCCGCCGTGGAGCGTGTCTACTATCCGGGCGAGCTGGGGGAGACCCAGAATGCCATCTGGCAGCGCCAGTGCTCAGGCTCGGGCAGCCTGATCGCCTTCGACGTGCGGGGTGGCGAGGCCGAGGCTTTCCAGGTGATCAACCGGGTGGAGATCTGCAAGATGGCCGTCTCGCTGGGCGGCACGGAGAGCCTGATCGAGCACCCCTCCACCATGACCCACAGCGATCTGGACGAAGAGACCAAAGCCAGCGCGGGCATCACGCCGGCGATGATCCGCCTCTCCGTCGGCCTGGAGAACATCGAGGACCTGGAGGCCGACCTGCGCTCGGCCCTGGCCGTCCTGGACTAGTTCGCCGTCCATGGACCGGGTCGCGCGTGCCGGTGCGGCCCGGTTCCTCTCCCACTGTCCAACATCCCAGCCTCCTCCGCCCAGCATGGCCTACTCAGCCTGCCGGCGCCGCAACCTGGCGGCGGCGGGAACCGTTGATCCGACCCGAAGGGAGGACCCCATGCCTGGACTGAAGCTGCTGGCCCGCCTGCTCCTGCCCGCCGCCTGCGAACTCTGCGGCTGCCAGTTGGATGCCGAAGCCTCCAGTTGGCGCCTGCCCGTGGCGGCCTGCGCCGACTGCCTGGCCGCCCTGCGCGCTCGCACCCACCAGCCGGCCTGGCAGCTGGACGGACGGCCGGTGCGAGCCCTGTTCTGGTATGAGGACGAGGTGCTGGGCTGGGTGCGCCGGTTGAAGCGCGGCGGCCAGGAAGCACTGCTGGAGCGGCTGGCGCAGGGCTGGCCGGACTGCCCCCTGCCCCGCGAAGCGGGCCTGCGCCTGGCCCCGGTTCCGGCCGACGCCCGGCGCACACGGGAGCGGGGCGGCGACCACGTGGCTCGGCTGGCCCGGCTGTGGGGCCGGCGCTGGGGTTTGGACTGCGTGCAGGCACTGCGCCGCCGGGGTGGCGCCCACCAGATCGGGCTGGACCGGCGGGAACGGCGCCACAACCTGGCCGGGCAACTGGGCCTGCGCGGCCGTTCCTGGTCCGGCCGGCGCCAAGTTCCAGGCCCCGTCCTGCTGGTGGATGACGTGGTGACCACGGGGGCCACGCTGCTGGCGTGCGCCCATGTGCTGTCCGCCGCCGGTTGGGATGTGCGGGGCGCCCTGGCCCTGGCTTTGACCCCCCACCCCGAACTGCGCGGTTCTCAACTGGCCGGATTGACGGCCTGGCTCGACGGAAGTCCATGAGGCGTTGTGCCATACACGGAGAAAAGGGCACTGCCGGACCTGCGAAACGTTTGTTTTTCCGGGGTCAGCTACTACTTTGAGGCTTCCTGTCGCGGCCAGGCACTTCCACGCCCGGCTCGCCGCGGAACGCCGCCCGGAGCAGACTCTCCAGCCAGGAACTGCCACGACACGGGCCTTTCAATTCAGGCATGGGACCAGGGAGTCGAGCGTATGTGGGAAAGCCGCACGGGATGGACGCGCGCCGTCACGAACCTGTTCGCCGTCTCCCTGCTGGCCAGTACCCTGTTCACCGCTTCGTGCACGACCCTGCGCCCGGCCCTCCAGACGACGGCCAGCCCGGAAGTGGCCACCCCGCCGGATTCCCTCAGTCCCGCCGACCAATACTACCTGCTGCGCAGCCGCTTCTACCAGGCGGAGAGCCTGTCCAAGACCGGCCAGGATGTGGCGGCACTGGACAGCCTGCGTGACTTGATGCTCGACCTGCGCCAGCCCGGCGTGCGGATGGACTCCCTGCGCTGGGCCCTGCAGCTGGACGTGGTGCGGCAGATGGCCGCGTTGCTGGAGAAGACCGGCCCCGATCCCAGCGAGGATGAAGGCTACCGCTCGGTGGACTTCCAGGTGCAGCTGCTCAGCGACAGCCTGGGTGCCTACGCCAGCGCGCCGGATTCCCTGCTCCAGGCCGTGCTGGTGCCCAGTGAGGCGGACCAGGAGAGTGACTCCCTGCTGGCCGAGGTGCTGCAGGCGCCGGACAGTCTGGCCCTGCGGCGGATCGCCATGCCGGACATCCCCGATTGCGATCGGCGTGAAGTGCAGCAGATGGTGGACTATTTCGTCAGCGGCCGGGGCCGGCGCTTCTACCAGATCTGGCTCGACCGCTATCCCCGGGTGGCTCCCACCATCCGCCAGGTCCTGCAGGAAGAGGGCATGCCCGAGGACCTGATCTTCCTGGCCATGATCGAATCCGGCTTCCGGATCTCCGCCACCAGCCGGGCCAAGGCCAAGGGTCCGTGGCAGTTCATTCCGGGTACGGCCACGCTATTCGACCTGCGCGTGGACTACTGGATGGACGAGCGGCTGGACCTGGAGCGCGCCACGCGCGCCGCCTGCCGTTTCCTGCGCCGTCTCTACGACCGCTATGACGACTGGTACATGGCCATGGCCGCCTACAATTGGGGGCCGGGCAACATCGACCGGGCCATCAAGCGCGGCGCCAAGGACTATTGGGACATTTCGCGCATGCCCAGCGAAACCCGCAACTACGTGCCCACCTATCTGGCGGCGCGCCGGGTCTTCCAGGAGGCCGAGCTGCACGGCTTCAGTCTGGAGCAGCCCGTGGACCTGCCGGAGCTGGACGTGCTTGAGGTCGCCGGCTGCATGCACATCAATCGGTTGGCCGAACTCTTCGAGCTGAACCAGGATGCCTTGCGCGAATCCAACCTGCATCTGGTGCAGGGCAGCACGCCGCCCGACGGCGGCCACATCTACGTGCCGGCGGAATCCTCCCAGCGCTGCCGCGACCTGCTGCTGGAACTGCCCGAGTCCGCCTTCCAGGACTGGGTCCGCCACAAAGTGCGCAAGGGTGAGACGGTGACGGGTATCGCCCAGCGCTACGGCGTGAGTGCCTCGGAGCTGCGCAGCGTGAACAAGCTCAGCCGGCGCTCGAAGCTGAAGTCCGGACGCGTCCTCCTGATTCCCCTCTCCACCCAGGAGCGCGAGCCGCGCGACGAGCGGGCGGAGGCCGAGCCGCGCAAAAGCACGCGCAAGGCGAACTCCAAGGCCCAGACGCGCTCCGACGGCCTGCCCGTGCACAAGGTTCGGCGGGGCGAGGTGCTCGATCGCATCGCACGCACCCACGGCTTGAGTGTGGCCAAGCTGATGGACTGGAACCAACTCAAGCGGGCGGACCGGATCTACCCCGGCCAAGAGCTGCTGCTGGCGGATCCGGATTCGGTGGAGCAGGTCGACGACCGGAGCCGGGAGCTGGCGGATGCGGCCGAGGTGAAACTCGCGCGCCGCGAGTCGGCCCGCAGCGACGAGCGTGTCAGCGCATCGCCCACCAAGGCAAGCAAAGGCCAGAAAACGCGCACCCACGTGGTGCGTGCCGGCGATACCGCGGGCGCCATCGCAGCCAAGTACGGGATCAGCGTCAAGCAGTTGGTGCAGGCCAACGGGCTGGGTCGCCGGGCCAAGATCGTCACGGGTCAGCGACTGCGCATCCCGGGGAAATCGGCGAGCTCCGCGGGCGGCCAGCGGCAACTGGTGCACATCGTCAAATCCGGCGAGAGTCTATGGGCCCTTGCCCGGCAGTACAAGGTCAAGGTCACAGATTTGAAGCGTTGGAATAACTTGCGCGGCAACGAGATCCATGCGGGCAGCCGCCTGGTGATCATTCTATCGGAGGAAGGATGAATCGAGAAGCCCTGGTGGAGGCGGTCACCACCACGAGCGGATTGTCCCGCGAGGAAGTCAAGGTCGTGCTGGAAAACCTGCTGAACACCATCTCGGACGAGCTCTGCAAGGGCGGCCGGGTGGAACTGCGCGGGTTTGGCGTGTTCAGCATTCAGGAAAGGCGGCCGCGGCCGGCCCGCAACCCGCGCTCGGGCGAGACCGTCTGGCTGGAGGAGCGCCGCGTGGCCAGCTTCAAGCCGGCCCAGAAGCTCAAGCAGCGCATCCAGGATCATCAAGTCTGAAATCGCATCAGTCCATAGGAGGCTACCGTGCCCTGCGGTAAGAAGCGCAAGCGTCATAAAATTTCTACGCACAAGCGGAAGAAGCGGCTTCGCAAGAACCGTCACAAGAAGAAGTAGTCCGCCGCGTAGCTGTGGAATCTCCCATGGGGGCGCTCCGCGCCCCCATGGTCGTCCTGGCCTCCCGCCATTCGTGAGGCGCCGTGAGTCCTGCCCTGAGATCCCGCCCCGATCCCGACCGGGTCTGGCCACTGCATGAGTTGGCGAGGGAGTTCTCCGCCCGGCTGGAGGAGGACTGGCCCCCGCTCTGGGTGCAGGGTGAGATCTCCGGAATGAAACTCCATGCCGCCTCGGGTCATCGCTATTTCACCCTGAAGGACGAGCGCTCCCAGTTCCCGGCCGTGCTCTGGCGCAGCCGGCTGGCACCCGGCGCCCCCGAGCCCCGGGACGGCCAGCGCGTGGAGGCCCTGGTCCAGCTGGTGTTCTACGGTCCTCAAGGCCGCCTGCAGCTGGACGTGCAGCGCCTGCGGGGCACGGGCCAGGGTGAACTGCTGCAGGCCTTCCTGGAGCTGAAGGAGCGCCTGGCCCGGGAGGGTCTGTTCGACCCGGCCCGCAAGCGGCCCCTGCCCGCCTTTCCCCGCCACATCGGCCTGCTCACTTCGGAATCCGGTGCCGCCTTGCAGGACCTGCTCAAGGTCTTCCGGCGCCGCTGGCCGGGCCTGCGCTGCAGCCTGCTGTCGGTGCCCGTCCAGGGTCCCCAGGCCGGTCCGGCGCTGGCCCGCGGGCTGCAGCGGCTGGCGGCCTGGCCCGGACTGGAACTGGACCTGATCATCCTGGGTCGCGGCGGTGGCTCCTTCGAGGATCTCTACTGTTTCAACGACGAAGCCCTTGTGCGGGCCATCGCCGTCTGCCCACTGCCCGTGGTCTCCGCCGTGGGCCATGAAATTGACACGCCGCTGAGCGATCTTGCCGCCGACCTGCGGGCCCCCACCCCCACGGCGGCGGCCGAACTCTGCGTGCCCGACGTGGCCCAAGTGCTGGAGCGCGTGGAGCGCGACGGTCGGCGCTTGACCCAGAGCCTGCGCCTGCGCCTGGAGCGCGAGAACCGGCGCCTGCGGGCGGCGCGCACGCACCGGGCGCTGGCCGAACCCCTGCGCCGCCTCCACGAGACGCGCCAGGTGCTGGACGAGCTGGGGCAGGGCTTGCGCGAAGCCCTGAGCGGTCGGCTGGGCCGCTCTGAAGATGGGCTGCGGGCTGCATTGCGGCGCCTGCGCGGCGCCTTGGAACGCGGCCAGTTGGGAGCTTCCACCCGCCTGCAAGGCTGGCCGCGGCGCTTGGCGACCCTGGCCGCACGGGTGGGCCGCGAAGCCCGGGAGCGCGAGGAGCGCCAGGCGGGACGGTTGGACCCGCTGCTGCGCCGCCGGGTGGAGGAGCTGTCCCGCCGGCTGGCCGAGGCGGGCCGGGGGCTGGAACGGCTGGAGGCGGGGCGGCTGGCGGCCCTGGCCCTGCGGCTGGGTTTCGCCCGCGTGCAGGACGAGGCGGGCCGGCCCGTGGAGCGCGCCAGCGCTCTAAAGCCCGGCCAGCGGATTGAGCTGGGGTTCCAGG
>DYSB01000103.1:7655-9739 GCA_020726405.1 Acetofilamentum sp. | reverse complement strand
CATCGATCAATTCCTCCTGGTTGCAACGTGACGCATTCAACCAGGAAGAGCAAAAAAGTTCCATCAATTCAGGCGTACTACACTAGTTGGATTTCTCCTGCGCCGCCTTCTTCAACTTCTCATTGGCCATGATCGCCACTTCCACCCGGCGGTTCGCCTGCTTGCCGATGGACGTGCTGTTGTCGGCCAGCGCCTGGGATTCGCCGTACCCGATGGTGCTCATCCGCGCTCCCGTGACGCCGTGCTGCGCCAGCATGTGTGAAACAGAGCCGGCGCGCCGCTCGGAGAGCGATTGGTTGTGCGACTCCGAACCATCGGAGTCCGTGTGCCCCTCGATCAGGATGTTCGTGTCGGGATACTTGTTGAGGATCTCGGCCAGCTGCTGGAGATTGGACTGAGCCACCTGCTGGAGATCGGACTTGTCCACGTCGAACAGGATGCCCGAGGCGAAGGTGATCTTGATGCCCTCGCCGATGCGCTCGACAGTGGCCCCTTCCAAATCGCGCTCGATCTCCGCTGCCTGCTTGTCCATATAGTTGCCGATCACCGCGCCCGCAGCCCCGCCCACGGCCGCCCCGATGATCGCCCCGATGGCGGTGTGACCGGACTGCTTGCCGATCACGGCGCCCGCGGCCGCTCCGCCACCCGCCCCGAAAATGGCGCCCTTCTGCGCGCGGGTCAGCCCGCACCCGGCAAAGACGCCGGCCACCACAACGGCGGCCAACACCGACATCATCAGCCTTCTCATGACTTCATCCCCTTGTTGGACCTGTGTGCAACCGAATAATTGGTTATTGGATGGAAAGCATTTTTATCGAGCGTAAATCATAAAACCCCTCTATATACGCGTTAGTCTGAGGTCCGGGCATGCCCCGGAGAAGTCCACCCGCTCAGGCCGGTTTGACGCAGACCAGCAGCGCCAGCATGGGCCAGCCGATGTAGCGCTCCGCGCGCGGCCAGCGCCGGGCGAACTCCGCGTCGGGAGTGGCTTCCAGCACCTCCAGGCCACCGGCCTCCGCGCTCCGGCGGAAGTCCGCCAGGGAATGCCGCAGGCTGCCCGGCGCCACCACCTCGCCCGTGGTCGGATCGGTGAAGCGGGCGTGGGCGCCGCGCTCGAACATGGCCGGATGTATGGCGCTCACGAGTACGCGTCCCGCCGGACGTAGCACGCGGACCACCTCGCGGAACACGGAGGCAGGTCCTCCAGGTGTTCCAGCACCAGTCCGCTCACCACCTGGTCGAAACTGGCATCGGCCAGCGGCAGCGCCAGGCGCAGGTCGTGGCAGAGGAAGTTCACGGCTGCGGCGCCGGGCTTGGCGCGCGCCTGCTCCAGCATGCCGGGCGAGAAATCCAGCGCCGTGACCTGCGCACCCTGGGCAGCCAGCCAGAGTGCGTGCCGGCCGGTCCCGCACCACAGGTCCAGCACCGCTTGTCCGCGAACGTCGCCCAGGCGAACCCGCAAGGCGGGCTCTTCCAAGGCTTGGAGCGGATTGTCGTCGTGGTCGTAGACGGCGGCCCAGCGGTCATAGCCGGTCCGGACGGCGGCGGCGAAGTTCGGATCGTTCTTCATATGGGTCCCTCGCTTGATCCCGTCAACCACGTGGCGGACGGATCCAATATGTGGAAGGCGGCCGGGCAACCTGGCCGACCGCTGTCTTGCGCAATCCCGCGAAAACCAACTGATTAACACCCCGCCAGTCGCAGACCCTCCGATGAACTGCCCGGCGGTATCCAGTATCAGACAGGACCGCCCATGGCGCATCCCCGAATCGGCAGCTCCAGCCCGCGTCCCGATGCCTGGGACAAGCTCACCGGCCGGGCGCAGTATGTGGATGACCTGCGCGTGGACGGCCTGCTGCACGGCATCACCATCCGCAGCCCCCTGCCCCGGGCGCGCGTGCTATGCGTGACGCTGGATCCGGCTTTTCAGGAGCCCGGACTGGTGGTGGTGGGGCCGCGCGACCTGCCCGGCCGCAATCTCATCCCCCTGCTGGTGGACGACCAACCCGCCCTGGCGGATCAGGTGGTGAATCACGCCGAAGAGCCCCTGTTGCTGCTGGCCCACGCGGATCCCGCCGTATTGG
>DYSB01000103.1:0-7645 GCA_020726405.1 Acetofilamentum sp. | reverse complement strand
CCGGTCGTCGGTCACGCGCAGCAGCACCTGGAGCGCGCCCGCCGCGCCGTGCGCGTTGAGCTGGAGCCCCTGCCCGCCGTGCTGGATCTACGCCAAGCCATGGCCGAGGAGCGGGCGGACGTCCATCCGTTGGGGCCGGTGGTCAAGGAGATCCGCATCGCCAAAGGGGATCCGGAACCCGTCTGGAGCCGCGCCGCGCACGTCGTGGAGGATGAGGTGGAGAGCGGCGCCCAGGAGCAGCTCTACATCGAGCCCCAGGGGATGATCGCCTGGGCCGGCCCGGAGTTCGTCACGGTGACGGGCTCGCTGCAATGTCCCTACTACGTGCAGCACGGGCTCTGCGCCGTGTTCGGGCTGCCGGCGGAGCAGGTGCGCGTGATCCAGGCCGTCACGGGCGGCGGCTTCGGGGGCAAGGAGGAGTATCCCACCGTGCTGGCCGTCCATGCCGCGCTGCTGGCCCTGAAGGCCGGCCGGCCGGTGAAGATGGTCTATGATCGCGCCGAGGATCTGGCCGCCACCCCCAAGCGTCATCCCTCCCGCACCCTGAGCCGCGCGGCCTTTGACCACGACGGCCGGCTGCTGGCCCTGGACGTGGACTTCAATCTGGACGCCGGCGCCTATGTGACGTTGACGCCCGTGGTGCTCTCGCGCGGCGCCCTGCATGCCGCCGGCCCCTATCGCTGCGACCACGTCCGGGTGCGGGCCCGCGCCTGGGCCACCAACACGCCGCCCCATGGCGCCTTCCGCGGCTTCGGTGCGCCCCAGAGCTGCCTGGCCATCGAAAGGCTGCTGGACAAGGCCGCCGCGCAGCTGGGGCTGGATCCCGCTGAGTTGCGGTTGCGCAACCTGCTCCAATCAGGTGACACCACGGCCACCGGACAGGTGATGCGCGAGGAGATCGATCTGACGGGGCTGGTGGAGACGGCCCTGGAGCTATCCGACTACCGCTGCCTGCGGGCGGAGTTCGCCCGGGCCAATGCCGTGGCGGGTCCTGAGGATCCGCGACGCGGCGTGGGGCTGGCGGTCTTCCTGCACGGGGCGGGCTTCACCGGCTCCGGCGAGAAGCGGCTGGCCTCCCGGGCCGGCCTCGAGCTGGACGGGCAGGGCGTGGTGCAGGTCCTGGCGGCCTCCACGGAGATCGGCCAGGGAGCGGCCACCGTGTTCCAGCAGATCACGTGCGGCGCCCTGGGCGTGACACACGAACAGGTGCGGGTGGCCCAGCCCGACACGGCCCACGTGCCGGACTCCGGCCCCACGGTGGCCTCGCGGACCACCATGGTGGTGGGTGGACTGGTGGAGCGCGCGGCCCTGGCCCTGCGCGCGGCCCTGGTGGCGGACGGACTGGCCGCGGACGCGGATCCCGCCGCGGTGGCCCGGGCCCTGCGGGAGCGTGGGCGGAGTCACGGCGGCGAACGCTGGATCGAGAGCTACCAGCAGCCGGACTGGGTGGTCTGGGACGAGGAGAACTATCGGGGCGACGCCTATCCCACTTTCGCCTGGGCGGCCTACGTGGCCCAGCTGGCCGTGGATCCCCTGACGGGCGAGACCCGGGTGGAGGAGTTCACGGCCGTGCAGGACATCGGCCGGGTGGTGAATCCGCTGCTGGCCGCCGGCCAGATCGAGGGCGGCGTGGCCCAGGGGATCGGCTTCGCCCTGCTGGAGGACGTGCGCTGGCAGGCTGGCCGAATGGCCAACAACCGCCTCAGCACCTACATCATCCCCACCGCCCTGGACCTGCCGCGCATCCGCGCCCACTTCCGTGAGACACCAGCGGGTTATGGCCCGGCGGGCGCCAAGGGCGTGGGCGAGCTGCCGCTGGACGGCACGGCCCCGGCTGTGCTGGCCGCCCTGGACCAGGCGCTGGGCGCGCGGCTGGCGCGCGTGCCGGCCCTGCCCGAACAGATCCTCCCCCTGCTGACACCGGAGGCGACCCATGCCTGAGCCTGTGGTGCTGCGTGTCACGCTGAACGGGGAGCCCCGCGAGCTGAGTTGTCTGCCGGGCGAGCGCCTGCTGGACCTCCTGCGCGGTCTGGGATTGACGGGCGTCAAGGAAGGCTGCGGCGAAGGCGAGTGTGGGGCCTGCGCCGTGCTCCTCGACGGGCGGCTGGTGAACTCCTGCCTGGTGTCAGCCCTCCAGGCAGATGGCGCGACGCTCCTGACCATCGAAGGTGCCGGACAAGACCGGGAACTGGCGGCGGTCCAGGCGGCCTTCGCCGAGCGGGGCGGCGTGCAGTGCGGCATCTGCACACCCGGCATGGTGCTGGCCGCGGGCGCGCTGCTCAAGCGCTCGGCACAGCCCGCCGAGGAGGAGATCCGCCGCGCGCTGGCGGGCAACCTCTGCCGCTGCACGGGCTACGTGCGTGTCGTGGACAGCGTGCTGGCGGCGGCGGAGCGGCTGGGCCCTCCGGACCCGTCCGCCCAGGAATAAGGAGCCGGGTGTGAGAGGCAACGCCGCGGATCTGGAACTGCGCCGGCCCGCCAGCCTGGAGGAGGCACTGGAACTCCTGGCGCAGGACCCGGAACTGAAGGTCCTGGCCGGAGGCACGGAACTGCTGGTACGGCACGAGGACGGCAGCCTGGGCCCCGCCCGCCTGCTGGACCTCTCGGCGCTGAAAGAGTTGAAGCAGATCCGGCGCGTGGGCGATGAGTTGGAGATCGGCGCCGGCGTGTGTTATGCCGACATCCAGGCCCATCCCGACGTGATCGCCCGCCTGCCCCTGTTGGTCCAGGCCGCGGAGCAGACGGGGGCCAGGGCCATCCAGGAGCGCGGGACTCTGGGAGGCAACGTGGCCAACGCCTCGCCGGCGGCGGACAGCGTGCCCGTCCTGCTGGCGTTGGGCGTCGGGCTGCTGCTGCGTTCCCGGACGGCGGAGCGCCGCCTGCCCCTCGACGAATTCTTCCTGGACTATCGGCGTACAGCCCTGCGGCCGGATGAGCTGATCACGGCCCTGCGTCTGCCGCTGACGCCGCCGCCGCTCCAGTACTTCCGCAAAGTGGGCACCCGGCGCGCCCAGGCCATCTCCAAGGTGGCACTGGCGGCCGCGGGCCGCTGGACCGCCAGGGGACTGGAGTGCCGCGTGGCCTTGGCCAGCGTGGCGCCCGTGCCCCTGCGCTGCCGCGAGCTGGAGGCCTTCCTGGCCGTCGAGGCCGGCCGGGGCGATTGGAAGGAGCGCGCGGCGCGGCAGCTCATGGACGGCCTGCGGCCCATCGACGACATCCGCTCCACGGCCGCCTACCGCCGTCAGGTGGCGGGCAACCTGCTGCTGGCCTTCCTGCGTCGCGCCGAGGCGGGCCGTCCCGGCCAGGATGGCCGCTGATGTGGGCCTGGCCAGCGCTGCTGGCGGAACTCGCCCAAACCGGCACATCTTGCGTGCTGGTCACCCTCGCTCAGAGCAGCGGTTCCGCCCCGGCCCCCGCCGGCGCCAAACTGGTGCTGGCGGTGGACGGACGGCGCTGGGGCACCGTGGGTGGAGGTTCGTTGGAAGCGGCTGTGCTCGAGAAGGCGCACGAACTGCTGGGCAGCGGCGCCACGGAGCGGCTGAGAATCTCGCTGGCGGCCCAGGGCCAGTGCTGCGGCGGGATGATGGAGCTGCTGCTTGAGGCGCTGTTCGACGGTCCGGCCCTGCACGTGCTGGGGGCCGGCCACGTGGGACAAGAACTGGCCAAGGTCCTCGATGGGACGCGCCTGAGCCTGCACCTGGTGGACGAACGCGTGGAGTGGATCCGGCGCGCCGACCTGCCTGCGAGCCTCCACCGGCACGAGCAGTCGCCGCTCGAATACGTGGACGCGCTGGACGAGACGGCTCGGCGTGACCTGCTGCTGATCCTGACCCACTCCCACGAGCTGGACCTGGAGCTGCTGCGCCACTTGGCCAGCCGTCCGCTGGCCTGGGTGGGCCTGATCGGCAGCCGCAACAAGTGGCGCTCCTTCCGCGAACGGCTGGAGTCGGAGGGGCTGGATCCCGCTTGGCTGGACACGATCTGCTGCCCGGTGGGAGATTCCCGCACCGGCAAGGAGCCGCGGGAAGTGGCCATCGCCCTGGCCCGGGAGGTTCTGCTCGCCGAGGCCCGGCTGCGACCCGCCGCCGAGTCCGCCGGTGCCTGCCCGGGGGAGGCGTGAGCGGCGACATACCGCCGCTCCTGCTGGGGGCGGGCGGCCGTTCCAGCCGGATGGGCCGGCCCAAGCACTCGTTGTTGTATCACGGCGCGACTTGGCTGGACTGGCAACTGGCGCGCTTCCAGGCAGCGGGAGGAAGGCGGGTCTTCGTGGTGCTGCCCGGTGAGACTCCCCCGCCGATCGTTGCATTGCCGACCCTACAGGTGGACTGGATCTTCCAGCCGGATCCCGCGGCGCCCATGCTGGCCAGTCTGGGAATGGCCGCGGCTGCGGTTCTGGCGGAGGGCGCAGCGGCGGCCTGGTGGCTGCCCGTGGACGTGCCGGCGCCGGGTCCCGACCTCTGGCGCGACCTCTGGGCCCGCTGGCGCGTGGACCTGCATCAGGCGGCCGTGCCGGCGGAGGGCGGACATCCCGTGTTGCTGGGACTGGGTCTGCTGGAGCGACTGGCGCACGAGGCGCCCGCGAGCGGGCTGCGCCTGGATCTGCTGCTGCGCGGGCTGGATCCGCCGGCGGCCCTCCTGCGCGGCAGCGTGCGGGACGCCAACTGCCGGCTGAATCTCAACACCCCCGCGGCCTGGGAGGACTGGCTGAGCGGGGAAGCGGAACGGGAGCGCGAGTGAGCATGGCAAGCGTGGACTTCAGCCTGAACGGGCGCGAACTGCGCGTGGAGTACGAGCCGGGCATGAGCCTGCTGGACCTGCTGCGCGATTCCTGCGGCCTGCGCTCGCTGAAGAACGGTTGCGCACCCCAGGGCGTCTGCGGCTGCTGCACGGTGCTGGTGGACGACCGGCCCATGCTGGCCTGCCTGAAGCAGCCCGAGGCCGTGGCTGGCCGGCGCGTCCGGACGCTGGAAGGCCTGAGCGACACGGAGCGCCAGCTGCTGGCCCGCGCCTTCACCGGCGAGCACGCGGTCCAGTGCGGCTTCTGCACGCCGGGCATCGCCCTGCGTCTGCACGCGCTGCTGGAGCGCAATGCAGAGCCGTCGCTGCCCGAGATCCGCCGCGCCCTGGCCGGGCATCTTTGCCGCTGCACGGGCTACAAGAGCATCGAACGGGCGGCACAGCGGCTGGCCAGACTCAGGCAGGATCCCTCTGCCTGCTGCGACGACGCCGCGGAAGGCGGCATTGGAAGCGACACCCCGCGCTACCGCGGCAGCGAGCTGGTCCTGGGCCAGAAGCCCTTCGTCGCCGACCTGGAGCGACCCGGACTGCTGCACGGTGCGCTGGTCTTCGCCGCCCATCCGCGGGCGCGCCTGCTGGACATCGACGCCGAGGAGGCTTGCGTCCAACCGGGCGTGGTGGGCGTGCTGCAGGCCGGGGACATCCCGGGCGAGCGTCACACGGGCCTGCTCGTGGCCGACTGGCCCTTGATGCTGGAGGTGGGGGAGGAGAGCCGCTACGTGGGCGACGTGGTGGCCGTTGTGGTGGCGGAGACCGCGCTGCAGGCTCGCCGGGCGGCGGCCCGCGTGCTCTGCCGCTGGGAGCCGCTGCCTCCGGTCACCGACCCCGCGGACGCGCTGAAGCCGGATTCCCCGCAGCTCCACGCGGGCGGAAATCTGCTGGAGACCTGTGCCTTCCAGCGCGGCGACGTGGACGCGGCCCTGGCTGGCGCCGCCGCGGTGGTGCGGATGGACTTCCAGACCCAGCGCATCGAGCATGCCTTCCTGGAGACCGAGGCCTGCCTGGCCGAACCGCTGGGCGACGGGCTCAAGGTCTGGAGCCCGGGCCAGGGTGTGCACGACGACCAGCGCCAGATCGCCTCGCTGCTGGATCTGCCCCTGGAGCGCGTGAACGTGGAGCTGGTGAGCAACGGCGGGGCCTTTGGCGGCAAGGAGGATCTCTCGGTCCAGGGCCACGCGGCGCTGGCCGCCTGGCTGCTCCAGCGCCCCGTCCTGCTGGTGCTGAACCGGGCGGAATCCCTGCGCATGCATCCCAAGCGCCATCCGCTGCGCCTGGGCTACGAGGTGGGAGCGGCGGCCGACGGCCGGCTGCTGGCCGTGCGCATCCGCATCCTGGGGGACACGGGCGCCTACGCCTCCGTGGGCGGCAAGGTGCTGGAGCGCGCCGCCGGCCACAGCTGCGGCCCCTATCGCGTGCCCAACGTGGACGTGGAGGCCAAGGCCGTCTACACGCACAATCCGCCCTGCGGCGCCATGCGCGGGTTCGGGGCCAACCAGGCGGCTTTCGCCATCGAGGGCGTGCTGGATGAGTTGGCGCACCGGCTGGGGCTGGACCGGCTGGAGATCCGTCGGCGCAACATCCTGCAGCCGGGGGATGGCTTTGCCACGGGCCAGAAGATGCGCGACAGCGTGCGCGGGCTGGAGCGCTGCCTGGAGGCCGTCCGCGAGGCCTACGAGCGTTCACCGCTGACCGGCGTCGCCTTGGGAATCAAGAACACGGGGATCGGGAACGGGCTGGTGGACACGGGCCGCGTGCGCCTGCGTGTGCTGCCGGGCGGCCGCCTGCAGGTGCACACGGGCTACACCGAGATGGGCCAGGGCTTGTTCACCATCCTGCGCCAGATCGTCCACGAGGAGACCGGCTTGTCCCACGACCTGATGGACGTGGGCACCCTCAGCGACCTGGCCGTGCTCTGCGGCATGACCACGGCCTCTCGAGCCACGGCCCTGGCGGGCGCGGCGGCGGGCGAAGCCGCGCGCAAGCTGCGCCAGGCCCTCACCGGCGCCACACTGGCCGAGTTGGAAGGGCAGGAATTCCTGGGCGAGTTCTTCTGCACCCTTACCACAGCCCCCGGCGCCCAGGTGGAAGAGCCTGTCACGCACATGACCTTCTCCTACGCCGCCCAGGTGGTGGAGTTGGACGAGGACGGACACATTCTGCGGGTCACGGCCGCCCACGACGTGGGCCGGGCGATCAACCCGGCAAGTTGCCGGGGCCAGATCGAGGGCTCCCTGCACATGGGGCTAGGCTACGCGCTGAGCGAGGACTTCCCCTGCACGGACGGCGTGCCCGACAGCCTGAAACTCAAGGACTGCGGCGTGCTGCGCGCCCACGAGACGCCGGAGCTGGAGGTGATCCTGGTGGAGGAACCCGACGAGGTGGGCGGCTACGGCGTTCGTGGAGTGGGCGAGATCGGTCTGGTCCCCACGGCCGCGGCGGTAGCCTCGGCGCTGCGCGCGTTGGACGGCCGGGCGCGCACGCGCCTGCCCATGCGCGAGGACCGGGTGCGCTGCCTGCGTCCCAGCGCAACTACTGGACCCGAGGCATCGTGAGCGAGCTGCGCCCCTTCCCCTTCGCCGCGCTGCTCAGGCGCCTGCGCCGGGAACTCGCGGCCGGCGGGCCGGTCTTCGAACTGCCTCGCAAGGTCTGGCACCTGCCGGATCCGGAGCTGGACCTTTCCTTTTCCCACGCCGGAAGCCGGGCGGCCAATCCCTTCGGGCCGGCGGCTGGTCCCCACACCCAGCTGGCGTCCAACCTGGTGCAGGGCTGGCTGGCCGGGGCCCGGGTCTTCGAGCTGAAGACCCTCCAGGTGCTGGACCGGCTGCAGATCGCCCGGCCCTGCATCCAC
>DYSB01000102.1 GCA_020726405.1 Acetofilamentum sp. | reverse complement strand
CGGGTCCCAGTCCGCCTGCAGCAGGCCGGGGTCGGCGTGGTCCAGGCCGGCCAGGCGCAGGCCGCCCGGGGACCAGTAGCTGCTGCCGCCCCAGAATCCCACGCCATCGTCGAAGCCCACGCGGTTGCAGAACAGAATGGGCGTGGACTGCATTTTGGCGTGGGCCGCCAGCAGGCCGTACCAGACCCGGCCGTTCTCGCCGCCCGGGCTCTCCATCCAGCCGGGAGCGGAGGCGGGACGCGGCGTCAGCCCACGCAAGGGACTGGCGGCGGGGGCCAGGAAGAGTTCGGCGCCGTCCTGGGCCAGCAGCAGCGGCGCGGCCGCGTGCCACCAGTCGTTGCAGATCAGCAGGCCCAGCCGGCCCAGAGGCGTGTCGAAAGCGCGGATGCGCTCACCCCGGGCGAAGAAACGGCCTTCCTCGAAAAGACCGTAGGTGGGCAGGAAAACCTTGCGCTGCACATGGAGCAGTTTCCCTTCGGCCAGGAAAGCCTGGGAATTGTATAAGAAGCCGCGGCGGTCGCGCTCGGCGAACCCGACACAGAGCGCCAGCTGCCGGCTGGCCTCCAGCAGCGGCGCGAAGAAGGGATCGGCCGGGGCCAGGGCCACTTCGGCCACCAGATCGCGCAGGGCGTAGCCGGTCAGGGAGAGTTCCGGGAAGAGCAGCAGCTGGACGCCGGCCCGTGCGGCCTCCTCGGCCAGGGCCAGGTGCGCCGCCAAATTGGCCACCAGGTCACCCAGCAGGGGGTTGAATTGCGCGGCTGCGATGTTCATTCGAACCGTCTCCAGCAGGGACACGAAGTCCACGAAGCTCGATGAAGAACACGAAGAGGCAGATGAAGGATCATTGGCGCTGTGAGGCGAAGCCGACCGCTTCCCCCGACCCCGGCGGGGGAAGGGAATTGGCTATCGCCTAGACGAAAGTCCCTTACAATGCTCGCGCTTCGTGCTCTTCTTCCTTCTTCCCGCCCTTCGTGGTGAACGTGTCAGTTCCTGAGCGCCGTGGTGGGCGCCGGAATGCGGCCACCGCGGCGGATGAAGATGCTGCTGTCCTGTGGCCGGACGGGCATGATGGGCGCCGCGCCCAGCAGGCCGCCCCAGTCCACCACGTCGCCCACGCGCATGCCGTGGACGGGAATGATCCGCAAGGCCGTGGTCTTGTTGTTCACCATGCCGATGGCCGCCTCGTCGGCCAGGATGGCCGAGAGCGTGGTGGCCGGCGTGTCACCGGGCACGGCAATCATGTCCAGGCCCACGCTGCAGACACAGGTCATGGCCTCCAGCTTCTCGATGGAGAGCACGCCCTCCGCCGCCGCGCGGATCATATTGGCGTCTTCGCTGACCGGGATGAAAGCGCCGCTCATGCCGCCCACGTAGGACGAGGCCATCATCCCACCCTTTTTCACCGCGTCGTTGAGCAGGGCCAGGGCCGCCGTGGAGCCGTGGGCCCCGATACGCTCCAGGCCCATCGCTTCCAAGATCGCGCCCACGCTGTCGCCCTCGGCCGGGGTGGGCGCCAGACTGATGTCCACCACGCCGAAGGGCACGCCTTCCAGCTTGGCCACCTGGCGACCCATCATCTCGCCGGCCCGCGTGATCTTGAAGGCCATGCGCTTGATGGCCTCGGCCACGTCGACGAAATCCGCCTGCTGGCCCACTTCGCGCACGGCGCTGAGCACCACGCCGGGGCCCGAGATGCCCACGTTCAAGGACAGGTCGGGTTCGCTGATGCCGTGGAAGGCGCCGGCGATGAAGGGATTGTCCTCGACGGCGTTGCAGAAGGCCACGAGCTTGGCGCAGCCGATGCTCTTGGCGTCCTTGGTCAGTTCGGCCGTGCGCAGGATGATCTCGCCCATCAGGCGCACGGCGTCCATGTTGATGCCCGCCTTGCTGCTGCCGATGTTCACGCTGCTGCAGACGTGCTTGGTCGAGGCCAGCGCCTCGGGGATGCTGAGGATCAGCTCCTGCTCGCCCGGGGTCATGCCCTTGGAGACCAGCGCGCTGTAGCCGCCCAGATAGTCCACGCCGCATTCCTCGGCGGCCTTGTCCAGCGTGAGCGCCAGCTCGAGGAAGCCCGCGAGCTTCATCTGCTCGCCGGGGATGGAGAGCGGCGTGATGGAGATGCGCTTGTTGGCGATGGTGATGCCCCAGCGCTCCTCCACCTCGCGCGCGGCCGCCACGTGGCGCGAGGCCAGCCGCGTGATTTTGTCGTAGATCTTGCGCTTCATGGTCTCCAAGCTGTCGGAGGCGCAGTCGCGCAGGCTGATGCCCAGGGTCACCGTGCGCACGTCGAAGTGCTCGCGCTCCGTCATCTGGACAGTCTGGAGGATTTCCTCGAAGGACCAGGCCATGGCTTACACCCTGTGCATGCTGACGAACACGTCCTCGTGCTGGGCCAGCACCCGCACGCCCAGCTTCTCCCCCACCTGGCCCAGAGCCTTCTTCAGCGCGGCGAACGAGGCCGTCAGCTCCGCGATGTCCACGATGAGGATCATGGTGAACCAGTCCTGGAGGATCTTCTGGCTGATGTCGATGACGTTGCCGTTGAAGTCCGCCAGGCAGCGGGCCACCTCCGCCAGCACGCCGGACTTGTTCTTGCCGAACACGGTGACGATGACCTGCGTGCCCGAGCCCAGGTTCATGTGCGAGGCGCTGAAGCCTGGCGTGCCCTCCAGGCCCGGGACTTCCTCCTGCATGCGGGCCAGGGCGTCGCGCACCACTTGCCGCACGTTGTCCGGGCTGGCCAGGGGGCCCAGTTCGTCAATGGCCTTGCGGGTCAGCTCTCGAATGGTGGCCTCACTGATCGCCATGGTCCGGCTCCTTTGCGCCCGGGAAGGCGGGCGGCACTTGGCTCTTGAATTCCGCGGAGGTCTCCAGTTCGTCCACGATGCCGATCACCGCGGCCTCCACGCTGATGTCCGGATTGGAGCCCAGGGCCATGCGCGCGGCATGGCCGTAGGCGCAGATGACCAACTCGCCCACGCCGGCGCCGATCACGTCCGCGCAGACCACCAGGTTCTCGTTGGTGGCCACGCTGAGATCGACGGGGTGGATGAGGAGCATGCGCAGGCTGCCCAGATTGGCGACCCGCTTGGTGGACCAGACGGTCCCGACGACTTTGCCGAGAAACATGGGCTGTCCTCTTTCCTTCTCGGCGGACCGATTCCAACGGGCCAGCGGAAGGGCACGCCCAAAGTAGCAAAGAGGGCGGCGCGCTCAGCCCGGCGGGCAAGGAAAACGGCTCCTTGCTGCCCAGCACCACGGACTTTTCGTTCGCGCCCGTGGTCTTGTTCACCTGGATGATCCCGGCGCCGGTCTTCTGACCGCCCGGTCCCACGTCGGCCAGCATGTAGACGTAATTGTCCGAGGATTCGGACTGCTGGAAGCGCGGCTTCATCACCGGGTTGCTGGTGATCAGCGTGTAGCTCTGGTCCATGCCCGTGGACTTGACGTGTTTGCACAGGTTGAAGTATCGGATGCGGACACGTGCAAATCCAATAAGCAGGATTAACAGGTTTGTAGTCTTTTACATCCCGAAACCTAATTAGCAGCAGCCCAAGGGACGGGAGCAGGGTCAAGAAAAAGCCCGGCTGATGCCGGGCTGGAGAGGTCACATCCGTGGGGGGCTGTGACGGAAGGCCGCAGGTCAGGCGGCTTCGCCGGTTTGCTGCTCGGCGATCCGATGGACATAATCGTTGATCACGATCAGGTCGTCGATGGGCATGGCCGAGAGGTCATTGAGCAACTTCTTGATGATCACGCGCTTGACTTCGTTCTTGCGCAGCAGGCTCTGCAGATCCTCCGTGAGCAGCTGCTCGGGACGCACGGAAAGGTACAGAAGACTGCTGATTAGATCGGAGATCGTCTCGATACTCTGACGATAGGGCTTGCGTCCCGCCAACCACATGGATACCGTGGCTTTGGAGACACCACACATTTTCGCCACATGAGCTTTTGTGATGCCCAAGTTTGCGAAGATGTACTTCAGGTTCTCGATGAAAACTGCCGTTTCCATTGACTATTTTCCTTTTAGTTCTCTCAGAAATTCCGTTGAATCCGGCCATTCCCGCCACGAGTGGTGTCGGGTCGGCACCTCTGAACATAGGAAGGAGCTTGGAAAGGAGCAACCGGACGAGGTTTGAATTTCATCTCTCGTCCACAAAAAAGAACAGGACAACCAGTCTTCACTGATTTCTGGTTCGTTTGAATTTCTGATTCTGCCTCGGATTTTTCCTTTATCTCTACAGTGAATTCGCTCGCGAGTTCATCGTTTGTCCCTCCTCATTCCTAATGATTAGAGAACTGCGCTCCGCCGCCGTCCAGGCTCGCCGGACGGATTCCCCAACCGGCGGCCGCGGGACGGGTTCATTCCCAGCGGCAGTTTTTGGTAGGTTTTGGCCCAACATTCCAGGAGCATCCATGTCCATCTTTAAAGCCTACGACATCCGCGGCTTGGTACCGGAAGAACTGAATGAAGAGCTGGCCTTTCTCATCGGGCGGGCGGCGGGCGACTATTTCGGCGCGCGGCGTTTCCTGGTGGGCACGGACGACCGCGCCAGCCGGGACATTCTCTACGAGGCCTTCGCCCGCGGGCTGCGCACCCAGGGCGTGCAGGTGGTGAGCATCGGCAAGGTCTCCACGCCGATCCTCTATTTCACAGTCGCGGAGCTGGACTACGACGCGGGCGTGATGATCACGGCCTCGCACAACCCCGGCCAATACAACGGCTTCAAGTTCTGTCGGCGGGACGCCGCGCCGGTGCCCGAGGATCAGCTCCAGGAGCTGCGGCGCCGGGTGGAGGGCGCGGATTTCCAGTCCGTGCCGGCCCGGGTGGGCCCGGCCGAGCAGTTGGATCCCTTCCCCGCCTATCGCGAATTCCTGCGCCGGCGGATCAACTTCCACACGCCCTACCAAGTGGTGGTGGACGCGGGCAATGCGGTCTGCGGCCTGTTCGTCGGGGAGAATCTGGCCCTGACGCCCCTGCGCGTTGAGCCGCTCTACTTCGAGTCCGACCCCACTTTCCCCAACCACGAGCCCAATCCGCTGCTGGAGGAAAACACGCGCGAACTGCGCCGCCGAGTGGTGTCCAGCGGCGCCGACCTGGGCATCGCGCTGGACGGCGACGGCGACCGCATGATGCTGGTGGACGAGGCCGGGGACTTCCTGCAGGGCGACCTCACCACCCTGCTGATCGCGCTGGGTCTCGTGGAGACCGGCCACCGCAACTTCGACGTGGTGATCGACTGTCGCGCCAGCCGCGTGGTGGAAGAGACCCTGCGTGCCCACGGACTGTCCGTCACCAAGAGCCGCGTGGGCCACACGTTCATCAAGGCCCTGATGCGCAAACAAAGGAGCCTCTGCGGCGGGGAACTCTCCGGGCACTACTACTTCCAGGAGAGCCACTACACGGAGAGCACGGACCTGGCGCTGTTTACCATCCTGGCCATGATGGAAGCGCGCAAGGCCAGCTTGGCGGAGATCTGGCGTCCGCTGGCCAAGTACCCGCAGTCCGGCGAGATCAACAGCCGCGTGCTGTCCGTGGCGGATACGCTGGCGCGTGTCAAGGCCGGGTTCCAGGACGCCCGCTTCAGCGAGATCGACGGCCTGACCGTGGAGTACGACTCCTGGTGGTTCAACCTGCGCCCCTCCAACACGGAGCCGCTACTGCGCCTTAACCTGGAGGCCTCCTCGCGAGACCAGATGGAGGAGATGCGAGAGAGAGTTCTGGCTGTTGTGCGGGCGGAGGGCGGCCAGGAGGCCTGATGCGCTGGAGTTCAATCGCGACGAAAGAGGGCCTGGCGGGGCCCTCTTCGCTTGTCGGAAATCCGCCGGGTGGGCCAGGCTCGCCTCAGGGCGCGAGCGGAGCCAGGCTGTGCGGGTCCACGGCGGGCGGGGCCTCGTGACACACAGCGCAGATCGTGGCGGGATCCTCGTTCATGCTCTTGAAGGAACCTCCCCGGGTGAACACGTGGGAGCTGCCGCGGCCGTGGCAGGCTTCGCACTGGACGCTGGAGAGTTCGCCGGTCTCGCGGTGGTTGAGCCACCCGCCCTTTTCGAGCCAGCCGGTGACCGCGCGGCGGGTGCGCGTCACGTCGGCCGTGGCCTTGTCGCGTTGCAGCAGGCTCCAGGTCCGGGCGTGGGACGAGCCCTGCCAGGCCTGCCACTGCGCCAAGTGGCACTCCCGGCAGGCGGCCTGGCCTGAATACCGGGTGGGGGAGTTCTCGCCCGGCAGGCTATCCGGCGCGATGCCCAACCGCGACAGGGTCTGCTGCCGAAGGGCCTCCAGCCGTCCCCGTTCGATTGCCTCCTCCCGGTCCAGCAGGTTGCGCAGGCTCTCGGCCACGCTGGGATCCTCGCGCACGGTGGAATCCAGCGGCAGCAAGCTCCAGTCTGCCCGCAGCAGGCGGCCCTCCTGCACGTCCACGTCCAACTGGCCCAGGTAGCAACCGTGGGAGCCCACGCCGGCCACGCGCACGTCGCCCACCAAGCGGGCCTGCTCCCAACTCCCCACGGCTCCGGTGACCAGCAACAGGTCGGCCAGGCCCTGGAGCCGGTGCGCCAGCTCCGCGGGGTCTTGCGGGCCCAGCCCCGCCACCACCACCAGCACGTCACACCAAGGTCGCAGCCGGCGGGCGCGCTCCACCACCCGCTCGTTCAACTTGGCCGGATCCACCCGCCCGGGTGCCGCGGCGGGATCCTGATGGTCCAGCAAGCCCACCACCAGCCCGCCGCGCTCCGCCACGAAGGCCGTGTCCACACCGAGTTTGGTGCGCGCCTCGTTCCAGGCGCCGCCCAGCCAGCGCGTGTTGGTGTTGCGCTGGATCTGATTGCGCTCTTCGTGGGGCAGGCGGGCGTCCTCCGGCCCCAGCACCATCACGTCGTACCACATGAGGCCCAGCAGGCGGCTTAGTTCCAGGGCCGTGCGCCGCGAGGAATCATCCAGCTCCGGGCCGTGCAGGTTGCCGCCATCCACCAGCAGGATGGGCGTTCCGCCGTCCTGGCGCAGTTCGCGCAGTTTGCCGGCCCGCCGAGCCAGATCGCAGGACGGCGTGCCGCAGCCGCAATCCGCCAGGACGCCACGGGTGTCCGCGCTGAACACCAGGCGCAGCCGACCGCTGCGCTCGCGACAACCCTGCGCCGCCGTCAGCAGCAGTCCCAGGACCAGGATCATGGCCCACGTGCCCAGGCTTCGCATGCCGCACTCCCGTGTTACATGGCGCTCAGGATAGCATTGCGCTGCTGCAGGAAAACGAAAGCGGGCGGCCTCGCTGTGGGACCGCCCGCCGAGAGCCGTCAGTTCTGCGGTTCGCCCGGTGGCGGCGAGACGGGCGTCGAATTGCGCGGAGTGGGCGGAGTGGGCGGCAACGAATTGTTGGTGGGATTGGGCTTGGTCGCGGCGGGGGCCTTGTCGCCCAGCTTGAGCTTGTCCCCCGGAGTCAGCGTGCCCTTGGGCGCACTGGTCGCCGGGCCCTTGGGTGCCGCCACGGGTGTGGGCGGCAGCGGCGGATGCGCCAGCTTCAGGCCGGCCTGCAGATCGAAGTTGGGCGAGTTGGTCGTATCGTGGCAGCGCAGACAGGTGGTCTCCGGCTGGATCAGAGTCTCCAGCGCGCCACCCTTGGTCTTCACGTGCTCGCTGCCCCGCCCGTGGCAGGATTCGCACTGCACGTTGTACAAGTGCGAGCTCTCGCGCCGGTCCACGAAGCCACTCTCCTCCAGCCAGCCCGTCACCGAACGCCGCACTTTCTGGTCCTGCTCGCTCTCGCGGTTGCGGATCAGGTCGCTAAAGGTCCGGCCGTGCACGGACTGGCGCCAGGAATTGTGCTGGTCCATGTGGCACTCGCGGCAATCCTTCTCTCCCGTGTAGCGCAGCGGACTGCCCGCGCCGGGCATGTCGGCGGCCTTCAGATTGAGCAGGGCCAGCTTCTCCAGCCGCAGCTTCTCCAGGGCGACTTGCTTGACACGCTCTTGCTCCAGCTTGAAGTCGTCCATCAGCTGAGTCACCACGGGATCCACCGGCAGGTCGTGGGCCAATACCACCACCTGGTAGTCCGTGGCCACCAGCTTCTTCTCCTTGTTCAGGAGCAGGTCGAAGCGCGCGATGTGTCGGCCGCGGTCGCCCGCGTTGCCGATGGTCACGCCGCCTTCCCGGCGCGGCGTCATCCAGGGCGTGTTCACACCGCCAAGGATCATCATGTCCACCAATCCGTTCACCCGGCGGGCAAGGGGTTCGGGATTGTTCACATCGGTGAAGGCCACCATGGCCACCACGTCACAGCGCTTGGCCAGATCCTTGGCCGTGGCTTCCAGGTTGTCCGCGATCTCCTCGGCCTTCATGTTGTTGGAGATCCAGCTGGGATCGATGTAACTGAAGACGCCGACCCGCACACCGTCGAATTTTCGGATCCAAACTTCCTGGACGCCTTTAGGCCGGCCCGCCTCGCCGAAATTCGTACCGATCCAGGGGAAGGCCGAGGCGGCCAGCATGGCCTGGCGCAGACTGTCTGGCAGGGCATAGTCCTTGGGACCCATCACGGCCAGGTTGTATCTCTGCCGACCCATCATCTTCAAGATGAAGCCCGCCTCACGGACGGCCGCGTCATCCTTTTTGAAGGAATGGATGTTGCCCGCATCCACCAGCACCATGCGTTCGGCACCGATCAGCGCGCGCAGGCTGTCCACCACGTATTGGCGCCTGGCAAGACCGCCAAGCTTCTTGCTGTGTCAGCCACAGTCCTCGAGGTAGCCGGTGCAGTCCGAGGTGAAGACCAGGGACAGTTTGTAGCTCTCACGGGTGGCACACCCTCCGTTGAGGAAGCCCATGAGCAGCAGAAAAAATGCAGCTGCGGGAAAAAACCGTCTCATGCTCGCTCCAGTCCTGACTGCGCGCGGCCACCGGCGACCGGCGCGCAATGGTAAAGCCTTCCAAGCTATCCTGCAAACTGGCGGTCCGGGTCCGGGTCCGCTGGCCGCCTGTCCAGATCTTCCAAGCGTCGCAAGAAGTCCCCCAGTACCCAGGCCGTCATGCCCCACACCCGGGCGCCGGGGAGGGGAAACTCCCAGGCTGCTTGCCCGTGCAGTCGGGCCGGCTGGGCCAGTTCGGCCAAGTCTGCCACCGGCGTGAACCACAACTCGCTGCTTTCCGCGCTGCCCAGCGCCACCCGGGCCTCTTCGTCCAGCCAGCCCACCACGGGCACCACATGATGCCGGGAGACGGGCACGCGAATCGTCCCCAGCGCGCCCAGCAGCCGGACCTGCCCGGGATCCAGCCGTACCTCCTCCTGCGCCTCGCGCAGGGCCGTGGCCGCAGGATGCGCGTCCCCGGGGTCCATCCGTCCGCCAGGCAGGGCGATCTGCCCCGCGTGCTCGTCCAGGTGCGCGGCCCGGCGCACCAGCAGCACTTCCGGCCCGCAACGGCCCGGGCGCAGGGCCAGCAGCACGGCGGCGGGCCGTTCGCCATCTCGGCACTCGGGCGGCCCCGCGGGCAATGGATCCAACAGAGGCGCCAGCCGGGCCGGCGTCAGGCCGCTGCGACAAAGCAAATGGACGCCCCTGAACGGCGGGGGCGGCCCGCCGGTTCCCGCCGGAGGCTGACTTTCTTCATCGGCCGGAGTCATTGCGTAATCCACTATTCCCTTCCCCCTGCAAGGGGGAAGGTTAGGATGGGGGTTCACGGTATTCCTGTCAGTTGCCAAAGGGTAGGATGGGGGTTCTCAGCATCCTGTCATCTGCCAGGAGCCTTTGATTTCCACCTTTCTGCTGGCGCCGAAAGGTGGAGCCAAAGAGGCGCTTTTTCTCAACGGCTAGAGTCAGGCCACCTCG
>DYSB01000101.1 GCA_020726405.1 Acetofilamentum sp. | reverse complement strand
CCGCTTGATGTAGTTGGTGAGCGGATCCTTGGGATAGCGGAAGACCATGATGTCGCCGGGCTTGGGATCCCGGATGGCCGGCAGCTCCACGTAGGGGATATCGAAACCGAAGCGCGTGAAGGGGACGCCGATCCAGTCCGGCGTGCGCATGCCGTAGACGAACTTGTTCACCAGCAGGAAGTCGCCGATGAGCAGGGTGCGCTCCATCGAGCCCGAGGGAATGCGGTAGGCCTCCACCACCATGGCGCGGAAAAAGAAGAGGAAGAGCACCATCGAGCCCACGAACTCGAGCCAGTAGCGCGTCGGGCCCTTGCGCTCGCGCTTGGTCTGCTCCTTCTCGCGATGGGCCGCACGGCGCGTGCGACGCCACTCGCGCCAGGCCTTGGGTTGCAGAGGATTGTCCACCAGGGCCCACGTGAAGGCCAGGACGATCAGCCAGGGGATCCAGTTCATGCCTTGCCTTTCCCGATCAGCGAGCGTCAGCGCTCGATCTTGAGCATGGCCAGGAAGGCTTCCTGCGGAATCTCCACGGAACCCACCTGCTTCATGCGCTTCTTGCCTTCCTTCTGCTTCTCCAGCAGCTTGCGCTTGCGGCTGATGTCGCCGCCGTAGCACTTGGCCGTCACGTTCTTGCGCATTGCCTTCACCGTGGTGCGTGCGATCACCTTGGTGCCCAGCGCGCCCTGGATGGCCACTTCGAAGAGCTGACGCGGGATCAGCTCCTTGAGCTTGATGCACAGCTTATTGCCCCAGTCCCAGGCCTTGTCCAGGTGCACGATCATCGAGAGGCTGTCGACGGGCTCGCCGTTGATCATGATGTCCAGCCGCTTGAGCTGGCTCTCGCGGAAGTCCAGCAACTCGTAGTCGTAGGACGCGTAGCCCTTGGACATGGTCTTGAGGCGGTCGTAGAAGTCGAACACGATCTCGGCCAGCGGAAACTCGTAGACCAGCGAGGCGCGCGTGGTGTCCAGGTACTCGGTGGACTTGAAGATCCCGCGGCGGTCCATCGCCAGCTTCATGATGTTGCCGATGAACTCGACGGGCGTGATGATCGTGGCCTTGATGAAGGGCTCGCGCACGTACTCGAGCTTCTCCCCGCGCGGGAAATCCGCCGGGTTGTCCACCACTTCCTCGGACTTGCCCGGCTGCTTGACCAGGTACTCCACGTTGGGCATGGTGGTGATGATGTCCAGGTCGTACTCGCGGTCCAACCGCTCCTGGATGATCTCCATGTGCAGGAGGCCCAGGAAGCCGCAGCGGAAGCCGAAGCCCAGGGCCAGGCTGGTCTCCGGCGTGTAGACCAGGGCCGAGTCGTTCAGGCAGAGCTTGGCCAGCGCGTCGCGCAGCTCCTCGTAGTCGTCGGCGGAGACCGGATAGAGGCCCGAGAAGACCATGGGCTTGACTTCGGCGTAACCATCCAGCGCCTGGGTGGCGCCGCCCCGGCGCAAGGTGAGCGTGTCCCCCACGCGGGCGTCCTTGACGTCCTTGGAGCCCAGGATGACGTAGCCCACCTCGCCGGCCGAAAGGATCTGGCCGGGAATGCGCTTCATGGTCAGCGTGCCCACTTCGTCGATCTGGAAATCCCGCGGCTTGTGCATGGAGCGCAGCTCGGCACCCGCGGCCACGGTGCCGTCCACCACGCGCACGTAGCCCACAGCGCCGCGGTAGTTGTCGTAGAGGGAATCGAAGATCAGCGCGCGCAGCGGCGCCTCCAGGCTGCCCCGCGGGGCGGGCACCCGGCGGACGATCTCCTCGAGCAGCAGCTGGCAGTTCTGGCCGGTCTTGGCGCTCACCTTCACCACGTCGTCGGCCTCGCAGCCGATCAGCTCGGTGATCTGGTGCACGACCTGTTCGGTCTGGGCGCCGGGCAGGTCGATCTTGTTCACCACCGGGATGATCTCCAGGCCCTGGGCCACGGCCGAGTAGAGATTGGCCAGGGTCTGGGCCTCGACGCCCTGGGCGGCGTCCACCACCAGCAGCGCGCCCTCGCAGGCAGCCAGGCTGCGGCTGACTTCGTAGGCGAAGTCCACGTGGCCCGGGGTGTCGATAAGATTCAGCCGGTAGTTGACGCCGTCGGCGGCCAAGTAGTTCATGGCCACCGGGTGGGCCTTGATGGTGATGCCGCGCTCCTGCTCCAGTTCCATGTCGTCCAGCACCTGCTTGCGCATCAGGAGGGGCGAAAGCGTGCCGGTCAACTCGAGCAGGCGATCGGCAATGGTGGATTTGCCGTGATCGATGTGGGCGATGATGCAGAAATTGCGGATGCGTTCCTGCACCGCGTGCCCCCCTATCAGGCAGCGGGACTCGGCTGCCCGGTCCCGCTGTGGAAAAACTCGCCATCTGACGCCGCGCGAACCCGCCGGGTTCCGCGGCCACCCATCAGCCGATTTAAACGGCCATGATGTCCGTTTCCTTCACGCGCACCAGCTCGTCGACTTTCTTGATGTGCTGGTCGGTGAGGTCCTGGACTTCCTTCAGGAGGCGGTGCTCGTCGTCTTCGGAGATCTCGCTGGCCTTGAGCGCCTTTTTGAGATGCTCGTTCATGTCGCGCCGCACGTTGCGCACGGCCACGCGACCTTCCTCGGCCAGCTTGTGCACATGCTTGACGAGGTCCCGGCGCCGCTCTTCGGACAGCTCGGGCAGCGGCACGCGCACCACCATGCCGTCGTTGGAGGGGTTCAGGTTCAGGTCCGAGTTCTGGATCGCCTTCTCGATGGCCGAGATCAGCTTGCGCTCCCAGGGCTGGATGACGATCAGCCGGGGTTCGGGGCAACTCAGGTTGGCCAGCTGGTTCAGGGCCGTGGGCGTGCCGTAGTAGTCCACCCGGATGGGATCCAGGATGGCCGGCGAGGCTTTGCCCGCCCGGACCGCGCTGAAGGTGTGTTTGACCTCTTCCACCGCGCGGTCCATGTGGTGCTTGCACTTGGTGATGATGTCCTGACTCATGCGCGTTCTCCAGAAATCAGGGTTCCCAGGTCCTCTCCCAGGATCAGCCGGCGCAGGTTGTCCGGCTCATTCATGTTCAGTACCCGCAGGGGTAGCCGGTTGTCCATGCACAGGCTGATCGCCGTGCTGTCCATCACCTTCAGCCGCCTGGACAGGACGTCAAGGTAGGTCAATCGGGGAAAAAACTCCGCGTCCGGCTGGGTCATGGGATCGGCGCTGTAGACGCCGTTCACCTTGGTGCCCTTGATGATCACGTCGGCGCGGATCTCGCTGGCGCGCAGCACGGCCGCCGTGTCCGTGGAGAAATAAGGGTTGCCTGTGCCGGCGGCGAAGATCACCACCCGACCCTTCTCCAGGTGCCGCAAGGCCCGCCGGATGATGAAGGGCTCGGCCACGCGCGTGATGGTCAGCGCACTCTGCACCCGGGTGGGCACGCCCGCCCTCTCCAGTGCCTGCTGGAGGGCCAGGGAATTGATCACCGTGGCCAGCATGCCCATGTAGTCCGCCGTGGTGCGGTCCATGCCCGAGGCCGCGGCGCTGATCCCGCGGAAGATGTTGCCCCCGCCGATCACCAGCCCGATCTCCACGCCCAGGGCGTGGATGCTGCCTACCTCCTCGGCCACGCGGCGCAGGGTGGGTTGGTCAAGTCCGCCGCCCTTCTCCCCGGCCAGCGCTTCGCCGGACAGCTTGAGCAGGATGCGTTTGAAGACTGGCTGCTCCATGGGGCTGGTCCTTATGAAAGCGCCCGCCGAAGCGGGCGCCTGTGCCTATTGGCCGATGATGAACGCGGCGAAGCTTTCCACGACGACCTTGTCGTCCAGCTGCTTGGCCAACTGGTCCACCACCTGGTGCACCGTGCTCTTCTCTTCCTTGAGAAAGGCCTGCTCCAGCAGGGTGGACTCGGCATAGAACTTGTTCAGTTTGCCCTGGGCGATCTTGTCCACCATCTGCTCGGGCTTGCCTTCCGCACGAATCATCTCGCGGTAGAGATTCAGCTCATGCTCGACGACGGCGGGGTCGATGCTGTCGCGGTCCACGCCCTTGGGTGTGTAGGCCACCACCTGCAGGGCCAGATCGTTGACCAGCTCCTGGAAGGCGGGGGCAACGACGCTCTCCGGCTTGTCGCAGGCCACGGCGAGGATCACGCCGTGCTTGTCGCCCAGATGGATGTAGGTGTGCACCTTGCCCTGGCGTCCCGCGGGAATGGCCAGAACGCAGAAGCGCCGCACGCCCATCTTCTCGCCCAGCTTGCCCACCATGTCGCTCAGCTGGTCGCCCAGCTTGATGGCGGGGTTCTGCACGGCGGGCAGGTCCAGCAGGGCCTCCACGTCGGCCGGGCGCTTGGACAGGGCCTGGGCGGCGCAATCCAGCGCGAAGGCGCGGAAGTCCGGCGTGCCGGCCACGAAGTCGGTCTCGGAGTTGAGTTCCAGCAGCACGCCCGCGCGGCCGTCATCGGCCAGCAGACGGACCACCTTGCCTTCGTTGGCTTCGCGATCGGCGCGCTTCTCGGCGGTCTTCAGACCCTTCTTGCGCAGGAAGTCCACGGCCTCGTCCAAGCTGCCGTTGGATTCGGTCAGCGCCTTCTTGCAATCCATCATGCCCGCGCCGGTCATCTGGCGGAGCTTCATTACGTCCTTGGCGGAGATCTCCATGAGGGAATCCTGTGGATTTCGGGGTTGACGACTACTCGGCGGACTCGGCGCCGGCTTCCTGGACGGGGGCCGCGGGGGCTTCCGGAGCCACGTGAGCAGCAGGAGCTTCCGGAGCCGCCTGGGCTGCGGGGGCTGCCAGGGTTTCCGGAGCCACGTGGGCTGCGGGGGCCACCGGGGCTTCGTGAGCCGCATGGCCCATGGGCGCTTCGTCCGGACGACGCTTGCGACGCCGCGGCGCGGTCTTGGAATCCCCGCGCTCGGGTGCGTGCTGCTCGCCTTCCTGGCCGAAGCCCTCCTTGCGCAGACTGCGGGCCTCGTCCACGGCGTCAGCCAGGCACTTGGTGATCACGGCGATGCTCTTGAAGGCGTCGTCGTTGGCCGGGATGACGTAGTCGATCAGGTCGGGGTCGGAGTTGGAGTCACAGATGGCGAAAACCGGGATGTGCAACTTGCGGGCCTCGCTTACGGCGATGGCTTCGCGCACGGTGTCCACCACGAACAGGGCGCCGGGCAGGCGCTTCATGGTGCGGATGCCGCCCAGGGTCATCTCGAGTTTGCCCTTCTGGCGCTCGATCTGGAGGATTTCCTTTTTGTTGATCCGCTCGTAGGTGCCGTCCGTCTGCTTCTCTTCCATGCTTTCCAGCGTGCGGATGGAGTTGCGGATGGTGCGGAAGTTGGTCAGCATGCCGCCCAGCCAGCGCTCGCTGACGTAGTGCATGCCGCAACGGGTGGCCTCGTCCTTCATCACGTCCTGGGCCTGGTCCTTGGTGCCCACGAAGAGCACGTCGCCGCCATCGGAGACGATCTTGCCGATGCGGTTGGCGGCATCCTCGAGCAGGACGGCGGTCTTTTTGAGGTCCAGGATGTGGATCCCGTTCTTCTCCATGAAGATGTAGGGGCGCATCTTGGGGTTCCAGCGGCGGGTCAGGTGGCCGAAGTGGGAGCCGGCCAGCAGCAATTGCTGCACGGTCACGCGAGACATAAGAACTCCTTGGGGTTTTGCCTCCACGCCCTTCACTTCCGGGCGGAACCCCTTGCGGGGCACCGCCGCCCGAATCCGGACGTGTGTGTCGTTGATACGTGAAGAAGGCTGCCCCGGCGGCAGCCTCTTCACGCGGGTTCACATTCGCAGTGCGGGGCCTAACGCTTGCTGAACTGGAAGCGCTTGCGGGCGCCCGGCTGGCCGTACTTCTTGCGCTCCACCATGCGGGAGTCGCGGGTCAGGAAGCCGGCCTTCCGCAGCGGGCTGCGGTATTCCTCGTCCATCACCACCATGGCGCGGCTGATACCCATGCGCAGGGCGCCGGCCTGACCGGCCAGTCCGCCGCCGTTGACGGTGGCGTAGATGGTAAGCTTGCCCATCAGGTTGACAGTTTCCATCGGCTGCTCGATGACCATCTTCAGAGTCTCGCGCCGGAAATGCTCCATCACCTGACGGCCGTTGATGGAAATCTCGCCCTTGCCGGGCTCGATCCACACGCGGGCCACGCTGGTCTTGCGGCGTCCGGTGGCGTAGAAGCGCTTGTTGGAACGGGTGACCATCTTAGAACCTCAACTCGGCCGGCTTCTGCGCGGCATGGGGATGTTCGGTGCCGTTGTACACCTTGAGCTTCTTGATCAGCTGGCGGCCGAGCCGGTTGTGGGGAAGCATGCCCTTGACAGCGTGCTCGATCACCCAGGCCGGATTCTTGGCCATGGCCATCCGGAAGGTCACCGTCTTGGCACCCTGGGGATAGCCTGTGTGATAGAAGTAGGTCTTCTGGTCGGCCTTGTTGCCCGTCAGCTTCACCTTGTGGGCGTTGATGACGACCACGAAATCGCCGGCATCCACGTGGGGGCTGAAGATGGGTTTGTGCTTGCCGCGCAGAATCTGGGCAATGTGGCTGCTCAGCCTGCCCAGTACGAGGTCCGCGGCGTCCACGATGTACCAGACAGGCTGGTCGTCGCCGGGCTTGACGGTGTAGGTCTTCACCTGTCGCTCCATAAATTTGCAAGACGCAGAAGATAGGCTCCTCTCAGCACGGAGTCAAGCTTCCCTGAGCTCTTTCGTGCCGTGAGCCGGGCAGTCCGGTCGCTTGGCGGGTGGTTTCACCCGACCTGAGGCTGGGCGTCGGAGCTGCCGGGCCACCGGGACACTATTCGCCCAGGGCCACCACACGATAGAAAAGGGGACCTGCTGCCGGCGAGTCCGTCCAATTGGTGGCGCTGGCGGGCAGGGTGGCCCGCAGGGAGGCGGGGCCGGGCATGTACCAGGGCTGGGCCAAGCCGTGCACGGCAAAACCTGTCAATTGGATGGGCCAGAGCCCGCTGGCGTCCGTGGCGGGGGCCGTCCAGTCCAGCCGGAGACCCAGCGGTCCGGGGCTGAGGCGCAGGTCCGTCACTGCCGCCGGTACCAGGGAGCCGGGCACCACAAAGAAGCGCGCCGTGTCACAGGTGTAGAGACCCTGGGGATCCAGCGCGCAGAAGTTCAGGTCGGCGCTGCCCGTCCAGCCCGTCGGGTAGAGCACGCGCACGCTGTGCGTCGCCACGTCGAATTCGGTGTCGAAGGGCAGGGGCGCCTCCACCCACCAGTCCAGCGCGTCGGGCTCCTCCTGGGGGTCGGTGCCGCAGGCGTCCAGCTGGATCGGGGCGAAGTCCTGGCCGCTTTCCACCAGCTGGTCGGGCACCTGCACGGTGGGCGGCGTGTCCCGCTCCAGCCGAACGATGGCGCCCTGCATCAGGGAGAATTCCATTCCGCCCGGGGTCAGGGCCTCGATCTCGAACCAACCGTTGAACCAGCCCGACCAACCCCAGTTCAGGTGGAAGAGACCGTCCTGCAGCCCGTCCAGCACGAAGGCGTGGCCACCGGAGCCAAAGCCACTGTCCAGCACGGGTCGGCCGGCGTTGATCTCTTGGGTCAAGCGCGTGGCCCAGGCCGCGCCGGGAAACTGGGTGTGTTGGATGAACTCGGCCACGGCAGGATAGCGGAAGTGGTGTTCCAGGGCGAGCAGGGCGTTGTGCCAGCCGGTGCCCACGTAGGCGCCGGAGCCGTCCGGGGCGTAATCCATCTCCACGGCCACGCCGCAGTGGTACTGCAACAGGGCGCCGGCGGGCGTGCCCGCGTCGTCTGGCATGGCCGCCCAGTTGTAGTTGGTGGCTTCAAAATTGGCGCTCTGATTGCCGTAGGTCGGATGCACGTAGCTATGGGAGCCAGCGCCAGAGTCCGGCCATTCCCAGAAATTCATGATCTGTGCCATGGCCGTGGCCACGCAGCCCGACCAGACGTGGCCGCCAGGGCCCGCCGGATCCGCCGGACAGTATTGGTTGTAGGGCCAACCCTGATCCCAGGTGCTGGTCAGCAGGGGATCGACGGTCTCGCCCTCGCGAGCGGCAAGTTGACCGGACTCCAGCGCCTGCCAGGCCGACTGGGCCTCCGGGTGGCTCCAGGACTGCGCGCGCGCCCACTCGGCTTCCAGGCGTTGCAGCTCCAGCCAATCCAGCAGGGCCGGCAGCTCCGTCGGCCAGGGCGCGCCGCTCCGCTCCGACCAGGCGGCCACGGGCGGCAGGCGGTCGTCGCCACGCACCAGGACGAAGCCGCCCCCCTGGAAGGTCGCCAGCCAGAGGGCTGGTTGACCGTCCGGTGCGGGTGCCAGGGGCTGCAGGGTCTCCAGCACGGACGGAATGCTCCGAGCGGCCAGCAGGGCCTGGGCGGCGGCAGCGGCACGCGGGGCATCCACAGGCGCGGCGGCGCCGATTCCCACCAACAGCAGGCTGAGCGACAGGCTGACTCGCAGCATCCGGGGCATCCTTTCGTGAGGGGTGATTGGGCGGGGGAAGCTGGGATAGCCCAGGCACGCGTGCAAGCTTAAAGTGCCGCGCATCAAGACCGTCGCAACAGGGCCAATGCCTCCAGTCGCTCCGTGCCCGGCAACATGTCGTGTCCGACGAGGGACTCCACCTGCCAGGCGGGATCAGCCAGCAGCCCGTCCAAATCCCGGGTCAGGCTATGCGGATTACAGCTCAGGTAGGCCAGTGCGCGCGGCTTCAGCTGGTTCAGCAGCTCCAGCAGGGCGGGATCCAGCCCGCGGCGCGGCGGATCCACGATCACCAGTTCGGGTTCGAAGAGTTCCAGGCTGGACAGGCATTCCTCCACCCGGCCGCTGGTGACCGCGATTTCCTCCCGGCCGTCGGCGCGGGCGGCCTCCATCAGCGGCAGCTGGCTGGCGTGCTCGGATTCCAGCAAGAAGAGCGGCTGGGTGCGCGTCACACTGAGCCCGATGGCCCCGCAGCCGCAGTAGAGGTCGGCCACGCGCGCCGCGGCCCCGAAGCCCCGGACCCAGTCGTCCAGCTCCGCCAGGATCGACCGGAAAACGGCCAGGTTGGCCTGGATGAAGGAGGTGGCGCTGACGGCCACAGGGGTCTCCAGGAAGCGGCAGGGCACGTGGAACTGGCCCTCCAGCAGCTGGGTCCGGGCGCCCAGCACGCAGTTGCCCGGCGTGGGATTGAGGTTCTGGGCCACGCAGCGCAGCTCGGGAAAAACCGCGCGCAGGTCGCGGGCCAGCTCCTCCAGCGCCGTCTGCCAGCCGCCCTCGGCGTGGGGCGTCACGAAGCAGGCCAGTTGGCGGCCGTCGGGCAGCACGCGCAGCAGCAGGTAGCGCAGGAAACCCCGGGCCTTCTCCTCGTGATACACCGGCAGGCCGTGGCGGGCCACGCCCTGGCGCACGGCCTCCAGCACGGGCTCCAGGCGCGGGTCGTGTTCGCGGCAGTGGCGCAAATCGATGAGCCGGTGGCTGCCGGGCTGGTAGATCCCCAGCCGCGCCTCCCGGGCCGCCTTGTCCCAGCCGAAGACCAGCTTGACACTGCCGCGGTAGCCCGTCCGGGCCGGTGCGGGCCGCAGCTGGATGTCCTCCAGCGGGACGGGCAGGCGCTCGCGCAGCCGCGGGGCAGTCGCCAGCTCGGCCTGCAGTGCCCGGGTCTTGACGGCCAGTTCCTCGGCGTAGCTGAGGGTGGCGAAAGGTCCGGCAAGGCAATGGGCGCAGGTGCGCGGCTCTTCTTTCTCGATCATGGGCATCCGTTCCTTTGGGGGACTGGAACTTGGCAAATGCACTGGCTGCGGGCCCAGCGCCTGTCACCCCTCGGCTTGATCGGGGGATCCCATGGCTCGTCCCGGCTACTTGCCTCCCCTTGTTTTCCACCTTTCTGCTGGCGCCAGAAATGGACACTGCTCTGGCACTGCTCTGGCACTGCTCTGGCACTGCTCTGGCACTGCTCTGG
>DYSB01000001.1 GCA_020726405.1 Acetofilamentum sp. | reverse complement strand
TACACGCTGGATCTGGACAGCACGGTGTTGGAGCGCTGGGGCGCACAGGAGGGCGCGTCACCAGCAAGGCCGTGGCCAGGGCCGGCACGAAAATGGCCAGTGGCAGACGCTCGGCAATGGTCATGTTCTGGAATGAATGTTCTGGAATGACATGCGAAATTCCTCAGAAGCTGGGGGGTATGTGCGACGATGCGTTTTATCGAAAGCACCTTCGCCCGACTTAAGGTTGAATGTGAATTGCTGTCAAGCCAGGCGATCGGACTCCAGCCAATCCGGCGGCAGGCGATTCCGAGACGCAGCTAACCCGGGCCTAACATGATGGGCCGAGCTTTTGAGCGACCCAGCGGGACCATTCGCCGCGCTCGATGACGAATCAGGAAAACTCAGGAGACCGACATGATCTCTCGCACCATGACCCGGCTGTTGCTGCTGGCCTGCTTGGCCGGAGTGGCGGGTTCCCTGCAGGCGGCCCCGGTCCAGGTGGACAAGGCCATCCCTGTCTACAAGAAGGTGGAAGGCATCAAGGGCAATGCCAATTCCATCGGATCCGACACAATGAACAATTTGATGGCCCTCTGGCTGGAAGCCTTTCGCAAGCATTATCCGCAGGTGACCATCCAGATCGAGGGCAAGGGCAGCTCCACGGCGCCGCCGGCCCTGATCGAGGGCACGGCCCAGTTCGGCCCCATGTCGCGCCCGATGAAGAGCAGTGAGATCGACCAGTTCGAGGCCAAGCACGGCTTCGCGCCCACGGCCATCAAGACCTCCCTGGACGCCTTGGCGGTCTTCGTGCCCAAGGACAACCCGATCAAGCAGCTGGGTCTGGACCAGGTGGACGCCATTTTCTCCTCCACGCGCAAGCGCGGCCTGGGGGCCATCACCACCTGGGGCCAGGCGGGCGTGACCGGCGCCCTGGCCGCCAAGCCCATCAGCGTGTACGGCCGCAACAGCGCCAGCGGCACCTACGGCTACTTCAAGGAGCACGCGCTGAACAAGGGCGACTTCAGCAACAGCGTGAAAGAGCAGCCCGGCAGCGCGGCCGTGGTGCAGGGTGTGGCCGCCGACAAGGCGGGCATCGGCTACTCGGGCATCGGCTACGCCACCAGCGGTGTGCGCGCCGTGCCCCTGGGCGATTCGGCCAAAGGTCCCTTCTTCGAAGCCACTTACGAGAACGTGGTTGCCGGGAAGTACCCGCTGGCCCGCCCGCTGCTGCTCTACGTGGTGAAGAATCCCAACAAGGGCATGGACGCGCTGACCCGTGAATTCCTCAAGTTCATCCTGAGCCAGGAAGGCCAGGCGATCGTGGTGAAGGACGGCTATCTGCCCCTGCCCGCCGCGGTGGTGAAGCAGGAATTGGCCAAACTGGGCAAGTAGATGCCCACTTCTGATATTCCGGCCTCCGGTCGCATTGCGGCCGGAGGCTCCTTTCACCGGCGCCGGCGCGTGCTGGCGGACCGGGCGGCCGCCTTCCTGATCGCCGGTGGCGGGATCAGCGTGGTCCTGGCCATCCTGCTGATCTTCATCTTCGTGGGCCGGGAAGCCCTGCCGCTGGCCCGGGGCTCGCAACTGGGCAACACCGTGACGTTGACGGCCCCGGATGCCCCCTCCCTGCTGACAGGCACGGACCCGTTCCAGGACCTGGCCTGGAGCCTGGACTCCCTGGGCGGCTTGCACGTGGCGGACCGGGCCCGCGCCGCGGCCACACGCCTGGATTTTCCCCTCGACAGCCTGGAGCGACTGAGTGCCGTGGCCCTGGAGGGCGGCGTGCGGGCGGACCGTTTCGCCCTGGGGACCAGCACCGGCCGCCTGCTGCTGGCGCGGATCAACGTGAGTCGCGTGCTGGACGAGGGCGCGGCGCACAGCACGGCGGAACTGGAGATCCTGGAACCCGCCCTGCCCGTGGACAGCCTGGCACTGCCTGCCGGCGCGGCCCGGGTGGAGCAATTGACCCTGGGACGCGGGGACAGCTACAGCCTGCTGGCCTGGACCGCCGGCGGCCGGCTGCAACTGGCCCTGGAAGAGCGCGAGTCCGAGAGTTGGATGCGCCTGGCGGCGCCGGCGGAGCTGGAAGGCCTGCAGCCCGTGGACCTGGCGGCCTCTCCCACGGGGGAGCGGCTGGCCCTGGCCAACGCGGCGGGCGAACTGCTGGTGCTGGAGATCTCGCCCGATGGCGCGCGGCTGCTGGAGCGCCGGCCCACGGGACTGGCGGGCCGGGTCACCAGCCTGGCCTTCCTGATCGGTGGCAACCGCCTAGTGGCTGGGGATGAGCGCGGCGGCCTGGCCAGCCTGGTGGAAGTCCAGGGCGAGACGGGCGTCCACTGGATTTCCGGCGAATCCCTGACGGGCCACACGGCGGCGATCACGCGCCTGCTGCCCGGCCCGCGGGACCGCAGCCTGGTGTCGCTGGACGCCGCGGGTCACGGGATCCTGCACTACGTGACCACCGGCCGCACGCTGCTGGAAGCGGAGCTGGGCGCGACGACCGCCTCGTTCGGGCCGCGGGGCGACGCGCTGGTACTGGCGGGACCGGGCCTGCTGCAGGCCGTGGAACTCGCCAACCCGCACCCGGAAGTCAGTTGGCGCGCGCTGTTCGGGCGCCTGCAGTACGAATCCTACGAGGGCCGCCAGTCCGTCTGGCAGTCCACGGGCGGCGGGGACGATTTCGAGCCCAAGTTCAGCCTGCTGCCACTGATCTTCGGCACTCTCAAGGGCACGTTCTTCGCGCTGCTCATCAGCGTGCCGCTGGCCCTGCTGGGGGCGATCTACATCTCCCAGTTCGCGCCCACCTGGCTGGCGCGCAGCATCAAACCCGCCATCGAGATCATGGCCGCGCTGCCCAGCGTGATCATCGGCTTCCTGGCGGGACTGGTCTTCGCCCCCTATCTCGAGCTGCATTTCACGGCCCTGCTGGCCTTCGTGGTGCTGCTGCCCCTGCTGATCCTGGCGATGGTCCCCGTCTGGGCGCGGATCCCGGGCCACAGGCTGGGCCCCAAAGGCCTGCCGCAGCTGGCCCAGGGCCTAGTGCTGAGTCTGCTCGCCCTGGGCCTGGCCTATGGCCTGGCGCCCTGGCTGGACTCTGTGGTCTTCGGAGGCAACCTGATCGTCTGGCTGCAGGAGAAGGCCGGCGTGGTCTACGATCAGCGCAACAGCCTGGTGGTGGGTTTCGCGCTGGGCTTCGCGGTCATCCCGATCATCTTCACCATGGCCGAGGACGCCCTCTCCAACGTGCCGGACGCGCTGGTGAGCGCCTCGCTGGCTCTGGGGGCCTCGCGCTGGACCACCGTGGCCCGCGTGGTATTGCCCGGCGCCGCGGCGGGCGTGTTCGCGGCCATCATGATCGGCCTGGGCCGGGCCATCGGCGAGACAATGATCGTGCTGATGGCCACGGGCAACACGCCCGTGATGGACATCAGTCCACTCAACGGCTTCCGCGCCATGAGCGCGTGCATCGCCGTGGAGATCCCCGAGGCGCCCATGGGCAGCACGCTCTACCGCCTGCTCTTCCTGACAGCCCTGCTGCTCTTCCTGTTCACGTTCGTCATCAACAGCGCGGCCAGCTGGATCGGTGAGCGCCTGCGCAAGAGCCACGGGAGGATCTCGTGAGCGCGCGCACGCCGCATCCGGTCAAGGGCCGCTCCGGCTCGCGGGACAGCGTGCCCGTGATGGTCACCGGGCTGGGCCTGGTGCTGATCCTGCTGATGCTGCTCCTCGTGCTCTGGTTGATTCTCTCCCGCGGGCTGGCGGCCTTCTGGCCTCAGCGGCTGGAGCGCTTCGAGCTGAAGGACGGCACTGTGCTGCTGGGCGAGATCTGGGAGCGGCTGGAGACGCCGGAGGGCGGCCGCCTGCGGCTGCGGGTGGGCAACCGCGAACTGACGGGCCAGGACATCATCCTGCTGGACCAGTCGGAGATCGCCGCCATCACGCGGCCCCGGGACGCCGTGCTGGTGGAACGCAACGAGAACGGCGTCTTCCTGGGTTGGCTGGACGGCCTGTCCGGGCCGGGCGTGGAGATCCAGGGCGACTCGCCCCGCCTGCGCCGCCAGTTGGACTTGGCCGTGGAGCGGGTGGGGGAACTGGACGAACAACTGTTGCGCGAGCAGGAGCGGGCCCGGCGCCTGTCCCTCAAGCGCGGCCGCTGGGAAGAAGAGCTGGAACGCCGGCAGGCGAGTCCGGCCGGGGTCGCGGCCTTGCAGGAGAAGCTGGACGCCAGCGCGCTGCGCCTGAGCGGGCTGGAGCGCAGCCTGGACAGCCTGCGCGCCGCCGCCAACCTTTGGACCCTGCGACTGAACACGGCGGACGGCTCGCAATCCGATCTGCCGCTTTTGCAAGTGGTGCGCTGGGTGCCGACCAACGAACTCGGCATGCTGGGCCGCTTACGCTTGTACGGCCGCCGGTTCTGGGGCTTCCTGACGGAGGACCCGCGGGAATCCAACACCGCGGGCGGCATCTGGCCGGCCATGTTCGGCACAGTGCTGATGGTCCTGCTGATGTCCCTGGCCGCCGCGCCGCTGGGCGTGATGACCGCCGTCTACCTGCACGACTACGCGCGCCAGGGCCTGGTGGTGCGGCTGATCCGGCTCTCCGTCAACAACCTGGCCGGCGTGCCCTCCATCGTGTTCGGCATCTTCGGGCTGGGATTCTTCATCTACTTCACCGGTGGCACGCTGGACGCGGCCTTCTTTCCGGAGCGCCTGCCCGAGCCCACCTTCGGCACGGGCGGCATCCTCTGGGCCAGCCTGACCCTGGCGCTGCTCACGTTGCCCGTGGTGGTGGTGGCCACGCTGGAAGGCCTGGGCGCCGTCTCGCGCACCACGCGCATGGCCGCCCTGGCGCTGGGCGCCACGCGCTGGCAGATGATCCGCCAGGTGGTGCTGCCCAATGCCATGCCGGGCATCCTGACGGGCCTGATTCTGGCGGTCAGCCGCGCCGCTGGCGAAGTGGCCCCGCTGATGATCACGGGCGTGGTCAAGCTGGCGCCCAGCCTGGCCCTGGACGGCGACGCGCCTTTCCTGCACCTGGACCGCAAGTTCATGCACCTGGGCTTCCACATTTACGACCTGGGCTTCCAGAGCCCCAACGTGGAGGCGGCCAAGCCCATGCTCTTTGGCACGGCCCTGCTGCTGATCGGCATCGTGCTGCTGCTCAACCTGACGGCCATCCTGCTGCGCAACCATCTGCGCAAGCGCTACAAACAGGCGGCGTTTTAATGGAACTGATGAAACCGCAAGTGATCGAGCGCGCGGCACTGGAGGAGACGGAGACCGCTGTACTGGCCACTGGCGTGGAGGTCTGGTACGGACCCGCGCGCAGCGTGCACGGCATCGACCTGCGCATCCCGGTCCGCCGGGTGACGGCCTTCATCGGCCCCTCGGGCTGCGGCAAGAGCACGTTGCTGCGTTGCTTCAACCGCATGAACGACCTGATTCCCGACTGCCGCGTGAAGGGCCGGATCGAGGTCCACGGCAAGGATATCCATGCGCCGGAGACGGCCCTGGAAGACCTGCGCCGCGAAGTGGGCATGGTCTTCCAGAAATCCAATCCCTTCAGCAAGTCGATCTACGACAACGTGGCCTACGGGCCGCGCGTGCACGGCCAGAGTGAGCGCCAACAGCTGGACGGGATTGTCGAGACCTGCCTGAAGCGCGTGGCGCTCTGGGACGAGGTGAAGGACCGGCTGAAGTCCAGCGCGCTGGATCTCTCCGGCGGACAGCAGCAGCGCCTCTGCATCGCCCGCGCCCTGGCCGTGGGGCCCACCGTCCTGCTGATGGACGAGCCCGCCTCGGCCCTGGACCCGCGCTCCACCTCGCGCATCGAGGACCTGATCACCGAGCTGCGCGACCTCTACACCATCGTGATCGTGACCCACAACATGCAGCAGGCGGCGCGCGTCTCGGACTACACGGCCTTCCTCTACGAGGGCAACCTGATCGAATTCAACGAGACCCGGCGCCTGTTCACCAAGCCCGAACACGCCCAGACCAATGACTACATTACCGGCCGCTTCGGCTGATTCCGCGCGGAGGAGACCATGACCAAGCACATGCTGCACGCCCTGGACCGGCTCAAGGAGCGCGTGGAGGAGCTGGGCCGCACGGTGCAGCGCGCCGTGGCCGACTCTTTGCAGAGCGTGATGACCCGCGATGAGACCCTGGCCGTGCGCGTGATCGAAGGCGACCGGGCCATCGACCTGGCCGAGGTGGAGGTGGAGGAGGAGTGCCTGAAGGTGCTGGCACTGCATCAGCCCGTCGCCACGGACCTGCGCCTGCTGGTGGGCGTGCTCAAGCTCAACAACGACCTGGAGCGCATCGGCGACCTGGCCGTGAACATCGCCGGCAACGCGGGCAAGATCAACCTGGACGGCGACCCGCGCCTGACGGAGATCCTGCTGCGGCTGGCCGGCCGCAGCCAGGACATGCTGCACCAGGGCCTGGACAGCCTGATGCGCCAGGACAGCCAGCTGGCCTTGCGGGTCTGCGCCGCCGACGACGACGTGGACCACCTGTACTCGCTGTTCCGCTCGACGATCCAGGATACCCTGGCGGCGGATCAGGGCGCCCGCAGCCTGGAGCGCATCGAGTGCCTGATGCGCGCGATCAGCGTCAGCCGCAGCCTGGAGCGCATCGCCGACCACGCCACCAACATCGCCGAAGACGTGATCTACATGGCGACAGGAGAAATCCCGCGCCACGGCGCCCTGCGCGATCTGCGCGTGTGGAAGGATCGCGATGATCGTGCCGGGGACCAGTCATGCTGACCGACGAAGCGGAGCTTGAATCACCCGTTGACCAAGGAGTCGACCATGACCAATCGCTTACTCGTGTGTGTCGCCAGCGCGACCCTGGCCGCCGGCAGTGCCGTTGCGGCGGAGATCAGCAGCCTGATCTTCTACGAATACACCCACAACGCCACGCAAGGCGTTGACTAGGACAGTTCCTTCGAGACCACCCGCGCCTACCTGACGATCACGGACAAGCCGGCGGACAACCTGTCCTACAAGCTGCAGTTCGACGTCGGGCGGATGAAGGACGGGGCCGACGACAACGACAAGTTCCTCGAAGTCTTCCTCAAGAACGCCTGCGTGGACTGGATGACCGACTACGGCAAGTTCACCTTCGGCATGCAGGGCATGAACATGTTCAACGTGCAGGAGAACACCTCGGGTTACCGGTCCTGGCCAAGCCCCTGATGGATGCCAACGGCTTCTCCAGCAGCGCGGACTGGGCATCGGCTACGGCAACGGGTTTGGTGGGCTGATTCAGGCCAGCCTGCTGTTCACCAACGGCGTGGGCTACAAGAAGGCCGAGGACGACAAGTACAAGAAGCTCAGCCTGCAGCTGGTGGCCGGCGAACCCGCCCTGGGCAAGAACGACGGGTGGAACGCCGGCCTGGCCTTCAGCACCGAGGCCATCAACGCCGACGATGGTCGGGCCGTGCTGGGTTTGTTCGGCGGCTGGGCGGGCATGGGTGTGCGCATGGGGGCCGAGTTCGACACCAAGACCACCACGGGCGCCACCGACCTGACCGAGCAGATCATCGGCCTCTACGGCGACTACAAACTCTCCTTCGCCCCGGCCTGTCCGTTTTCGGCAGCCTGGACATATACGATCCCAACACGGACGACGTGACCGACAACGCCGGCACGCCCCTGGACGAGAGCAAGAACAACGAGACGGGGATCATCCTGGGTCTGAAGTACGCGCCAGTGAAGGGCCTGATCATCGCCCCGAACCTGAAGACCATTCCCTACGAGGACTCCGACCGCGACGCCCTGACCTACTACCGGATCAACTTCGAATTGAAGATCTGACGCACAGCCGGATCCGTCCGATTGCCTTGCGGGGTGCGCGGCGACGCGCACCCCGTTCGTGTGTCCGGCCGGGCCGCCACCTCCACTGGGCAGTTTTCGCCCCCCCCCCGCGTCCAGCCTTGCGCGGCGGGCGGGCCGGCCCTGGCAGGGAGCGGGAGGGGGAGCGTTTCCCTGTTGCCTGTGGACGGAGGTGCCGGAATCGGCCTCCTGGCCCGGTGCTTCCACCGGGATTCGTGCGGTTGGAAGATTGGCCACAGTTCTGCCGATAACTGGTGGGACTGAGCGCTTAACAGGATTCTAACTCACCCATCCACAAAGGAGCCGACCATGACCAAGCGCATTCTCTTGAGTGTCGTGTTCTCGTCCATGGCCGCAGGCGGCCTGTTGGCGGCGGACATCAGCAGCCTGATCTACTTCGACTACACCCATGATGCCACCCAGGGCGGGACCAGCGACGGGGCATTCAACTTCGTCCGCAGTTACCTGACCGTGACGGACAAGCCAGCGGACAACCTGGCCTACCGCGTGCAGTTCGACGCCGGCCAGCTGAAGAGCTACACGCTGGCCAGCGGCAGCACGACGCTCACGGACTCCGACGGCGACGTGGTGGACGTCAACACCTACAGCCTGAGCAGCTCGAACGCGGGCTTCTACCTCTACGTGAAGAATGCCTGCGTGGACTGGAGCACGGACTGGGGCACCTGGACATTCGGCGTGCAGCCCACCAACCTGAACTACACCCAGGACGCCACCTTCTGCAACCGTTTCCTGGACCTGCCGTTGATGGACGCCCACGACTTCGTCTGCAGCGCCGACCTGGGCATGCGCTGGGGCAGGGATTTCGGCTTGGTGAAGGCCAGCGCGATGATTGCCAACGGGGGTGGCTACAAAAAGGCCGAGAACGATCGATTCAAGAAGTACTCAGTCAACCTGTCCGTCGGCGAGCAGGCGCTGAACAAGAAGGACGGCTGGAACGCGGGCGTGGCCTACTCGCTGGAGCCCTTCCAGGCGGCGGATGATGTGGAGAACAAGACCGTCCTGGGCCTCTTCGGAGGCTGGGCCGGAATGGGCGCTCGGCTGGGCCTGGAGTATGACACCAAGACCACCACGGGGGCGACGGACGTGGTCCAGAGTATCCTGGGCGTGACGGTCAACTACAAGTTGCCGGTGGCGGGCCTCGAGGCCTTCACCCGGCTGGATCGCTACGACCCCGACACGGACTCTGATGACGAGAACAACGAGACCACCATCCTGGCGGGCGTGAAGTTGTCCCCGGTGAAGGGCCTGGTCATCGCGCCCAACCTGCGGCTGACCAGTTTTGAAGATTCCGACCGAGACGCGGTGACGTACTATCGCGTCAACTTCGAGTTCAAGATCTAAGCGGCAGTCCAGCCGGTTGGACCCAGGCGGGGTGCGCGGAAGCGCGCCCCGCTTTTTCTTTGCAGGGACGCCCTGCGGTTCACCGGGCGCCGGGTCGGGCCCGCACCACGCCCAGTCAGCCCAGCAGCCGGATGATCCAGTAGGCCGGATCCAGCTCGAACCAGCGGTGGGCGAAGTTCAGCCGGGTGGGCGCGTGGTGGTGGTGGTTCTGGTAGAGTTCCCCCAGCAGCAGCAGGTCCACGGGCAGCGTGTTGCGGGAATGGTCGTCCGTGTCCCCGTGGTTGACGTAGCCGTACTTGTGGCCCGCCCAGTTGACGATGGCGCCGTGGATCGGCCCCATCAGCCAGTGGACAGGCAGGGCCAGCAGCCACCAGGGAGAGGGCGCCCAGAGCAGGTAGACAAGTGTCCAGACGCCGCCCAACGCGATGCGCGTGGTCCAGGTGTCCGCGAAGCGGTCGAAGGCCGGCCAGTCCGGCGTGTGGGCGGCCAGGCGCTCCATCTCGGGGTTGTCCCGCCGGCGGGCCGCGTCGAAGTGGGTCAGGGTGTCGCGCAGCATGCCGATCACCGTGCGGTGCCGGACGGGGCTGTGCGGGTCGCGCGCCGTGTCGCTGTAGGCGTGGTGCTGGCGGTGCAGGATGGCGTAGGCCCGGGGGTTAGAGGAAGGACGGACTCTGGGCCAGGAAGGCCAGCACGTGGATCACGCGCTCCGTGCGCGGCGTCAGGCTGAACATTTGATGCGACGCGTAGCGGTGATGGTAGAAGGTCTGGAAGAACAGCGAGGTGAACCAGTGGACGATCAGGAAGGGCCACATCTCACACCTCCTGCGGGGCCACTGGGGGTCGGTCCAGCGGCAGGAGTGGTCCCGTCAGGCCATTGCTCATGGCCGGAGTCGCCCGTGTTGGCAGGCGTCGCTGCGCCGGGCAGGCTCGGCCCTGCCGGGCCGACGAAGATTGATCTTGAACCATTATAGTCCAAGATAAGAGTTGACAACTGGCCGGGTAACCGGGCGCTGATCAGGCCGACGATGGCTCGCGCTGGGCCAGGGCGGCGGCCAGCACGTCGCCGAACACCAGCAGGCTGCCCAGGTCGCCGCTCAACACTTCGCCGAAGGGATCGGGATTCTCCAGCGAAACGAAGCCCAGCAGGACGCCGTTCTGCAGCAGGGGGATGGCCAGCAGGCTGCGGATGGCCAGCGCCTCCATCGTCTCCCGCTCCTCGGTGGCCGTGGCGGGGACGTCGCTCAGCTGCTTGATGTAGAGGATCTCGCCGCTGCGCAAGGATGACATCCACCACTGATAGTGGCCCGCGGAGAAGGGGCGTCCCAGCACGCTGCGCTCGCCGCGCAGGGGCGGCCACTCCTGGGTGCAGCTCAGTTCGTGCCGGGCCGGATTCAGCTGGTACACACGCACGCAGTCGGCGTTGAGCAGGATGCCCAGGCCTCCCAGGGCCACGTTCAGGGCCTCGGCGAATTGCCCCGGCCGCACCAGGGCCCGGACGGATCCGAGACGGCCTGGTCCAGCAGCAGGCGCGTCTCCAGGGCCTGCTCCCGGGCCTTGCGCTCGGTGATGTCCTTGAGCACGCCGAAGGAGCCGACGATCCCGCCCTGACGATTGCGCAGCGGGTTGCCGGTCACCAAGAGGGTGCGCTCACGGCCCTGGACGTCATACATGCCCAGCTCGTAGGTGGAGCTGCGGCCCTCCGGCTGGATGGGAGGATGCGCGTGCCGGCGTTCGGCCCGTCGTCCGCGCAGGACACGGGGACCTTGGCTTTCCAGGCGGATGCGCAGGATCTGGCTCATGGCGTGCTCCTTTCCCCGTCCTATCGACCAAAGCAGGGGGTGGATTCAGTGGAGGCAGATCAGTTGGGTCGGGGTCATTCGGTTGGGAATTCATGGTAGATTTCCAACACAACTCTGCGGCCGGATTGATCTCCCGCCAGATTGCCAATTGAATGTCAAGGCGCACAGGTTGAGGTCGGGAGGGCCGGCGGAGCGGGCGCGCATGTAGTTCAAAGGCAAAACAGTCTCCTGGGAGCTTTGAGTTCCGCCCGGTAGCTGTTAATCTTTTCCGCAGGACGCCCCATATACGGATGGAGAACATGAACAAAATTCTACGCAAACGGATCCTCTCGCCCGGCGTGAAGGACCTGCTGGTGGAAACTCCGCGCATCGCCCGGAAGCGCCAGGCCGGCCAGTTCGTCATGCTGCGGGTCAGCGAAACGGGCGAGCGCATTCCGCTCACCATTGCCGACGCCGATCCGGAGGCGGGCTGGATCCGCCTGATCTTCCAGGAAGTCGGCCACTCCACCCTGGAGCTGGGCCGCCTGGAGGTGGGGGACTCCATCCTCGACCTGGCCGGACCGCTGGGTCGCCCCACCCACATCGAGAACAAGGGCACGGTGGTCTGCGTGGGCGGCGGCATCGGCACCGCGCCGGTCCATCCCATCGCCTGCGCCATGAAGGCCGCGGGCAACCGCGTGATTTCGATCCTCGGCGCCCGCACGGCCGAGCTGCTGATCATGGAAGATGAGATGGGCGCCACCAGCGACGAGCTGCTGATCTGCACGGACGACGGCAGCAAGGGCCGCCAGGGCTTCGTCACCAACGTGCTGCAGGATCTCATCGACCGCGGCGAGACCATCCACGAGGTGGTGGCCATCGGCCCGGTGGTGATGATGCGCGCGGTGAGCGAAGTCACCCGCGCCCACGGCATTCCCACGGTGGTCAGCCTCAACGCCACCATGGTGGATGGCACGGGCATGTGCGGCGGCTGCCGCGTGACAGTGGACGGCCGCAGCCGCTTCGTCTGCGTGGACGGCCCGGAATTCGACGGCCACGCGGTGGATTTCGCCGAGCTGCAGCAGCGCCAGCGCGCCTATCTGACCCAGGAACGCCAGGCCCTCGAGGCCGACCACGTCTGCCACATCGGCCGCGACCAGCCCTATGCCGGGAGGACGTCATGAGCGAGTACGCCGCCCTGCCCAAGGCCAAACTAGGCGCCGTGACGCGGCAGCCCATGCCCGAGCAGGATCCCCAGGTGCGGGCCCGCAATTTTCTCGAGGTGCCCATCGGCTATTCGCCGGAGACGGCCATGGTGGAGGCCAGCCGCTGCCTGGAGTGCAAGGATCCCGCCTGCATCCAGGGCTGCCCGGTGGGCATCGACATCCGCGGCTTCGTGGTGAAGATCCGCCAGGGCGATTTCCAGGGCGCCATCGACCTGATCAAGCACGACAACGCCCTGCCCGCCGTCTGCGGCCGGGTCTGCCCCCAGGAGACCCAATGCGAGCAGGTCTGCGTGGTGGGCCGCAAGCACACGCCCGTGGCCATCGGCCGGCTGGAGCGCTTCGCGGCCGACTGGGAGCGCGAGCAGGGCGAGGTCAAGGCCCCGGCATTGGCCCCGTCCACAGGCAAGCGCATCGCCGTGGTGGGCAGCGGGCCGGCCGGCCTGACGGTGGCTGGCGAACTGGCCCTGCGCGGCCACTCGGTGACCATCTTCGAGGCGCTGCACAAGCCCGGCGGCGTGCTGATGTACGGCATCCCCGAATTCCGCCTGCCCAAGGACATCGTGGAGGCGGAGGTGGACTACGTGCGCAAACTGGGCGTGGAGATCGTCTACAATGCCGTGATCGGCAAGATGATCACCGTCCAGGAGCTGCTGGAGGAGGAGGGCTTCCAGGCCGTCTTCCTGGGCCTGGGCGCCGGCCTGCCCTACTTCATGAACATCCCCGGGGAGAACCTCAACGGCGTCTACAGCGCCAACGAATATCTCACCCGCGTCAACCTGATGAAGGCCTACGATTTTCCCCGCAACGACACGCCCGTCCGGCCCGGTCAGCGGGTGGCCGTCTTCGGCGGCGGCAACGTGGCCATGGACGCGGCCCGCACCGCGCTGCGCCTGGGCGCCGCGGAAGTCAGCGTCATCTACCGGCGCTCGATGGAGGAGATGCCCGCCCGGCGCGAGGAGATCCACCACGCCGAGGAGGAGGGCATCCACATGCGCCTGCTCTGCAACCCGGTCAACATCCTGGGGGACGGCCAGGGCAACGTGAGCGGCGTGACCTGCCTGCGCATGGAGCTGGGCGAGCCCGACGCCAGTGGGCGGCGCCGGCCGGTGCCCGTGGAGGGCAGCGAATTCGTGGTGGAAGCGGACACGGTGGTGGTCAGCATCGGCAACGGGGCCAACCCGCTGCTAACCGAGGTCACGCCCGAACTGAAGCTCAACAAGTGGGGCAACATTGTGGCCGAGGACAGCACGGGCCGCACGAGCATGCCCGGCGTCTACGCTGGCGGCGACATCGTGATCGGCGCGGCGACGGTGATCCTGGCCATGGGCGCTGGCAAGAGCGCGGCCCTGGCCATCCACGAGGACCTGATGGGCAAGGAAGGATCCGCCGCCTGAGGGGGATTCGACCGGGGGAGGCCTCTCACCACAGAGGCACAGAGGCACAGAGACGAAGATTGAATGAGAAACAGGCGCGGCGGAAAGTGCAGGATCCGATTCGTTTCCAAGCCATCTCTGATGCTGTGTCTCTGTGTTGAGTCTCGGGTTGATGTAGTAGAAGCGAGCAGGCAGGAGATCGACCGATGCAATTCGCCAACGCCGAAGAGGCCCTGAACTTCGCCATCAAGCGGGAGATCGAGGCCGCGCGCTTCTACACCCAGCTCTCGGTGAAGATGCAGAGGCGCGAGATGCGCGACGCCCTGCTGGAGATGGCCGAGGAAGAGAAGAGCCACCGCGACCGGCTGATCGCCGTGCGCGACCAGGGCGGTTTCGAACAGGCCGCGGCGGCCGCCTTCGCGGACCTGAAGATCTCCGACTATGTGGAGATGCCGGAGATCACCACCGACCTGGACTACGCCCAGGCCCTGATCGTGGCCATGAAGCGCGAGGCGGCGGCCCGCCAGCTCTACCTGGATCTGGCCCGCGTGGCGCCCGGCGATTCCCTGCGCGCGCTCTTCGAGCGCCTGGCAGAGGAGGAGGGCCTGCACAAGCGGCGCTTCGAGGCCGAGTACGACGAGCGCGTGCTGGAAGGCAACTGAGCGCAATCAGCAACAGCATGTGAAGCGGGCGGCCCGGGCCGCCCGTTTTCTTGGTGCGTCAATTGCCAGCAAACGGGATTGGGTGGGGTAAATGCACCGAAATGGGGACCGGCCCAGCTCTAGTCGTGAAGTATCCTTACGGTGTGGAAAGCATATGGCAGGAGTTTTCTGGCACGACATTGGCCTCAGTCTGCAGCGAGGACGGGTAGGAATCCTAAACGAAGGAACAGACCGATGAGTCACCCCAGATACTTGCTCGCGCTGCTGTTGCCCCTGCCTTCTTCAGCGGTTGCGCCAACACCGACGACGAACCCGCCACCCGACTGCTGCAGGCCGATCAGCTGCAGATCCTGGTACCAGCGGTTGCCAAGGATATGAACGCGGACCTGGGCGGCGACTTCAGCCTGGACTTGACCCCCCAGCGATCGGCCGCGCTGGATCTGCCGGGCTTCCGTCTGCGTGCCCCGCGGGGCTGCGTTGGCCAGGAAGCCACCATCACGGGCGACTGGTTGGGGGATGAGAACGAGAATCCGGTCATCGGCTACAACTACGGTCCCGACGGCCTGGAGTTCTTGCAGGAGTTCTTGCTGCCCCTGCAGGTGGAGTTTAAACTCAAGGCGCGCGATCTGGAAGGGCTGGATCCAGCTTGCCTGTTGGTGGTGCTCGATCACGAGGATGGCACCTATGAGATCATTCCCAGTGTCGTGGAAGCGATGCCGGAGGGGGATCTGGACAATCCCCACGGAGTCAAGATCCGGGCCGAGATCGACCATTTCTGCCGCTACCTGATCGCCACCGGCCCGCCGCCGGACAACACCACCACGCGCTGACCGAAACCCGCGCCGCATTGCCTGGCCCGTTCCTCACCTGGAACGGGTCTTTCCTGTTTCTGAGAGCAAGTAGTTGTTTTTTACACACTTTTTGCTTTTTCCCAGCCACCTCGTTGACTAAACTCTGAGCGTTCCACTGAGGACGTGTCCTCCGGAGCAAGCAGTTGTACCACCCCACAACAGAACGAGGTGTTCATGAGACGCTTCCTGCCCCTTGGTGCAGCCGGTCTGGCCCTGCTTCTCGCGCTCGGTTGCTCCACTGACGGGAGCCGTGCGCCTGAGTCGAGCGGACGGCTGCTGTCCCGCGACCAAATCCGCCTGCTCACGCCGGCGGACCTCCCCGCCAAAGCCCACGACCTGGATGCCATGACGGATTTCACCTTGGTGGTGACTCCGGGCGCGGCGTCCGAGTACACGGGTGCGGGCTTCAGTTTGAAGGCGCCGGCCGGTGCGGTGAGCGCGCCGGTGACCATCGTAGCCAACTGGCAGGGCGACGAAGCCACGCCGGCCATCGGCTTCGAGTTCGGGCCGGAGGGCCAGGAATTTCTGGCGCCGCTGGAATTCGAGCTGGTGCTGCCGCTCAGCGAAGCCGACCTGCCCGCTGGCGACGAACTGCTGGTGGTCTACGACCTCCAGGATGGCTGGTATGAAGTGGTGTCCAACGAGGTGCACTGGATGAGCGCGGACGAGGAAGCCCGCGTGGACGTCCGCCTCGAACACTTCTCCAAGTATCTCATCGCCACGGGCCCGCCGCCCGACGACAGACCTGCTGGTGGCAACCGGTAGGAGTTCCGCGACTGGAACCTGCCGCCCCGGCCCCGCCGGGGCGGTTCCTTTTCAGGCCGGGTTGCGCGGGTTGGCCACGGGGAAGAGAATGCGGAACGTGGTGCCCACGCCGGGCTTGCTCTGGACCTGGATCAGTCCCTGGTGTGCCTCCACCACCTGCCGGACCAGGGGCATGCCCAGCCCCGAGCCGCCCTCGCCCTTGGTCGTGTAGTAGGGCTCCCAGAGCCGCGCCAGCACCTGTTCATCCATCCCGCAGCCCGTGTCCTCCACCGTCAGCAACAGCTGGTCGCCCATCACGCGCGTGCGGCACTGCACCCAGCCGCCGCCCACAGCCTCCACGGCGTGCGCCGCGTTGATCAGCAGGTTGAGCAGCATCTGCTGCAGCTGCTCCTGATCGGCCAGCAACTTGGGCAGGCGCGGCATGGCGTCCAGCCGGATGCGCAGGCCGGCGCGGTCGTCGATGTCGGGTTCCGGGCCGCCCACGGACAGGTCGAAGCGCTTGATCTTGCCGCCCATTTCCTTGAGCAGGGTGACAGTGCCCGCGGCCAGGGCGTTGAGGTCCACCTCCCCCAGTTGGCGCTGGGGCGGACGGGAGAGGTCGGAGAGCGTGCGCACGATGCGCTCGATGCGGCCGGCCATCTCCTCCACCACCTGGAGGTCGGGATCCAGATCGTCCAGGACGGAGGGCCGCTCCTGCAACGTCAGGCGGGCCAGCTGCACGTGGCCGTGCAAAGGTGCCAGCGCGTTGCGGATCTCATGGGCGATGGAGCCGGCCGTGCGGCTCATCATGGCGAACTTCTCGCTCTCCAACAGCTCCTGCTGCATGCGCACCTCGGTGGTGACGTCGCTGAGGATCAGGCCCCAGACCGCGTCGCCGCCCTCCTCCGGCGCCAGGGGAAAGGGCCGGCAACGCAGCCGGCGGCCGTCCACGGACCAATCCGCCGTGCGCTCCTGCCGCTCGCCCAGTGTGGCGAGGAAGCGGGCAAAGGTGTTCTCGAAGCGCCAGCCCAGCGGGGACTCGGCGTCCGGCTGGACGAGGGAGAGCGAGCCCAGCTCGCGCCGGAAGGTCAGGTTGGCGAAGTGCAGGCGCTGCTGGTCGTCGTAGAGCGCCAGCGCATTGGGCAGCGAGTCCACGATGTGCAGGTGCAGGCGCTCGAAGTGGTCGAAGCGCTTCTGCTGGGCTTGTTCGGAGCGGCGCAGCTGCAGTTGGGTCAGGGTCAGCGAGCACAATTCGCAGAAGCCGTCCAGCAGGACCAGCATGTGCTCGCTGTAGAGCGTGGTGCTGGAGCTGTCCACGTAGAGCGCGCCGAAGACCCGGCCATGGCGACGCAGGGGCGCGCAGAGGCTGCTCTTCAAGTCCAGGTCGATCACCGAGCGGGCCTGGGCCAGCTCCTCCAGCTGGGAGAGGTTGGAGCTGCGCAGGGGTTGGCCGCTCTCCAGCACCAGATGGATGATGGAGTGCGAGACCTGGGTCTCGGGTCGCGCCAGGGGGAAGCCATCGCGATCCGCGCCCAGCGTGAAGCGCAGGCCGCCCTCGGCCTGCTCGTCCAGTTCCACGATGGCGCCGCGCTGGGCCCCCGCCAGGCGGATGGCCTGGTGGAGCAGGAAGTGCAGGGCCTCGCCCGGCGTGGTGCAGGTGTTCAGTTCGCGGGCCAGGCCCATCACCAGGTCCAACTCCCGGCGGGAGAAGCGTTCCTGGCGCTGGGCCAACCCCTCGCTCCTGAGTTCAAGCTCCTGCAGCGCGGCCAACTGTTCCAGCAGTGTGGCCATGGTCTCTCCTCTCCAGTTCGTTCACTCGATGCAGACAATCCTCGGCCCGGGTCAGCAAGTGGCTCAGCCAGGGTGATTCCTTCAGCCGGGCCTGCCAGGCGGGCGACAGGTCCTGGACCATGCCGTGCAGCATGCGAACAGCGCGGCCCAGCCGCTGGCCCGCTTCGGGCCAATTCTCGCGCCGCGCGGCCAGCTCGCCTTCCAGGGCCAGCAGACGGATCTGCTGCAGTCGGTGCATCTCGCGCTCCTCGCGCAAGGGCGTGGACCAGTCGGCCAGCCAGGCCAGGCGGTGCTCCAGCATGGCCAGCGCCACCCGGACGCCGTCCAGGCGGGGATCCAGCTCGAGCAGCGCGTGCAACAGTTCATCCCGGGGCACCTCGCGGCCGGCGGCCTGCAAACGTAGCGCGGGGGCAAGGTCCGCGGGCCAATCGGTTCCGGGACTTGGGCTCTTGCTCCGCTCCGGCGCCAGGCAGTCCTGCAGGTTCTTGAGCAGGCGCCACTGGCGGGCCGGAGGCGAATCGTGGAGCGCGGCCAATTCCTCAAACCGTGCCAGTAGGTCGCCGCGCGGCGCCAGCCCCAGGTCCAGATCCAGGCGCAGTAGCTGGGCCAATGGGTCCAGCTCGTCCTTGGGGCTGTCCAGTTCCCGGGCCTTGGCCAGCTCCTCGTGCCAGACGCGCTCGGCACCCTCCAGGTCGCCCAGGGCGGCCCAGGAGTCCCCCAGATGATCCAGCACGGCCAGTTCCGTCACCGGCTCCTGGAGATCGCGGGCCTGTTGCAAGGCCGGCTCCAGCTCGCGCACGGCCTGGTCCGCCGCACCGCGCCGCAGTTGGGCCAGCGCCAGGTTGACCCGGGCCATCAGTTCGTAGCGTTCCAGGTGGTAGAGCGCGGCCTCGCGTCCGGCCTGCTCCAGTTCCCCGCGGGCCTGCTCGATCCGCCCGGCCTGCAGGTGCAGAATGCCCAGATTGTTGGCCAGCCAAACCCGCTGCTGGACCTGGAGCTGCTGTCGGCCGGCCCGGTCGAGCTGGGTCCAGAGGCGCGCGGCATCGTCCATGCGGCCTAGTTGGAAGGCCGCGGCCCCGGCGGAATTGAGCGCGTGGGCCTGTTGGGGCCCGGCGGCCGGATCGCAGTCCAGCAGCTCGGGCAGGCAGGCCGCCAGCTCCGCCACTGCCCGGGCCTGTTGTCCGCTGCGCAGCAGCGGATCCAGCGCCGTCACCCGCAGCAGCAGGCGGTCCAATGGATCGGCGGCGAGTTGCCGGGCCCGGTCCAGCAGGCGCAGGGCCAGCCGGTGGCGGCCCAACAAAATGTAGACGAAGGCCAGGCGGCTGATCAGCGGCAGTACGAACTCGCCCCGGGCACGGCGCAACAGGCGGCGCAACAGACGCCGGGCCTCTGCCGGGCGGCCCTGGGCCAGCAGGCCCGTGGCCAGCAGGGTCTCCAGTTCGTCCACCTCGCCCAGGGCCAAAAAAGGCAGCAACTCCTGGATCAGCCGAACCCGGCGCGCCGGATCCACCAGCCCGTGGGCGGCCAGCAGGACGTCGCGCGCCACCAGCGGATCGGCCAGCCCCAGTTCGCAGCGGCCCAGGTGCAAAAGGCAGAGCTCGGCGGGCGGCTCGGGGAGCTTCCACAGTTCGTGCAGGATCTGCAGGTGCTCGGGCTGCAGGCTGGCCGGGCCCAGCAGCTCGCGCACACCGGCCTGGGGCTCCAGCTGGCCGTCACCCCGGTCGCGCAACCAGCCGGCTCCTTCCAGGCTCTCCAGCTCGCGCTCGCGGCCTTGCTGGACCTGGGAGCGCCAGGCACCGGCTGGTGCGGGCTCCAGCCAGGCACAGGCCCGCAGCAGGGCTCGGCGGACGGGTCCGCCCAGAGCCGCCAGGTCCGCGGCTCCGCGGGCTTCCTGGGCGGGCAGGCCCAGCGGACCCAGTTCCCAGAGTCCGTTCCGGCGCAGGAGGCGCTCTTCACTGATGCAGCGGGCCACCAGCGGCGGGATGCGCTCGCTCTGCCCGCCTGTGAGGGAGTCCAGGGCTGCGGCGGCTGGCGCGCTCAATTCGATACCGGGGGCCGGCCGACGCAGCCAGCCCTGCCAGGTCTCCCGGCCGGGTGCTTCCAAGCGCAGAGCGTCCGCCGGGTCGGAGTCCAGTTCCAGGATTAAAAGCGGGCGGGCCTGCCGCTCGCAGAGGGCGACGAGATCGTGCAATCGGGCGGCGTCGGGGTCGCCGGGTCGGGTCAGCCAGCACAGGCCTTGGCGGGGCCGGCCCAGTTGGTCGTCCAGGAAGCCCAGCACCAGGCGCAGCAGGTCCGGTCCGCCCCGGCGGCGCTCCAGGGCGCCGGCCAGTTCCGGGTAGTGCCGCAAGCGGCCGGGATGGTCCACGCGGCGGGCCAGCCAATCCAGCAGCGACTCCCCCTCGGCGCGCCGGATGCTGAGCAGCGGGCCGCGCCGGGCGGATACCTCTACCTGGAGCTGTTCCAGCCGGGCGCGCCAGGGTCCCGCACTGCCGCTATGCAGGCGCACGCAGGTGCCGGCGGCGAGCCGTGACACCACCTGCTTCAGCAGGCTGGTCTCCCAGGTCCCCGGGCCGCGCCGGGGCAGCAGCAGGGCCGTGCGGGCAGGTGACAGGGCGGCCGTCAGCTCGGCCAGGGCTTCCTGAGGGGCGGGCCGCCGGCCGGGCTCCGTGTGCAGGCAGCGCAGGATGAAGGGGAAGAGCGGATGCGTGGCCGCGCGGCCGGCCGGGCGCAGACGACCGGCCAGGATGGCGCCCACGGCCTCGTCGGGATCGTCCGGGAAGGGCGAGGCGCCGCAGAGCAGTTGGAAGAGCAGGGCCCCCAGGGAGAAAATATCCGAGCGCGGATGGGGCAGCCCATCGCTGAGGATTTCCGGCGGCATCACGCTGAGCGTTCCCGAGCGGGCGCGGTGGCGGTCCCGTGTGGAGCGGGCCAGACCCAGGTCCAGCAGGCTGGCTCGGCTGCCGTCCAGCAGCAGGTTGGCCGGACCCAGGTCGCCGTGGACCCAGCCGCGCTCGGCCAACTCCGTCAGCCCCTGCAGGACCTGGATGGTGATCCAGTCCGCTTCGCCGGCGGCCAAGGACCAGGCCGGAGAGTCCGTCAGCTCGGCCAGGGCCAGTCCCGGGCGCTTCTCCAGCACCAGCCGGGCGGGATGCTGGTCGTCGCCGGGATCGAATTCCACCAGTTCGGGGAAGACCGGGGAGCGCAGCATCTGGAGCAGCCGCGCCTCCTTCAGGAAACCGTGGACGTCCTGGCCCAGCGAGCGGGCCTCTTTGAGCACGACCTCGCGGCCCGTCCAGCGGTCCCGCGCACAACTGACCCGCGCACTGGCGCCCTCGCCCTGGGGGCGAAGCTCCGTGAAGCGCAGGGAATCGGCTGCCGGATGGGGGTTCATGCCGCCGCCTCGGGAATGATCCAGACCAGACTCAGGTTGTCCTCCGCGCCGCGCCGCAGGGCCTCTTCCAACAGCAGCTCCGGCACACGGGCGTCCGCTTCGTTCGACGCCAGCAGGCGCAGCAGTTCCTCGGATTCCAGCCCCGTTTGAGTGAAACCGTCGCTGCAGAGCAACAAGCGGTCGCCGGGGTCCAGCTCCAGGTCCAGGCACTCCAGCCGGTCGTGTTGGGGCGAGCCCAGGGCCTGGCTGAGCAGCTGGGGCTGGTCCGCGCTCACCCGGTGGTCGCGGCTAAGCTGGTGCGCGAACCCGTCGCGCAGCAGGTACGCCCGGCTGTCCCCCACGTGGTAGAGCCGTCCGCGCAACCCGGCCAGTGCCAGACCCGTGAACGTGGTGGCCACCCGGCGCTCCCGCAGCTCAGCCTGCAGGCGGGCCATCACCACGGCCAATTCCAACTGCACGCGCTGGGAGCTGGGCGGCCAGACGGCACTCAGGCTGCGCTCGTCGTGCAGACAAAGGGCCAGGAAGCGGTCGGCCACTGCCCGGGAGGCCCGGTCGCCGTGGCGCATGCCCCCCATGCCATCGCAGATGGCGCAGGCCAGCCGGCCCGCCCGCTCCTCGCCGGCGGCCCAGTCCTCAGTGGAATTGCGCACCCGGCCCGGATGCTGGCTGATGTGGATCCGTCCGCCCGTTTTTCTCTTCCTTTGCCAGTTGGTCCCCGGCTTATCGGCAGTTGCGCGGGGGAGATTGCGCCTGGATTGAACCTAAGTTGAACTCAGGCCTTGGGGGATCGGGCCTTGTCGAGTACCTTGAATCACGTTCTGATTCGAACGCAGCGCGTCTCCAGACCAGCTTTCCGCTTGCCGGCGCCCCGGATTTCCACAGGGTGACGCGCCCTTGTAGAGGAACTGGAGCCCACGGAGCCCGGAAAGGAGTGCGGCATGACGATCCACCCGGACCGCGCGGAAAGCCTGTGTCAGCTGCGCGAGCGCCTGCTGGCCCTGGAACACATGCTACGGAAGCGCTTCCAGGATCTGGGCGCCGGCAGTGAGCTCAGTCCGCGCCTCGGCCACGAAACGGCCCTGATGCTGCAGGAAATGGGCGATCTGGTGCCCGCGCCCCTGTTCTTTATCCACCCGCTGGGGCGGATCACCTATTGCAACCAAGCCCTGGGCGACCTGCTGGGTCTGGCCCACAGTCAGGTGGAAGGCCGGCTGGTGACGGAGTTCATGCCCGGATTCGGGCTGGATGAGGTCCTGGCGGGCGGGGTGGAGCAGTGGCCCCTGGAGCTGTCGACTAACCTGAAGCGACCGGACGGTCGAGAACTGCCGGTCCAGGTCCGGCTCTGCGTCCTGCGCGACGAGCAGCAAGGCGCGCTGGGCCTGTTGGGCAGCGTGCAGGACCTGAGTTCGCAGCTGGAGACCCTGAGCGCTTTGCGCCAGAGCGAGATCCGCTACCGCGGCCTGTTTGAGGAGGCCCTGGACGCCATCTTCCTGATGGAGGGTGAGCGCTTCGTCGAGTGCAATCCCGCCGCCGCGCGCATGCTCGGGCGTGCCGCGGAGACGCTGACCGGCATGCGACCGCTGGATCTGTCGCCGCCCCTGCAGCGGAACGGACGCTCCAGCGAGCAGCAGGCCGCCCGGCACATCTCCGCCGCCGTGGCGGGCAAGCGCCAGTTCTTCGAGTGGCTGCACGCCCGGGTGGACGGCAGCACGTTCGACGCCGAGGTCTTGCTCTCGCCCCTGGATCTGGGGGAACGCCACTTCCTGCTGGCCATCGTGCGCGACATCACCGACCGCAAGTACGCCGAGGCGGTCCTGAAGGCCTCGGAGGAATTCAACCGGGGCCTGATCCAGCACGCACCCATGGGCGTGATGTACGTGGATCTCTCCGGCGTCCTGGTCTACGAAAACCCCGCCATGGAGCAGATGATGGGTGTACCGCGCCAGGCGGCGTCCCGGGCGCTGGGTCGGCCGCTGGCCGAGCTGCCCGGCCTGCATGGCGTGCCCATCGACGACCTGCTCAAGCGGGTGGGGCGCGGCGAGGTGGTGCGCAACCTGGAGCTGGACTACACCTCGATTTACGGGGTGCGCAGCCAGCTGCTGGTGCAGATCTCACCCCACGCGGACGCCGTCGGCCGCGTGAGCGGGGCGATCCTCATGGTCCAGGACGTCACGGAGCTGCGCAATCTGGAGCAGCAGTTGCGTCAGGCCCAGAAGCTGGACGCCATCGGCAACCTGGCGGGCGGCCTGGCCCACGACTTCAACAACCTGCTGACGGGGATCAGCGGCAACGCCGAGCTGGCGCTCCAGCACATGGACGAGCCGGACTCTGTGCGCCGCTACCTGCAGGACCAGATCCAGATCTGCCAGCGCGCCGCGGATTTGACCCGCCGGCTGCTCACCTTCAGCCGCCAGGAGGAGATGGCCCCCCGGCCGCTCATGCTGCAGCGCCTGCTGGATGACCTGGAGAACATGCTGCGCCGGCTGATCGGCGAGTCGGTGGAACTGGAGTGGATACCGGGCGACGAGGGCTGGGCCATCCGGGCGGATCCCGGCCAGATCGAGCAGGTGGTGATCAACCTGGTGGTGAACGCCCGGGACGCCATGCCCGACGGCGGCAAACTGAGCCTGCGCGTGCGCAACCTGGAACTCAGTGCCGGCCAGGCCCGGCGCGTGATGAGTCTGTCGCCCGGTCCCTACGTCCAGCTGGAAGTGAGCGACACGGGGCACGGGATCGAGGAGACCCTGCACAGCCGGATCTTCGAACCCTTCTTCACCACCAAGGCCCTGGGCAAGGGCACGGGCCTGGGGCTCTCCATCGTCTACGCCATCGTCAAGAAGTGCGGCGGCGCCATTACCGTGGAGAGCCGGCCGGGCTCGGGCACGCGCTTCCGGCTCTACTTCCCCTCCATCGGGGCCCTGCAGGTCCGCCAGGTCGAGGTGCCGCAGGAGAGCGGCGAGCTGCCCCGGGGCAGCGAGACCATCCTGGTGCTGGAGGACGACCCCGCCGTGCGCGAACTGACCGTGCGCCTCCTGGAGCACTGTGGCTACCACGTGCTGGCCGCCGCCGACGGGATGGAGGCCCTGGAGCTGGCCCGCGCTCAGCTCCGGCCCGCCGACCTCATCTTCAGCGATGTGATCATGCCCGTAATGAGCGGGCCCGCCGCCGTGCGGCGTCTGCTGGAGATCTGGCCCGGCGCGCGCGTGCTGTTCTGCAGCGGCTACACGGACGGCGAACTCAGTCGGCACGACCTCAGTCCCGCTCAGGGCGCGCCCCTGCTGGGCAAACCCTTCACGCTGGAATCCCTGAGCCGGCGTGTGCGCCAGGCCCTGGAGACGCCGGCCGGCGCGCGGGAGTCCGGCGCGTGAGCACACCCGCCGATCGGCGCCGCTCGTTGGCCTCCCGCGGGCTGCGCCAGGCCCGCCGCGGCCACACCTATTCCGCCCACGAGATCTGGGAGGAGCTGTGGCTGGAATTGACCGGAGACGATCGGCTCTGGCTACAGGCGCTGATCCAGCTGGTTGTGTCCCAGCTGCACCGGGAGAGCGGCAACACCGCGGGCGCCCAGAGTCTGCGGGAGAAGGCCACGATCAAGCTGGGACGCCTGATGACGACGGAATTCCAGGAACCCGAGTGGGCCACGGGGCTGGGCTTGCCGCTGCCCCACCTGCTGCTGGAACGGCTGGCCAGGCCGAATTGGGAGAGCCGGCCTGCCGATCTTTGGACGGAAACATCACTCCGGGGCGAGACCCCGTGAGTCGGCGGGCAGGAGAGTCGGCGACCGCCCGGCGGACCCGGGCCCGGGCGGTGGCGCGCCGGCTGCGGGAGGCCTACCCGGACAGTGGCTGCGCGCTGCGGCATACCTCGGCACTGGAGCTGCTGGTCTCAACCATCCTGTCCGCCCAGTGCACGGATGCCCGGGTCAACCAGGTGACTCCGGACCTGTTCGGGCGCTGGCCCGACGCCGCGGCCCTGGCCGGGGCCGGGCTGGAGGAGCTGGCCGGGGCCGTGCACAGCTGCGGCTACCATAACCAGAAGGCCCGTGCCATCCAGGGCTGCTGCCGGCTGATCGTCGAGGAGCACGCGGGGCGCGTGCCCGACCGGCTGGACGAACTGGTGCGGCTGCCCGGCGTGGGTCGCAAGACGGCCAACTGCGTGCTGGGCACCTGGTACGGCCAGCCCGCCGTGGTGGTGGACACGCACATGATCCGCATCCTGGGGTTGCTGGGCTTGACGGAGTCCCGGGATCCGGTGCAGATCGAGTGCGAGGTGACGGAGCTGCTGCCGCCGGAGGAGTGGGTGGCCTTCACCCACCGGATCATCGATCACGGCCGGGCGGTCTGTGTGGCCCGGCGGCCGCGCTGCGCGGACTGCGGTCTGGCGGATCTGTGCCCCGCGGCGACCGCGTGAACCAAGTCCGACAGGCTGATAACGAAAGGACGCTGGCATGACGCCTGCCGATCTGACCCGGGTGGAGGAACTCACCCGCGAGCTGCTGGCCCGGCTGGGGGAGAACCCGGAGCGCGAAGGCTTGTTGCGCACACCGCAGCGGGTGGCCAAGGCCTGGGAGTTCCTCTCCAACGGCTACCGGATGGATCTGGACAAGCTGCTCAACGACGCGGTCTTCCACGAGGACTGCAGCGAGATGGTGGTCGTCAAGGACGTGGAGTTCTTCAGCCTGTGCGAGCATCACCTGCTGCCCTTCTTCGGCCGCGCCCACGTGGGCTACCTGCCGCGCGGCAAAGTCATCGGGCTTTCCAAGATTCCGCGGATCCTCGACATGCACGCCCGGCGCTTGCAGGTGCAGGAGCGCCTCACCCACGATGTGGCCCAGACCATGATGCACGTGCTGGAGCCGGGCGGCGTGGCCGTGGTGCTGGAGGCCCGCCACATGTGCATGCAGATGCGCGGCGTGGAGAAGCAGAACAGCTACGCCACCACCAGCGCCATGCTGGGCGAGTTCCACGACGACCAGGAGACCCGGGCGGAATTCATGTCGATCATCGGGATGAAAACCATCTGAGGGTGGGGACCTGTAATCCCGGCGAAGCCCGAGTCCCTTCCCCCGCCGGGGGCGGGGGAAGAAGTCGCTGCGCGAACCTGCGCCGAAGTGATAACGAAGGCCGAGGGAATCCGGCTTCGCCGGAAGCCGGGCGTTGGATGACGGTGCCGGCGATCGCAATTTACCGAGATGTTGATCAGAGGAGGAGCCATGGAATTCAAGTACCACAATCCTTTCCCTTTGGGCCCGGACACCGCGCCCTACGCCCTGCTGGGCCAGGACGACGTGAAGTTGCAGGCTTTCCAGGGTGACGAACTGCTCTACGTCGGGCATGAGGCCCTCTCCTTACTGGCCCGCCGCGCCTTCTCCGACGTCAACTACCTGCTGCGCCCCAGCCATCAGGAACTGGTGGCGCGCATCCTGGACGATCCCGAGGCCAGCGACAATGACCGCTACGTGGCCCAGGCCATGCTGCGCAACGCGGTCATCTCCGCCGAGCGCCATTTGCCCTTCTGCCAGGACACGGGCACGGCCATCATCTTCGCCAAGAAGGGCCACCACGTGGCCACCTCCGGGCGTGACGAGGAGGCCCTCTCGCGCGGCGTCTTCCGAGCCTACACCCAGGAGAGTTTCCGCTATTCGCAGATGCTGCCCCTGAGCATGTACGAGGAGAGGAACAGCGGCAGCAACCTGCCCGCCCAGATCGACATTGTGGCCTCCCACGGCACGGATTACCGCTTCCTGTTCGTGGCCAAGGGCGGCGGCAGCGCCAACAAGAGCCAACTCTTCCAGATGACCAAGGCCGTGCTCACCCCGGCGGCGCTCAAACCCTTCCTGGTGGACAAGCTGCGCACCCTGGGCACGGCGGCCTGCCCGCCCTACCACTTGTGCTTCGTGATCGGCGGGACCAGCGCCGAGACCGTGATGAAGACCGTCAAGCTGGCCACCTGCGGCTGGTATGACAGTCTGCCCACCCAGGGCGGCCCCGGCGGCGAAGCCTTCCGCGACCTGGAGCTGGAGGCCGAGCTGTTGGAGGAGACCCGCCGGCTGGGCATCGGCGCCCAGTTCGGGGGCAAGTACTTCTGCCACGACGTGCGGGTGATCCGCCTGCCGCGCCATGGCGCCAGCTGCCCGATCGGGATGGGCGTCTCCTGCAGCGCCGACCGCAACATCAAGGGGCGCATCGACGCCGAGGGCGTCTGGCTGGAGGAGCTGGAGCTGGATCCGGGCCGCTTCCTGAAGGGCCGCCAGCTGGACTTCGCCGCGGGCGTGCCCGTGGACCTGAACCGGCCCATGACGGAGATCCGCGAGGAACTCTCGCAGTACCCGGTGAAGACCCTGCTGCGCCTGAGCGGCAAGCTGGTCGTCGCCCGGGACATGGCCCACGCCCGGCTCTTCGAGATGCTGCAGGCCGGCCAGCCGCTGCCCGCCTACTTCCGTGACCACCCGATCTACTACGCCGGCCCGGCCAAGACGCCCAACGGCAAGGCCACCGGCTCCTTCGGCCCCACCACGGCCCAGCGGATGGATCCCTACGTGGACGCTTTCCAGAAGGCCGGCGGCAGCCATGTGATGATCGCCAAGGGCAACCGCGGCCAGGTTGTCACGGACGCCTGCCAGGCCAACGGCGGCTTCTATCTGGGCAGCCCGGGCGGACCGGCCGCGCTGCTGGCCCAGGAGCACATCTTCAGCCAGAAGGTCCTGGACTTCGTCGAGTTCGGGATGGAGGCGGTCTGGGAGATCGAGGTGCGCGACTTCCCGGCGATCATCCTGGTGGACAACAAGGGCAACGACTTCTTCCGGCAGCTGCTGTAGCAACCTGGTGGACCTGGGTCTCGATGTGGGTGTGAATCCCGGGGGCGGGAATCTGAGGACATGATACGTAGTAGAAGCAGCCTGCGGTTATTCGGTAAAAGTGGCCATTCTGCGCTCGTGTTCAGAAAATGTACAATCGAAGGGCATTTGAAAGCTTCCATGCTCCCGAGAACACCGCGAATGGGCGAGGTGGCCAGCCTATCTCGTTGACGGTCAATGGGAAATTTGGCTGAGGATTCTACGTTATCATGTCTGAGGATGTCCCCGGATGCGGCGCGCCTTGTTCTTCCTCTTGAGCCTGCTCCTTGTGTTGGGTGGGCACCCGCTGCCCGCCGCCCAGCAGGCGGATCCCCGCGGCAGCCTGGCGGGAACCGTGCTGGACGCCCGCACCGAACAACCCCTGGCCGGGGCCAACGTGGAAGTGCTGGGCCTACGCCTGGGCGCCGCCACCGATCTGGCGGGGCGTTTCCGCATCCTCCAGGTGCCTGCCGGAACCTACTCCCTGCAGGTGAGCCGGCTGGGCTACGGCAGCGTGGTGCTGACGGACGTGGTGGCGCGGCCGGGGCGGGAGGATCCGCTGCTGGCGCGGCTGACTCCCACGGATCTGCGGCTGACGGACGTCACCGTGCGTCCCGAGTACTTCTCCGGGCGCCAGCAGACGGGCGCCGTCACCCAGGAGTTCGGGCGCGAAGAGATCCGCCGGGCGCCGGGCAGCGCGGAGGACGTCAACCGCCTGGTGCAGTCGCTGCCCTCCGTGGGGATGGGCGCCGACGACCAGCGCAACGACATCATCGTCCGCGGTGGCAACCCGCTGGAAAACCTCTTCCTGGTGGACGGCCACCCCATCCACAACCTCAACCACTTCGGCAGCCAGGGCGGCACGGGCGGCCCGATGGGCATGATCCACGTGGACTTCATCGACCAGGTGCATTTCTCGCCGGGCGGCTTCGACACACGCTACGGCGACCGGCTCAGCTCGGTGATGGAGATCCGCTTCCGCGAGGGCGACCGGGAGCGCACCCAGGGAGAAGCCTTCCTCAGCATGGCCGGACTGGGTCTGGAGCTGGAAGGCCCGCTGGCCGGCGGGCGTGGCTCCTGGCTGGCCGGGGCGCGGCGCAGCTATCTGGAGTTGCTCAAGAGCCAGATCGGCTATTCCAACGTGCCGGTGATGGCCGACCTGGGCGGCTCGTTCACGCTGGACGTGGCGCCCGCTTGGCGGCTGTCGGGCCTGCTGCTTAGCGGCGTGAACCGCATCCGCTTCACCACGGCCGAGGACCCGGACCAGAACTACAACGTGGACCAGTTGCAGCGCACGCTGGCCGGCGGCCTGGCCCTGCGCCGGAGCTCGGCGGAGGGGCGGCTGCAGTCCTGGCGCCTCACCCTCAACCACCTGGATTTCAACCACGACTTCTCCGCCTGGAACGGCAGCAACCGGATTCGCAACGAGGCCCGCGAACAGACCCTCAGCCTGGCCCACGAGCGGGTCCGGCTGGGCCGGCGGCTGGACCTGACATGGGGGCTGGGTTTGGACCACAGCGTCTCCGTCCACGATGTGCGCCTGGCGGAGATGCGCTCCAGCTGGGGCGACAGCCTGCCCGACCAACGCCTGGATCTGCGCCACGGCCAGCAGCGGTTCTGGGCGCTGACCCAGGCGGAATGGCGCCCCGCCCCCGGCCGCTCCCTGCGGCTGGGCCTGCGGCTGGACCACGACGACGACACGGGCAGCCTGGACCTGCAGCCGCGCGCCTCCCTGCGCCAGGAGCTGGCGCCGAACTGGGCCCTCAACCTGGCGGCGGGCGGCTACGCCCAGGGCCTGCCCGTCTCCTGGCGCGTGCAAAGCGCCGAGCGGGACGCGGTCACCAGCATGAAAAGCCGGCATGCCCAGGCCGGGCTGGAGTGGCGGCCCCGGCCGGAGTGGCTGGTCTCGCTGGATCTGTTCGTGCGCCGCTACCTGGACCTGCCCGTCAGCCAGCTCTCCCCGGACGTGCCCCTGGCGGACGCGGGCAGCTATTACGGCTACACCTACCTGGGGCGGCTGGAATCCAGCGGGACGGGCCACAGCCACGGCCTCGAACTGCTGGCGCAGAAAAAGCTGAGTGCGGGAACCTATGGCAGCGCCAGCTACTCCTGGTCCGTCTCCGGCTACAAAACCCCGAGCGGCCCCTGGCTGCCCGGACCCTTCGACCGCCGGCACATGGGCACGCTGATCCTGGGCTGGATTCCCAACCATCGCTGGGAGCTGAGTCTGAAATGGCGGATCAGTGGCGGCTTGCCCACGACGCCCGTGGATGTGGCAGCCAGTGCATTGGCCGGGGACACGCGCCTGAACCTGGCGGACTACCAGAGCGAGCGGCTGCCCGTCTATCACCGGCTGGATCTGCGGCTGGACCACCGGATCCAGGGCCGGCGCTTCAACCTGGTCCAGTTCTGGGACATCGAGAACGCCTACAGCCAGAAAAATGTAGCCTACCGCTATTGGCACCACACGGATGGGGAAGTCAAAACCTGGTATGGCTGGAAAATCATGCCGGTCTACGGGCTGACCTTGGAATTCTAGGAGTCTGCCCGCGCCAAGTTGCCGCGATTCCCGTCCCGTCTCCCGGTTCCGACCCGGGGCCGCCGCGCTCTGGAGGCCGGCCCAGGTTCCCGCTCCTGAAGCAACAAGGGCATTTATTGGCCGAATTCTTGCACCTGTTTCGGGATGGCCGAAAACCGGGCTGAAAGCCTGATTCGGGTCGCCCGTCCGTCAGGCTGGGGCGGCGGCATGTTAAGGGCCAAGGCAAGGTGTAAGGTTTGATGAACGCGGCCGGGGGAGGGGAAAGCGCCCTTCCGAATCCTTGTCCTTGTCTGCCTCTGGGCAGGTACCTACTTTGGAAATCGTTCAATGGGGCCAGGCCTGCAAGGGCCGGCGGGCCACTCAGAAACCTTTCAACTCGGGGAGACATGGAATGAAGTTCCGCAAAGACGAACGCGGCTTTACCCTGGTCGAAGTGCTGATCGTGGTGATCCTGGTGGCCATTCTGGCTGCCATCGCCGTGCCCAAGTACATCCAGGCCGTTCGCGGCGCCCGCGCGTCCGATGCCAAGGTGCAGATCAACGCCATCCTGAACGCGGCCAAGATCTACGAGCAGGAGACGGGCTCGTGGCCGTCGGACTTGACGATCATGTCCGAGGGCGGCTACCTGGAGCTGGACAACGCCACCTTGCGTCAGTGGACCTTCCAGTTGGTTGGCGACCAGCAGATCCAGGCCACCTCCACCGCCGAAATGAAGGGCGGCGCGGGCAACGTGGTCACCTTCAACATCCAGGAAGGGCGCTGGGAAGGCTACGGCTTCCCCAAGACTGCCGGCGAGTAGCGATTCGCACGGGCCGGCCGTCCTTCGGGACGGCTGGCCGTTTGCCGGATCGGCACGCTCAACCTGACCGTTCCCGACCACACATCGGGGCAAGTGGCTGGAATGCCCGGACCGCCGGACATGCCACTTCTCAATCCTGACCAAGCACTGGGGTCCGCGTGGAAATCGACCAGCTGTTGACTTTTGCGGTGGAGCAGGGCGCCTCTGACCTGCACCTGTCGGTGGGCAACACGCCCATGATCCGCCTGCACGGCTCGCTGAAGAAGCTGAACATGGGAGTGATGACCCAGGAGGAGATGGACGCCTACGGCTCCCGGGTGATGAACTCCCGCATGAAGCAGGTTTTCGAGGAGAAGTACGAGGTGGACTTCTCCTACAAGCTGGAAGGCGTGGCGCGCTTCCGCGTCAACTTCTTTCAGCAGATCCTCGGCACCTCGGCCGTCTTCCGCACCATCCCGGAATCCCTGAAGTCCCTGGACGAGTTGGGGCTGCCCTCCAAGGTGCTGACGGAACTGGCCCTCAAGGACCGCGGCCTCGTGCTGCTCACCGGGCCCACGGGCTCGGGCAAGTCCACCACCCTGGCCGCCATGGTGGACATCATCAACGACGCCTACGAGAAGCACGTCATCACCATTGAAGATCCCATCGAGTTCTTCCACACCTCGCGCAACTGCATGATCAACCAGCGCGAAGTGGGGGCCAACACGCATTCCTTCGCCAGCGCCCTGCGCGTGGCCTTGCGCGAGGACCCGGACGTGATCCTGGTGGGTGAGATGCGCGACCTGGAGACCGTGCAGCTGGCGCTGACAGCGGCCGAGACCGGCCACCTGGTGCTGGCCACCCTGCACACTTCCAGCGCGACCAAGACCATCGACCGCATCATCGACATCTTCCCCAGTGCGCAGAAACAGCAGGTCCGCTCCATGCTGTCCGAGTCGCTGGAGGCGGTGGTGGCCCAGCGCCTGCTGCCCACCAAGGACGGCAAGGGCCGCGTGGTGGTGACGGAGGTGATGGTGGCCACCACGGCGGTGCGCAACCTGATCCGCGAAGACAAGATCTTCCAGATTCCCAACGTGATCCAGAGCGGGTCCAAGTCCGGCATGCACACGCTGGACGGCGACCTGCTGCGGCTGGTGCGCGAGGGCAAGGTGGACCGGCAGGAAGCCATCCAGATCGCGGAGAATCCCAAGGTCTTCGATCTGGAGCTGGGCGACCATTACGTCTGATCCCGGCGACGGGAAGGAGGGACCATGCGGCCACACGAGACGCCGGCCCGGCGGGCCTGGATCCTGGGGGAGACGGGCATCGCCTTCTACCCGCAGCTGCTCATCGCCGTGCTGCTGCTGATGGTCACCTCCACGGCCCTGGTGAAGAACATCTACCAGGCCCACGAGCTGACCAAGCAGGAATACCGCCGCATGCGGGCCCTGGAGGAGTTGCAGGGCGAGATCGAGTTCTGGAAAGCCTCGGTCTATGTCTTCGGCATCAACCATCCACGGCCCAGCGCGCGGCACTTCGTGGCCCTGGACACGGGCAACCGCCGGGAGCGCGACTACGTGCTGGCGGAATTCGCACCGGCGCCGCAGATCGACCTGATCCGTCTGGCGGGAATCGACGCCTTCCAGATCACCGTGTCCATCACCTGGCCCGAAGGCACCGCCATGCGCCGCGAAACCCTGCGCACGGCCGTGAACCAGTTGCGCTAGAAAGGATGACCATGAGGCTCCACGCTCCGCAGCGCTCCGACGCCGGTGTCTCCCTGGTGGAGATGCTGGCCGGTGTGGCGCTCCTCGGCGTGGTTGTGCTGGGCATGGCCACCCTGCTGGTGGTTCAAGCGCGGCAGCTGGCCCAGGACAAAGTGCTCACCGACCTGTATTTCTACGCCGACGCCGTGCTGGATGAAGCCGCCGCCGCCGCCGCCCAGGCCAGCCGCGTGCTGCCCAACAGCTTGACCGGTGCCCGCTTTTCGGAGGAGCTGGAGTTCCGCGGCATCGCCTACCGAAACCTGGGCCGCACCCTGGAGACCCGCCTGCTGCTCAATCAGCGGCGCAACGTGCTGATCCTGCGCAACAATCAGCGGCTGGACTGGTGCAACGACTTCCCGCCGGCCGAACTGGATCCCCGGCGCGGCAATGGCCGGCGCCAGCGCGTCAGCGTGCGGGAGCTGACGGTGGGCGATTACCCGGACCGCCAGTGGCACATGCCCTACGTGCTCTGGCAGGATCTGGTGGAGCTCCGGCTGGTGCTGGAGCTGGAGGACCGCGACAACGGTCAGCGCCTGAGCCGGGAGTACCGCCGCGTGGTCTCCCTGCCCAACGCCGCCCTGCTGCGCCTGCGCACCCCGCTCTGGGAACGCGAGCGCGAGCAGCGGGACCGTCTCCGGCCCAATACGGCCTTGTGGCCCCCCACGAACCGCTTCAACCGCTCATTCGACCCGTCCAGGGTCAGAGGGGAGTCCACATGAAGCCCTGTCGACTGCGTTCCGAGCGGGGCATCTACCTGATGGAGCTGATGGTCTCCATCTCCATGATGGGCGTCATGGTGCTGGGCCTGACCACCGTGTTGATCGTCCAGGCCCGCCAGATGGCCCGCGACAAGATCCTCAACGACCTCCACTTCTACGCGGACCAGATCCTGACCGAAGCCTGCGACTCCTTCGGCGCGGCCCATGAGGTCACCCGCAACGCCAATGCCGGCGGACGGGCCAAGGAGGACATCGAGTTCAACTTTCTGGGCTCCTTCAACACCGGCCGCCAGGTGGAAACCGCCCTCTCGCGGGAGGGCGAGCGCAAGGTGATCATCCAGCACAATGGCATCCGGCCGGAATGGATCGACGACTTTCCGCCCCCCCAGCTGGATCCGCGCATCAACAACGGCAAGCGCTTCCGCGTCTACGTGACGGACTTCCGCCTGCGGCCCTATCAAGATCGGCCCTTCGTCAATTCGCGCATCACCAACATCCTGACGGAAGTGCTGCTGACCCTGGAGGTGGAGGATCGGGAGCAGGAGCAGCGGGTCAGCCGCTCCTTCCGCCGCATCGTCACGGTTCCCAACAAGCACATCCAGGAAATGCGTCAGCAAAACCTCGGTGATGGGGAATGAGCGCGCCCCGCCGGCCCGGAACCGCCTTCCATCCGACCTCGAGGGAGGAATCCGCCATGAAGGAACTCAAGCAGCGCCGTCCCAGCCTGCGCTGGGCCGCCTCGGGCGACAGTGGTGTGGCCATCCTGCTGCTCACGGCCATCCTCAGCATGGTGGCCCTGAGCATCGCCACCTCGCACTTCATGCAGAACCGCTCGCACCGCTTCCAGCTGATGCGCGAGCGCGCCCAGGTCTACGCCCGCTACACGGCGGAGTACGCCGTGGCCGTTCACGGACTGCCGCGCTTCATGCAGAACCCGGAGCTGGCCGATGCGGGCTCCGAAAACGACAACCGGATCGAGCCCAACGACCTCAACGACATCCTCGCCGATGCCTACATGGAGGGGAATTCGGCGCACGGCTTCCGCTTCAACTACCGCGATTTGAAGATGGACAAGGTCTTCGACGTCTCCAGTTCCAAGCCCTACTACTTCGTGTCCGCCCAGGGCGAGGTGACCTGGCGCGACGACCGGGGCCGCGACCATTCCGTCATGCACCGCAGCGCGGTGGGCGTCACCTTCGGGGACTTCTCGCGCTTCATGTATTTCTCCAACGGCGAGATCGGCCCGGAGGGCAACCCCGTCCGCTTCGGCGTGGGCGAACGCATCTACGGCCGCGTGCACATCAACGGCGCCGCCGAGATGTCCCCGGCGGGCAACCCGATCTTCTACGGCCTGTTCAGCCAGACGGAGCCGGCGGTGATCAATCTGGTCGAGGGCCTGTACCCGTCAGTCTTCCAGGGCGGCTGGATCATTCCCTACCAGCGCATCGCCTGGCCGCCGGATCGCGCCATCGACCAGATCAAGGAACAGCGCCAGCCCAGCCACACCTACGAGGACAAAATCCGCCTCGACAGCGGCAACGAGCATCCGGTGACCACCTACCTCAAGTTCGACCGCAGCCGCTACCACGTGGCCCAGTACATCGCCGACAGCCTGGGGCCGGGGGGCGACACGCTCTTCGTCCTCGGCGGCGGGCTGGACTGGCAGACCAAGTACCTGCCCACCGGGGCGGGCCGCGAGCTGATCTACGTCAAGGGCGTCTGCCGGCTGGAAGGCATCGTGCGCGGCAAGGTCACCGTGCTCTCCAGCGACAGCATGTTCATCATGGACAACATCATCACCGAGGACACGGTGCTGGGGCCCTGCCCGGGCGACCCGCCCGCGGAGAACACGCCCTTCGGCATGGTCCCGCTGGGCAGCCCCAACCGCATCGGGCTGGCCTGCGAGAAGGACATCATCGTGGCCGCTACGCTGGCCAACGGCTTCGCCAACGGCATGCTGACCCCGGGCGTGGAGTGTGGCCTGGACTTCGATCCGGGCATCGACAGCAACATCGGCAACCTCTGCAGCCAGGGCCGGCGGGACGTGATCATCACCGCGGCCATTTTCGCCGTGGGCTGCAGTTTCGAGGCGGAATTCTGGAAGACCACGGCCTGGGGGGCCACGGTGCCCGCGCCCTCACCCCAAGTGGAGGGCTGTTTCGGCCTGGCCAACCAGAACGTCACCGTCTGGGACAACGTGCCCGGCGGCTTCCGGCCGGACTGCCTCGGCTCCACCGACCTGGCCGACCGGCGCGGGACGATCCACATCTGCGGCTCCATCGTCCAGACCCACCGCGGCTTCATCTTCCGCGACCCGGTGGGACCCTGGGGCCAGGCCTGGATCGGTTATCAGCAGAAGAACTACCGCTACGACGAGAATTTCCTCTCCGGCGGGCCGCCGGTCTGGTTCCGCGTGACCTACGACAGCGGCGCCCAGGATGTGGCGACGGAGATGGTGGTGCCGGATTACGACCGCTGGCGCAGCCTGCGGCAGACGGAATTGAACGAGTAAGTTTTTCGGGCGATCAGCAATAGCAAGGACACTGCGCATGTTCTTCGGTGGAAGGTCCAATCAAACGCTGGGGCTTGACATCGGCACGCACTCCATCAAGGCGGTGCTGTGCGAGTCCCATCACAAAACTCCCCGGATCCTCAAGGCCGGGGTGCGGGAGATCCGCGGCGAGACGGGCTACGAGCCCAAGAAGCTGCGCCGTGCCGAGACCTTGCTCACCCTGCGTGAGCTGATGAGCGAAATGCGCATCAATCCCGGCAAGGTGAAGTTCCTGGTGTCGGCGCTGGGTGGTCCGGCCACCAGCATGAAGGAAATCGTCTCAGTGCGCATGTCGGATGAGGAGCTGGCCTCCAGCCTGATCTTCGAAGCTCGCAAGCACCTGCCCCTGGACGATTCCGACACCATCATCGACCACCAGAGCCTGGGCGAGGATCCCGAGGATCCGCAGAAGTCCCGGATCCTGCTGGTGGCCACCACGCGCAAGATGTACGGCTGGCACGAGGCCATCCTCAAGGACTCGGGCTTCAAGCCAGGCGTGGTGGACCTCGAGCCCCTGGCCCTGCTCAACAGCTACAACATGACGCAGGAACTGCCCGACCAGGGCCTGGTGCTCTTCCTGAGCCTGGGCGCCCGCGGCACGCAGTTCATCGTCACCGGGCACCAGAGCCGGGTGTTCTACCGCGAAATCCCCATCGGCGGCTTCCACCTGAGCGAGGACCTGGCCCGCCAGCAGTCCATCACCCTGGAAGAGGCCGAGACCCGCAAGTGCCGCCAGGGCGTGGAAGCCTTCCACGGCGCCGGCAGTGACGGCAAACCCGCGCTGGCCCTGCAGCAGCGCACGGTCATCGAGGACTTCCTGGACGAAGTGCGGCGCACGTTGCGCTTCTACGCCAAGGAGACCGGCAAGAGCGACTTCGGCAAAGTGCTGCTCACGGGCGGCGGCGCGGCCATGCCCGGCCTGCCCGAGCTTTTGGCCGACAAGTTCGCCCTGCCCGTGGAGATCTGGGATCCGCTGGCCGGAATGGAAGGCGCTCCGGCCGGGGCGCGAGGACCGCAATTCGCCCATTGCGTGGGCCTGGCGCTGAGGAGGGACTGAGTTGCAACACATCTATCGCATCAACCTGAACAAGGGCGAGGACAAGGCCGCGCGCATCGCGCAGCAGCTGGACAACCAGCGCTGGGCCCTCCTCATCGTGTTTGCCCTGGTCTCCATCGGCGTGGGCTGGATGGCCTGGGCGGAGAACCGGCAGCTGGACCAGATGATCGCCGACAAGCAGGCGAAGATTGAAAAGGTCAAAGCCGACCTGCAGCAGCTGACGGACACGGGCAACAAGCTGTCCAAGCGGGACATCCTGAAACTGGCCAAGCTGGAGAAGAGCCGCCTGCTCTGGACCCAGAAGGTCATGGGCCTGGGCATGGAAGTCTCCCGTGACATGGCCCTGACCAGCGTGCGCTTCGAAAAGGGCTACCTGTACGTCGTGGGCATCCACAAGGTGCGCGAGGGACAGGATCCCATCGACAACATCATGGCCTTTGTGGACCAGCTCAAGGCAAACCAGCTCTTCAACCAGGACTTCGAGAGCGTGCAGTTCGCCTCCAGCCAAGACATCATCAGCCATGACCAGAAGGCCCTGCTCTTCGAAATCCAGTGCAAGGTCTTGCCGCGCTTCCTGGCGAAGGACGCCTCGATCACTCCGGAATCCTAGGACAGCAAAGGAAGCCCCGAATGAAACGCAACATCACCGGATACGTGCTGCTGATTGGCTTCGCGCTGTTCATGAGCTGGCTCTTCGGCAGCGTGGTGATCGCCAAACCGCAGCGCATCGCCGAACTGGACGCCGAGCTGAAATTCCATCAGGAAAAGCTCATCAGCGCCCAGATCCTGGCCAGCGAGCTGCGCAGCGTGTCCAACCTGATCTCCGAGAACCTGGCGGGATCCACGCGCGACGGCCTGACCGAGGAGGCCAGCCTGGATTTCCTCAACAGCCTCATCGGCCGGCTCAACAGCCTGGGCTGCGAAATCACCGACATGAAGACCTATCCCCGGGACAAGAACATCTCCGAGTACATCCGCACGCCCTACCAGGTCTCCTTCAAGGGCAACTTCACCCAGTTCGGCAAACTGCTCAACGAACTGGAGAAGGACAGCCGTCTGGTGACGATGGAGTTCTTCAAGGTCAGCAACGACCTGGTCCAACTGAACTTCGCCCGGACCTTCGACGACCTGAAGAAGCATGACTTCACCATCAAGATGTCCACCCTGACGCTGGTGCGCAGTGACCAGGACACGGACGCCGTTGCCTCCGGGGACGAGCCGGGCAATCAGCCGGCCGCCAGCGCGCGCGCCAACGCGGGCGGCAGTGCCAAGGTCGATTCCGACGTACAGGCTGTCGGGCAGGCAACCGGCAAGAGCCCCAAGGAGGCGGGCAAATGAAAACCTACAACCAGCTGTTCTGGAATCTGCTGATCACCCTCTTCTTCGTCTCCATTGGCTGGTTCGGCTGGCAGGCCTGGGGCCTGCACCAGCAGGTGGCCGAGTTGAAGGCCAAGCCGGACATCACCGTGGGCAGCGACCAGCGCCTGCAAAGCACGGTGGACGAACTGGAGGCCCGCTTGAAGGAGCGCCAGACCTTCGTCTTCGAGAGCCGGATCGATCCGCTGGAACTGTCCCGCGTGGTGATCTCCAAGAACATCATGATGGACGACAAGAACTTCCTCGCTGCCCTGGAGAAGAAGCCCCGGCTGTCCTGCATCATCAGCGGCGACCTGCCCCGGGCGATCATCCGGCTGCGCAACAAAAACCACGTGGTGTCCGCGGGTGACCGCTTCGAGGGCTACCAGGTGGCGGACATTGGTCGCGATCAAGTCCGCTTGAACGGCAACGGCCAATCCCTGACCCTCAAGGTGGAAGCCGCCACCAAGGATCTGGCCAAGCGCCTGTCCCAGGGCAACTTCGAATTCTAGGTCGAATTCACTGAAACACGGAGATAGACCCCGATGACCAAACGATCCCTCCTTTCCATCTGCTGCGGAGGCATCCTGCTGGCATCCTCGTGCTGGCTCGCGCCGACGGCCCTGGCCGTCACTCCCAGTCTGGACAACCGGGTCAGCATTGACGCCCAGGATGCCAATCTGGCGGACATTCTGGCCATTCTGGCGCGCCAGTCAGGCTACAACATTGTCACCGGCTCCGAGCTCAGCCAGGAAAAGGAGAACGACTTCGGCCGCATCTCGCTGCACATCAAAGACACGCCGGTTCAGGAAGCCCTGGACCTGGTGGTGCGCGCGGCGGGTCTTTCCTACGAAAAAGTGGGCAACAGCTTCCTGGTGGCCGATCCCGCCAAGATCCAGACCCAGGTGGGCCTCAACAGCTACGTGATCCCGCTGAACTACGTCTCGGCCAGTGAAGTGCTGAAGATGGTCCAGGACATGACCAAGCTGGCCCAGGTGGACACCAGCGGCAACGCGCTGATCCTGCGCACCTCCACCAAGGTGCTCGAGGAAGTGCGCGACGTGGTCGCCCGGGTGGACCGCCCGGCGCCCCAGGTGATGCTTGAGGCCAAGCTCATCGAAGTGGTCGTGGGCGACCAGGAACTGATGGGCGTGGACTGGGGCAAGCTGAACAAGATCACCAACATCCTGGCCGAGAACGGGACCGTCCGGCAGGACTGGATGATCCCGGACGATTGGGGGAATCCGACCTCCAACCAGGGCTGGAAGAACAACGCCGGCGGCCCCTGGCTGTGGATGAATGAGATCCAGATCCCGCAGGGCTCCCTGCCCCAGACGGCGCCCTTCCAGCCGCTGGACCTGGACAACATCGGCCACTTCAGCCGCCAGATGACCGCCTTCGACGTCACACTGAACTTCATGCTGCGCAACAACAAGGCCAGCGTTCTGGCGGCCAGCCGCGTGGCCACCCTGAACAACCGCCCCGCCAACATCAGTGTGGTGGACGTGGTCAGCTACGTGTTCAACGCCGGCGGCCAGACCCAGCAGATCACGGTCAAGGAGCAGGAAGTCGGCATCAAGCTGAGCATCCTGCCCCATATCAACCCTGAAGGCTGGATCACCACCGAGGTCTCCCCGGAAGTCAGTTCCATCGTGGACTGGAAGGGCGTCAACGCCGACATCCCCCAGGTCAAGCGCCGGACGGCGACCACCACGGTACGCGTGAAGGACAGCGAGTCCATCATCATCGCCGGCCTGCTGGAGACCCAGAAGACCCGCGTGGTCTATCGCATGCCCATTCTCTCCAAGCTGCCCTTCCTTGGCGGCCTGTTCCGCTCCAACGAGGAGCGCATCTCGAAGACTGACCTGGTCATCCAGATCACCCCGCACATCCTCATGCCCGAAGGCACCTGGACCGAGCCGCTGCCGGCCAACATCCAGGAGGTCGAGGACGAACTGCGCCTGGACGACCTGATCATGGATAACGACAAGTAAGGAGTGCCACGATGAAGAGTCTGAGATTCCTACTCCCCGCGCTCCTGGCGTTCGCTGCCCTCATGTGGACGGCCTGCGACAGTCGCACGGTGACCAACCAGGACAACACGGGCGCGGGCGGCCGACAAGTGGCACAGGTGGAAGTCAGCGTGCAGAACGGCGAGGTCTACTACAGCCAGTCCTCGCGCACGGCCATCCGCGACACGGTCACCGTGCTGGTGCTGGACGCCGAACGCACGGCCATTGCCGGTGTGACGGTGAGCTGCCAGGTGCAGTCCGCGTTCGGCGGCGCCCTGATTCCGCTGACCAACCACCTGACGGACGACAACGGCGAGGCGCGCTACGCCTTCCGCGTGCTGCCCAGCGACCAGGCCTTCGAGGGCGAACAGACCGTCACCTTCGTGGCCACGGCGGGCAACCGGACCGGCTCAGCCAGCCTGACCCTGATCGAGCAGAGCGACATCCAGCTGGCCTTCCTCAACCCGGCGGACGGCAGCACCATCTATCGGATGGAGGATGCGGCTGAAACCCTGCCCGTGCAGGTCTACGCCTATCGTGATGTAGTTGTGGGCAACGAGACCCAGCGCGTTGGCGTGCAGGGCGTGGCGCTCAACTTCAGTGTCGCCTCCGTGGGCCCGGGCATCGCGGGCGTCGTTTCCGCCCAGGGCGTGACGGGCGCCGACGGCGTCACCAACAACGTGTATTACGCCAATTCTTCGAACCAGCCGACGGACTCGGTGCGGATCCGCTTCACGGCCGCCGTCTCGGGCAGCTCGGATTTCTTCACCACCTCTACCGTCCACCTGCTGAACGACTTCGGCTACAGCCTGCAGCGCGTGCTGCCCCAGAATCCGCAGCTGCGCGGCGACCAGCTCTGTTCGGATTCCACCCGTTTCGTCTATCAGTACCGCGACCGCAGCAACAACCCGGTGGCCGGCGCGCGCTTCAACATCGAGCCCAGCTTCGGCGAATTGACCGACCAGAGCATGTACAGCCTCGTCACCGACGACGCCGGCATCCTGACCTTCGCCTGGCGCTCTTGCGAGCTCGAGGGCGGCGACCTAATGCTCTCCATGGTGCACACCAGCGGGCGGGCCTTCAACTATCTCTTTGAGGTGGCGGACGCGCGGCCCATCGACCTGGTGATCTTCAATCCGGTGCCGGGCGGCGAGCTGGAAATCGACAGCGAGTGCCTGGAAGAGAACGTTACCAACGTGCGGGCGTCGCTGAAGTACAACGACACCAACACGGCCATCGTGGGCAAGACCGTGACCTTCAGCGCCACCTTCGGCCAGATGGGCGCCACGGCCACGACGGACGCCAACGGCGTGGCCAGCGTGACCTGGCATGACTGCGACGAGAGCCATGCCGGCCAGACCCTCTCCCTCAGCGTGGCGCTGGTGGGCTACGGCGCGGCCACGAACCTGCAGGACGTGCAGGACTACCCGGTGGACCTGCCGCTGGGCACGCCGCACCACATCACGCTCAGCATCGACAACCAGACCCTGCCGAATCCCGTCAACGGTTCCCTGCAGAGCAACGTGCTGGCCACCGTCTTCAACAGCCAGAACCAGCGCCTGGGCTCGGGCGTCCCGCTGGGCTTCAAAACCAACGGCATCGGCCAGGTCACCGCGGGTGCCTTCACCAACGAGCAGGGCCAGGCCTCGGCCATCTTCAGCATGAACAACCAGACGGGCGTGAGCAGCGTGCGCGCCTACTTCGTGACGGGTTCGGGCACCCAGGCCGACACCCTCTGGAGCAACGTCTCCACCGTGACCGTGAACTCAGGCCTGCCCGTGAACGTCACCATGGCCACGGCCACGCCGCGCATCCAGATCCTGGGCTTCGGCACGGCCTCCCAGGCGCTGGTGCAGGCCCGCGTGGTGGACGCCTCGGGCTCGCTGGTGACCATGGACATCCCGGTCAAGTTCTTCCTGCAGGCCAGCCCGCCGGAGAGCTATCTGTCCACCCCGGGCATGGAGGACGTCCATTTCATGGGTGACACGCTGGTCGCGGTGTCCCAGAACGGCATCGCCCAGATGGTGATCAACGCCGGCCGCCGGCCGGGCGTGGTCCAGGTGGGCGCGGTGATCAACGACATGGGCATCGACGTGTATTCCAGCTATCCGCTGGTGACCATCGTGGCCGGTCCGCCGGCCTACGGCACGCTGGACTTCGATCCCACGGGCGATCAGGTGGGCGCCTCCATGTGGCGCGTCACCTGGGCCGCGCACTTCTGGGATCGCTATTCCAACGACGTCAAGGACAGCACGGCTGTATACTTCTTCCTGGATCCGCCGAACCTGGCCTCCATGGACGGCTTCGGCATGACGGGCTTTGACGCCGAGGACGAGGAAGACCTGCACGGCGTGGCCAAGGATTACATGCTGTACCACTGCCAGGCCATCGGCGCCGTCATCGACACGGCCTGGGCCTGCACGGCCGGCGAGATCCCGCTCTTCGAGAATCCCTTCGATCCGGAAGAAATCACGGGTTGGCGCACGGGCAACGTCTGCGTCTTCAAGCAGACCCCGGACGGCACGGCGGAATTCCAGCTGCCCTTCCAGCCCGGCGATCGCGACGACAACCTGACCATCGAGGTCAGCACGGACCAGGTGGTGTTCCCCATGCTGCCCTGCCCGGGCATGCCGCCCTGTCAGGATGTGACCGTGCGCGCCACGCTGCGCGACGGCTACGGCTGCCTGGTGAGCAATCAGCTGATCCAGTTCTGGTGCTCCAACGGCGGCACCTTCGATCCCACCGAAGGCATCACGGACATCATGGGCCAGGTGACCGTCACCCTGACCATCTGTCCGGACGTGCTGGAGAACACGGGCGTGCTGTGCGACGACGACACCCCGCCCTGCTACCGGTACAATCCCTACAACCTGAGCCTGGGCGCCGTCCGCCAGCCGGGTGGCCCGTCCTCGGACGTGGGCATCATTCAGGTCACGCGTCCCTGCGACTGATGCAGTTCCGGCGGGGGTCCACCGGGTGGGCCCCCGCCGTTTTCATCACGCTTCACGATTTCTAGCATTGGAATGAATCCGCATGTTTGAAAAGATCGGCGAAATCCTGGTCCGCAAGGGGTACGTCACCCAGGATCAGGTCCGGCAAGCCATCAGCCAGAATTACATGGGCAAGCGCATCGGTCAGGTCATGCTGGACCTGAACCTGCTCAGCGAGGACCAGTTGGTGGAAGGCCTGGCCGAGCAGTTGGGCGTGGACTGGGTCTCCTCGGAGCGCATCCTGCTGGCGGACGACGACGCGCTGATCAAGGTCAGCGAGGAGTTCGCCAAGGCCAATCGCGCGGTGCCCATCTGCATCGAGAACGGCCTGCTGGTGGTGGCCATGGCCGACACCGACGACCTGGTGGTGCTGGACGGCCTCAAGCGCTCGGTGACCATGCCCATCCAGGCCCGGCTGGGCGGCGAACGCACCATCGACGAAGCCGTGGACCGGCTCTACACCAAGATCCGGCGCTCGACGGAAATCCATGACACCATCTCGAAGATGGAGTTCGTGGCCGATCCCGACGCGGACGACAAGGAAGGCGGGCTGGAAGTCGAGCGCGACCTGGCGGACAGCCCGGTGGTGCGCCTGGTGAACCAGATGTTCACCCAGGCCATCCAGGAGCGCGCCACGGACATCCACGTGGAGCCCCAGGAAAACGTGCTGCGCATCCGCTACCGCATCGACGGCGTGTTGATGGAGGCCATGAGCATTCCCATCAGCAGCCATGCGGGCATCGTCAGCCGCATCAAGATCATCTCCAAGCTCAACATCGCCGAACGGCGCTTGACCCAGGACGGCCGCCTCTCCATCAAGACCCAGGACCGCCTGGTGGACGTCCGCGTGAGCATCCTGCCCACGGTCTTCGGCGAGAAGGTGGTGCTGCGATTGTTGGACAAGTCGGGCTTCATGTTCAGCCTGCGCAACTTGGGTTTCAACGACGACGACCACGTCAAATTCAGCCACTGGATCACCCAGCCTTACGGCATGGTGATCATCTCCGGCCCGACGGGCTCGGGCAAGTCCACCACCCTCTACGCCGCGCTGAGCGAGGTGCGTTCCATCACCTCGAACATCACCACGGTGGAAGACCCGGTGGAGTATCAGGTGGAGGGCATCAGCCAGGTGCAAGTGCGGGAGAAGATCGGCCTGACCTTCGCCGCCTCGCTGCGCTCCATCCTGCGTCAGGACCCGGACACCCTGCTGATCGGTGAAATTCGCGACCAGGAGACGGCGGACATCGCGATCAAGTTCGCTTTGACCGGCCACCTGGTCTTCACCACCCTGCACGCCAACGACGCGCCCTCCACCATCACGCGTTACATCGACCTGGGCGTTCCGCCCTTCCTGGTGGGCAGCTGCCTGAACCTGGTGATGGCCCAGCGCCTCGTGCGCCGGATCTGCGCCCACTGCAAAGAGGAGAAGATCTCCACACCCGAGGATTGGCTGGCCATCCACGAGGATCCGGACAAGTTCACGGGCAAGGCGATCTACGCCGGCAAGGGTTGTCCGCATTGCCGCAATTCCGGCTATCGCGGCCGGACCGGCATCTTCGAGGTGCTGGAAGTGCGGCAGGACATCCGCAAGCTGATCTATGACAATGCCAGCCAGGAGCGCATCCGCGAAGTGGCCATCAAGGAACACGGCATGATCTCCCTGCGCTACGCGGGCCTGAGCCGAGCCATGAATGGAATCACGACGCTGGCGGAAGTGAAGCGTGCCACGGTGGAAGACTTCTAGGAAGGTCTGAATGCCGAAATTCAATTATGTGATTCGCAATGCCGCCGGGCAGCGGGTGGAATCCTCGCTGACGGCCGCCAATTTCGACGCCGCCCTGGAGGTGGTGAAGAACCAGGGCACCTTGATCCAGCTCAAAGAGGTCAAGGCCGATCAGGTGCAGCGCGTGACCGTGCTGGACAAGATCAACGCGGCCATGGAGAGCCTGAAGAACCACGTGCCGCTCAAGGTCATGGTCTTCTTCACGCGCCAGCTCTCCACCATGTTCTCCGCCGGCCTGACCCTGGAGAAGGCGATTGGCAACCTGGCCCGGGAGGAGCGCAACAAGAAGTTCAAGCGCACCCTGATGGGCGTCCACATGGAGATCAAGCAGGGCCTGCAGCTCTCCGACGCCATGGCCCACTACCCCTATCACTTCAACAGCCTCTACGTCGCGCTGACCAAGGCCGGCGAGGTGTCGGGCTCGCTGCACACCGTGCTGCAGGATCTGGCGGACTACCTGGAGACCGTGGAGGACACGCGCCAGGAAGTCAAGGGCGCCATGTACTACCCGATCTTCATGTTCGGCTTCCTGCTGGTGGTGGTGTTCATCCTGCTCTGGAAGATCATTCCCCAGTTCACGGACATCTACACCCAGCTGGGGGCAACGCTGCCCGCTCCCACGCGCCTGATGGTGACGCTCTCCGACATCATCGCGCAGAACTTCTTCATTTCGGTCTTCGGCATCCTGTTCATCGCGTTCTGGCTCTGGGTGCTGACCCTGACGGATCGCGGCGAATTGGCGCTGGATCAGATGCTGCTCAGGATGCCGGTCTTTGGCGGCTTGATCCACGACAGTGTGATGAACAAGTATGCCAAGACCCTGGGCATCCTGTTCGGCTCGGGCGTCACGGTGACCGAGGCGCTGAAGCTGGTGCAGGGCGTGGTGGGCAACGCCGTGGTCTCCCGCGGTGTGGGCGACCTGCAGGAGATGCTGAAGGACGGCTACTCGCTCTCCAACGCCATGATCAAGACCAGCATCTTCCCGCCCACCCTGATCCAGCTCACCCAGACGGGTGAGGAGACAGGCGAGCTGGACACGCTGCTCAAGAAGGCGGCGGAGTTCTACCAGAAGCAGGTGGAATCGGTGATCACGCGCTTGACCAGCTTGATCGAACCCATGATGATCATCGGCATCGGTGTGGTCATCGCCACCATCGTGATTGTGATTTACCTGCCGGTCTTCGAGTTTGGCCAGGCCGTGCAGCAGTTGGGCTACTAAGCCCCGCGCACGACGACGACCAGGGGTCGGAGCGTGCTCCGGCCCCTTTTCTTTGGCGCGCGGGGAGGTGGGATTGGGCCCCGGGCTGCCGGAGATTTGACCCGAGCGGCCGGCCGGAGAGTTGGAGCATGCGGCGCCACAGCCGGCCCGACACCGTCACGTGAGGAGACAGGATGGAGACCCTCGTTCTCTGGACGCCCTGGTGGCTGGCCCTTCTGCTGGGGCTGGCGCTGGGCAGTTTCAACAACGTGCTGATCCACCGCGTGCCCCAGGGCCTGAGCCTGGTGCGGCCGGGATCCTCGTGTCCGTCCTGCGGCCGGCGGATCCGGCCCTGGGAGAACGTGCCCGTTCTGAGTTGGCTGGGCCTGCGCGGACGCTGCGCGGGTTGCGGCTGGCGGATTCCCGTCCGCTATCCGCTGGTGGAGCTGTTGACGGCGCTCACGGCCCTCAGCGTGGCCTGGCGCGTGCCGCTGGGCTGGTCCTGGCTGGTCTGGCTGCCGGCCCTGGCGCTGCTGGTGGCCTTGGCGGTGATCGACTTGGACTGTCGCCGCCTGCCCAACCCGCTGACCGCGACCCTGGGCGCGCTGGGCGGACTGGGCCTGATCCTCAGCGCCAGCGGCCTGGCTGGCGCTGAGAGCCGCCTGCCTGCCCTGCCGGACGCGCTCCTGGGAGTTCTGGCGGGGGGCGGTCTGCTCTGGGGTTTCGCCTGGCTGGGCTGGCTGCTCTTCAAGCGTGAAGGCATGGGCGCCGGCGATGTGAAACTGATGGCCGCGCTGGGCCTGCTGCTGGGCTGGCAGTCCACGCTGCTGGCCATCTTCCTGGCCGCGCTGGGCGGCAGCATCGGGGGCCTGCTGCTCAAACGGCGCGGCGTGGAGCTGGCCTTCGGCCCCTGGCTGACTCTGGGCAGCTGGCTGGCCCTGCTGCAGGGGCCGGAGTGGATCCGAGCCTATCTGGACTGGGCCCTGGGCCTGTAACGGGTCCGCCGGTGCGCAACGGCGCTGGCGGAGGCCTGCCGGGCTGCGTACCTTGAGCCCGCCCGGGATCCCCAACGAAAGGTCGACCATGTACGCACGCATCCTGCTCTTGCACCTGCTCATGAACCTATTGCTGGCGCTGGGGACGGCCGGCGCCCAAGTCCTGCTGCCGGATCACCTCCCCGTCGGCGGCCGCGCGCCTCTGCAGACGGGCGAGACCATCACCCTGGCTCCCACCCGGGTCTTCCTGGCCCCGTCCTTCGCGGACTCCTCCCAATCCCTCAAGCAGGACCGCAAGGCCAAGGTGCTGGGGGTCCAGGGCGGGTTTTACCACTTGGAGCTGGAAGCGCTGGACACCCAGCCCCGGCGGCGCGTCTGGGTTTACCGTAGCGAGCTGGAAGTCCGGGCGAGCGGGACGGGCGGCCGCGTCGTGGCGCTGCCCGCCGAGCTGGCCCGGGGCCTGGCCTGCCGACCGCCGGTGGCCGGCGACACCCTGAGCCTGGCCGGAGCGCTGCTCTATTCGCAGCAGGATCTGCTGGGCGAACACCAGGTGCTGCCCGGGCGCCAGGTTCTGACGGTGCTGGCCCCGGAGAGCCGCCAGGGCTTCCTGCAGGTGAAGAGCCCCGCTGGGACCAGCGGCTGGCTGCATCGTGCGGAATTGCCGGAAGAGCGCCGGAAGCCGCGGTGAATCCACACGAGCTCTTTCTGGACATGGCCCTGCGCGAGGCTCGCCGGGCGGCCGAACTGGGCGAGGTGCCCGTGGGCGCCGTGATCGTCCACCAAGGTCAGGTAATCGGCCGCGGCCACAATCGCACGGAGAGCCTGCAGGATCCCACGGCGCACGCCGAAGTGCTGGCCATCACCGCCGCGGCCAATCAGTTGGGTTCCTGGCGCCTGGAGGCCTGCACGCTCTATGTCACGCTGGAGCCCTGCACCATGTGCGGCGGCGCCATCGTGCTGGCGCGGATTCCGCTGGTGGTGTTCGGCGCCTGGGATCCCAAGGCCGGGGCCTGCGGCAGCGTCCACAACGTGGTCCAACGATCGGAGCTGAACCACCGGGTGGAACTGCTGGGCGGCGTGCGCGAGCTCGAGTGCGGCGAGCTGCTACGCGGGTTTTTTCGGGAGCGCCGGGCGGAAGCCCGCCTGGCCAGGACACGTGAACAACCGGAGGTGCTCCATGATCGTGACGACGACCCCGAGTATTGAAGGCCAGCCCATTGCCCGCTATCTGGGCATCGTCACGGGCGAGGCCATCCTGGGCGCCAACATCATCCAGGACTTTTTCGCCAACATCCGCGACATCGTGGGCGGGCGTGCCCAGGCCTATGAAAAGGAGCTGCAGAAGGCGCGCGAAGTGGCCCTGCGCGAGCTGGAGGAGCAGGCCCGGGCCAAAGGCGCGGATGCCGTGGTGGGCGTCGACCTGGACTACGAAGTGGTGGGGAGTTCGGGCAGCATGCTGATGGTGAGCGTGAGCGGGACCGCCGTGGCCTTCCGCTGAGCGCTGCCGAGCTTGTTGGGGGAGTTCGGAAGTAAGTATTGACGAGCCATCCCACCGCCCCCCACCCGCCCAAAGGCTTGGGGAGCGGCTGAACAGAACTTAGGCCTATTCAGGTTCCCCGTAAAGTGGGGTCCCAGAGCCACTATTTTTTGCTGGCGTCAAGGTGCGCGGACCCGGGCTCGCCGCCTGTCCCACGCCACGTCCCAACTGTCCAGCCCGGCGGACAGCCCGGCGCAGCTTGGCTCCGGCTGCCTCGTGTGTTACGTTGCTGCCCGTTCGACCCGGCCTGACGCCGGTGATTGGTTAGGCGTGGTTCGTCCAGGGGCCGTTGGCTCCGGCGAACCAGTTGACCAGCATCCCGGAGGAGTGCGAGAGTGGTTGAATCGGACGGACTCGAAATCCGTTGTGTGCTTAACTGTGCACCGTGGGTTCGAATCCCACCTCCTCCGTCGCAAGCCCCGCCCTGGCGGGGCTTGTTGTTTCCGGCCGGTTCGGCAGCCCGCCGCGCCGCTTGCAGCCTTTCTCCGGCCCCGACCATTCGTTACACTGCCGGGCGCCCGCACCCACCCGCGGGCCACTGACGGAGCCGTGCCGAGACGCCGATTCGGCTGCACCGGCCGCACACCGATCCGACAATCCGGGGGTCTCATGCCGGTCTCCCTTGCCCAGGTCGCCCTGGGGTCGCTCACACTCAGCGCCGGGCAGATCACGGTCTTCTGCACCATCGTGCTGATGGTGGTCCTGCTCTTCTACTTCTACCAGCGGATCAAGCGCGATCCCGGCTCCCTGTTCATCCGGCGCATCGCGGGCATCGACGCCATCGAGGAGGCCGTGGGCCGCTGCACGGAGATGGGCCGGCCCATCCTCTACGTGCCGGGCATCGAGGACATGCAGGACATTCAGACCATCGCCTCGATGCTGATCCTGGGGAAGGTGGCCGAGACAGCGGCCCGCTACAAGACCGAGATCTTCGTGCCCTGCCGCATTCCGTTCGTCATGAGCGTGGCCGAAGAGATGGTGCGCCAGGGCTTCTACAACGCCGGCGTGCCGGAAGACCACAAGCCGGGCAACATCAGTTTCATCTCGGATGAGCAGTTCGCCTACACGGCGGGCGTCAACGGCATCATGCTGCGCGAGCGCCCCGCCGCCAACCTGCTGCTGGGGCGCTTCTTCGCCGAGTCGCTGATCCTCTCGGAGACGGGCTTCGAGGCCAAGGCCATCCAGGTGGCGGGGACGGCTGAGGTCACCCAACTGCCCTTCTTCATCGCGGCCTGCGACTACACGCTGATCGGCGAGGAGCTGTTCGCCGCCTCGGCCTACCTGAGCCGCGACCCCAAGCTGCTCTCCAATCTCAAGGCCACGGACTGGTACAAGATCGTCTGCATCGCCGTGATGCTGCTGGGCTCCCTCTTGGTCACCCTGGACTCCCTGGGCTGGCTGGAGGGCGCCGGGCGCTTCCGGGACTGGTTCCTGATCCAATAGGCCCGGCAACCGCGCCCGCAGCGCCGAGGAGTCCACACCGACATGAAAAAAGAAATCCCGCTGATCATCGCCTTCCTGCTGGGCACCTGGATGATCCTGGAGAATTTCCTGACGGGAATTCCCTGGGTCAGCACCACCAAGGAGGCCATCACCAACGGCGGCATCGTGATCATGGCCTTCACCTACGTGCTGGGCATCTATAGCATCGTCTCGGTGAACGTGGCCCGGATCAAGCGCGGCCAGGACGTCGTGCCCAAGCTCGCCCTGCTGGCCGCCCTGGCCCTGATGGTGGGGCTGGGCTTCTGGCGCGGCATCGCCGAGGGCTCGCCCTTCAATTGGCTCTACCTGAATCTCTACGTGCCGCTCCAGGCCACCATGTTCAGCCTGTTGGCCTTTTACATCGCCAGCGCGGCCTTCCGCGCCTTCCGGGCCCGCAGCCTGGAGGCCACGCTGCTGCTGGGCTGCGCCACGCTGGTGATGATCGGGCGCATCCCGGTGGGGGAGAAGATCTGGAGCGGGCTGCCGGGCATCAGCGACTGGATCATGAATTTCCCCAACCTGGCGGGCAAGCGGGCGATCATGATCGGCGCTTCGCTGGGGGCCATCTCCACCGGTCTGCGCGTGATCCTGGGTCTGGAGCGCAGCTACCTGGGAGGTGAGTGATGAACGCCCTCCTGCGCGGCCTGCAGCGTTTCCTGGCCCTGGACCGGCGCTGGATTTTCCTCTTGATGGCGCTCTGCATCCTCACGCCGCTGATCGTGCCCTTCGGTCTGCCGTTCAGCACGGATCCCGCGGTGGAGAACCTCTACCAGGCCATCGAGGACCTGGACGAGGGCAGCGTGGTGCTGGTCTCGTGCGATTACGATCCAGGCTCCAAACCCGAGCTGCAGCCCTTTACCGAAGCGCTGTTCCGCCACATCTTCCGCCGCAAGTTGAAAGTGGTGGTGAGCTGCCTGTGGGCCGGCGCACCGCCGCTGGTCAACCAGGCCATCGAGCAGGCCCTGCAGGCGGAAGAGGTCAAGCCACTGGGGCTGCGGGAGAAAATCGACTACGTCAACCTGGGCTACAAGGACGGCCGCCAGCTGGCCATGCTGGGGATGGGCGAGAACATCCACGCCACGTTTCCGCAGAGCTACGACGGCACGCCCGTGTCACAAATCTCGCTGATGCAGAGCCTGCGCAAACTGGGGGACAGCGACCTGTTCGTGAACGTCTCGGGCGGCAGCCCGGGCACCAAGGAGTGGGTGGAGACGGCCCAGGGCCGCTTCGGGCTGAAGATGGTGGCCGCCTGCACGGCCGTGATGGCGCCGGACAACATCCCCTACTACGAGGCCGGCCAGCTCGCCGGACTGGCGGGCGGCATGAAAGGCAGCGCGGACTATGAGCAGCTGGTGGGCGTGCCCGGGCTGGCCACGCGCGGCATGGACGCCCAGAGTTTCGGGCACCTGCTGATCATCGCCTTCATCGCCCTGGGCAACGTGGCCTACTTCATGACCCGCGGGAGGAGAAACTGATGGGCGCGCTCTTCTCCGTGGAGGTCCTGGGGGCCTTCCTGGTCTGTTTCTCGACGCTGATGATCTTCAGCTTCCTCTACCAGGACAACCCCTTCTACAAGTTCGCCGAGCACGTCTTCGTGGGCGTCTCCACGGGCTACGGCGTGGTGCTGGTCTGGTTCCAGATCCTCCGGCCCAATCTGATCAACCGCCTGCTGCCGCCCGTGGACGCGGTGCGCCAGCAGCTCTTCCGCGCGGGCCAACTGGCGCCCGAGGCCTACCCGGACCACCCCGTCAGCCTGCTGGAGCGGCTAGCCCACGGGCAGTTCATCTACTACGTCTTCCTGGCTCTGGGCATCCTGATGCTGTTCAAAATCAGCCGCAAACTGCACTGGCTGAGCCGCTGGCCGCTGGCCTACGTGATCGGCGCTTTCGCCGGGATCCAGATCATCCAGGCCGCCCAGGGCGCGCTGGTGCCGCAGTTGGAAGCCACCATGAAGGACTTCTCCGGCAAGGAGACGGTGGTGACGGCCATGGAGTCGGCGGGCGTGCTGCCGCAAGGGGAAATGGGCGCGCGTCGCCAGGCCCAGGTGGACTGGATCGCCGACTGGCTGCAAGCGCTGGGGGAGGATTCCAGCCGCGCCGCCGCTGCCGGACTGGCCTGGCAAGGGGAGCTGGAGCAGCGCCTCAACGGGCTGGCGGGTCTGAGCGACATCGAAGCCCCGGAGTCCCGGGTGCGCGAGGGTTTCAAGGCCATGCGCGTGGGCCAAGCCGCGGTGGTGGGCGCGGACGCGGAGTTCGAGCGCCTGCTCTGCGCTGGGCTGGGCGGCATGCCCGTGGAGGAGAGCCTGCCCGCTCCGGGCCAGCTGCCCACAACGGAGCTGGCGCCCTGGCAGGACCGGCTGGTCCTCGTGGCCACGCGCGTCTGGCTGGAGTCGCCCGCCGGCCGCGCGGGTTTGCTGGAGGCCTGCGGCCGCTACCTCGACTTGGCGCCGGCTGTCGCCGCGGAGGCCTTGGCCTTCCCGGCGGGCCGTCCGCCCCTGGTTCAGCTGCTGAAGAGCGAGGGCTTTCCCGCGGAACGCCAGCCCGATTGGAGCCTGCCCGTCACGCGTCGGCTGGCGGACTCGCTCTTGAGTGAAGTCAATCCGCGGCCCGTGCTGCTGGGTGAATGGAAGGCCGAGCAGGTGCGGAACCTGCTGGCGCGGCTGGCCCCGCTGGACGGCGGGTACCGGTCCGAACTGCAGGCCCAGCTGGCGATCTTCGCCGGGCTGCCGGATTCCGCCCGGCGGGCGGCCGATGCGGCCTTCCTGAGTTACTGGCGCGCGGGCGTGTTGCGCGAGCTGCGTCTGCTGCGCCAGGGCTGGCTGCGGCACACCATCGCGCTGCACACCAGCCCGGACCGGGTGACGCCCTACACGCGGCTCCAACTGGACGCTTTCCGCCGGGATCCGGCGGGGTTCCTCGAACCCTACGGCGTGACGGGCAGCCCCACCCAGATGCGCGTGAACATGCTGGTGGAGATCTTTTCCAACCTGCTGGTGGTGATCGGCGTCTGCGCGGGCGTGTTCTATTTCTTCTTCTCCAAGAAGCACACGGGCGCGCTGGGCGTGGTCTCCAAGGTGGGCATCGCCTTCCTGATGATGAGTTTCGGCGCCAGTTTCGGCTACACGGTGATGGGCCGCATCAGCCTGGCCATCGGCCGCTTCCAGGATCTGCTGGCCTGGCCCGTGATGGCCGGCACGGCGCTGCTGGTGCTGATCGTGGCCCTCTACCTGGAGAGCCGCCGGGCGCGGGTCTAGGGCGGGACACGAAGTTCACGAAGTCGGAAGAAGGGCACGAAGGGCCAGAGCATGAGAGAACTGGATTGTCTGGTGGCAAGCGAACAATTGACGCATGGCATGGATGATGCCGCAATGATCCGATCCCCAACTCGATTCTTCTCTTCGTGTGCTTCTCCGGCCTTCGTGCTCTTCGTGACCTCTGGAGCGGAGGCCGCATGAGGCTGCTGGTCACCGGCGGGGCGGGATTCATCGGCTGCAACTTCATCCGCTGGCTGCGGGCGCGACACCCGGAGCACGCCGTCGTCAACCTGGACGCGTTGACCTACGCCGGCTGCCGCGCGAGTCTGGCGGAGCTGGAGGGCCGGGAAGGCTACGAGTTCGTCCACGGGGACATCCTGGACTTAAGGCTGGTGAATTCCCTGCTGGAGCGCGTGGACGGCCTGATCAACTTCGCGGCCGAGAGCCATGTGGACCGCAGCATCGACGATCCCGACGTCTTCCTGCGCACCAACATCCTGGGGCTGCGTGTGCTGCTGGACGGCCTGCGAGCCCAGCAGGCCCGGGGCCGGCGCCTGCGCCTCCTGCAGGTGTCCACGGACGAGGTCTACGGCGACCTGGGCGAGGGCGGCGGGCGCTTCACGGAAGAGACGCAGCTTGCGCCCTCCAGTCCTTACAGCGCCAGCAAAGCGGCGGGCGATCTGCTTCTCCAGGCCTGGCGCCGCACCTTCGGCGTGGAGGCCGTGCTCACGCGCTGCAGCAACAATTACGGGCCCTACCAGTTTCCCGAGAAGCTGATTCCGCTGATGATCTGGAAGGCCACGCGCGACGAGGAACTGCCCGTCTACGGCCGGGGCCTCAACGTGCGCGACTGGCTCTACGTGGAGGACCACGCGGAGGCGCTCTGGACCGTCTTCACCCGCGCGGCGGATGGCGCCGTCTACAACGTGGGCGGCAACAACGAGTGGCGGAACATCGAGATCGTCAGGTTGCTGCTGCGCAAGCTGGGCAAGCCCGAGAGCCTGATCCGCTTCGTGGGCGACCGGCCGGGCCATGACCTGCGCTACGCCATCGACGCCACGAAACTGGAACGCGAACTAGGCTGGCGCCCGCGCGTCGATTTTGAGGACGGACTGGCCCGCACCCTGGATTGGTACTCCGACAACAAGGCCTGGACGGGCGGCCTGCACCGACGAATGGAGGACGGGACACGATGAGGCGAATGTCGGTTTGCTGGCTGCTGCTGACCCTGCTGGCCGGGGTGGGAACGGGCGTCGCCCAGTTCGATCTGGGCATGATCAAGAAAACAACCACCGCCTCCGGCGCCACGGCGACCCCCATGGCGGACTGGATCCTGGACCAGCCCGTGGACCCGGCGGAGTACATCCTCGGTCCCGGCGACCTGGTGGGGCATCTGGCCTTCAACGTGGATCTGAACCGCAAGGAAGACTTGGTGGACACGGACGGCCGGCTGGAACTGCCAGGTCTGGGCCGCGTGTCTGTGGCCGGACTGAGTCTGCTGGAACTGCGTCGCAGGCTGGGACCGCGCCTGGCCATCATGTACGGGTGCGACTCCGTGGATGTGTGGGTGGCTCGCCCCCGCCGCATCCAGGTGACGGTGAGCGGCGCCGACCTGGTGCCCCGGTTTCTGGAGTTGAATTACACCACGCGCCTGCACACGGTGCTCAAGCCGCCCACTTGGCTGCCCAACTTCCGTGGCGCGGCGGCTCAGCAAATGATGGTGCCTTCCACCAGCACCAGTGGCGCCCTGCAGCAGGTCTCGGCCCTGGCCCAGGAAATGCCGCTGGCCTTCCGCAACGTGGAAGTGGTTCGCGGCGACAGCGCTCTACACGTGGACCTGCTCAGATACCTGCGCACGGGTGATCTGGAGCAGGACCCGGTGCTGGAGAGCGGTGACCGGATCCTGTTCAGCTTCCGCAATTCCATCGTCCGCGTGTTTGGCTCCTTCCGGCAAGGCCAGGACGAAGTGGAGTTCCGCGAGGGCGATACGCCGGCGGACATCGTGGAGATTCTGGGCGGGCCGCGCATCGGCCTGACGGGCGTGGCGTACGAACTGGTGCGCTTCGATCCCTTCGGCAATTTCGTCGGCAATTGGCGCTTCAGTGAGCAGTCCCCCGAGTACCGGGGCATCAGCATTCAAGCCTACGACCGCCTTTACATGCGGGCGGACAACCTCCAGGACATGTCCAAACAGGTGACCATCAACGGACGCGTGCTGCGGCCCGGGCCCTACGCGATCAATCCGGGTCAGACGACGTTGGCGGAATTGCTGGAGTGGGCCCAGCCGGACAGCCAGTCTGCCGCGCTCATGGCCATCAAGGTCACCCGCCGGCCGGAGATGGACTTGGAGAGGAACTTCGCGGAGCTGCGAAGTGCGGGGAGCGACATCTCGCGCTTCGAACGGGAATACCTCAAGGCCCGCGTCATCCAGGAGGGCGGCAGGGTGTCGGTGGTCTACGAGAATGGACGCCTGGACGCCGCGCACCTGATTCTGGCCGACGGCGACGAAGTCCGCGTGCTGCGCCGCTCCGACGACGTGGAGGTGCTGGGCGCCGTCAAGCATCCGGGTGTCCAGGCTTGGCGGGATGGGTGGACGGTCCGCGACTACCTGAAAGCCGCGGGCGGCAAGCTGCGTGGCGCGCGGCTCAACGAGCTGCGCCTGCGCCACGTGGGGGAGGACCAGTTCAGCCCTGCCTCCCTGGGAACTGTAATGGCCGCCGGCGACGCCCTGATGTTGGTGCCGCGGGAGGATCTCACCGCCTGGGAGAAGTTCAAGGAAGGCCTGCTGGTTGCCTCCCAGATCATGACCGTTGTGCTGGTGGCGCGCAGTATCTGAGAGAGCAAGGAGTCCGCCGTGAGACGCCTGTCCTGGGAACGGCTGTTCCTGGTGGTGGTGGACTTCGCCAGCATCTGGGCTTCCACTTGGCTCACCTGGTTTCTGCGCTTCCGCTCGGGCCTGTTCACGGAGCCCGAGCCCTTCCAACTACCTCTGGCCGCCTACCTGGTGCTCAGCCTGTTCTGGCTGGCGATCTTCGCCCTGCGCGGGCAGTACCGCAAGCTCTACCACGTCAGCCGCTACCGCGCCGTGCAGGAGGTGGCGGCCTCCGTGCTGGTGGGCCTGATCCTGCTCTTCGTGATCACGCTGGAGCCGGGCCGCCCGGCGCTCTCGGCCTCGCGCCTGCTGCTGCTTAGCTACGGCCTGGTGTTGGCGGCGGGGGCGGGCACCGGCCGCGTGCTGTTCCGCACCGTGCAGAAGCGCCTGCTGGAGCGCGGGCTGGGGCAGCGCGCCACTTTGGTGGTGGGCTCCGGCGAGCGGGCCCGCCAGCTGCTGGAGCAGTTCCGCCTCCATCCCGGGATGGGTTACCGCGTGGTGGCCCGCGTGCGGCCGCCCGGGCAGGGCGAGGTCGCCGGCCTGTCCGCCGCCGATGGTGGCCTGGACGAGCTGGAGCCGCTGATCCGCGAGCGCCAGGTGGTGGAAGTGGTGGTCACGGAGCCCGAGCGCGAGCTGCTCTTCGAAGTGATCCAGCGTGCCACGCGCCAGGGCGCCGACGTGCTCATCGTGCCCGACCTCTACGACTTGGTGCTGGGCAACCTCAAGGCCTTCGACATCTGGGGCATGCCGGTCATCCAGGTCTTCCCGCACCTGATGGCGCCCTGGCAGTTCCTGCTCAAACGCGGGCTGGATCTGGGCGCGGGCCTGCTGCTGGGGCTGGCCGGCCTGCCGCTGCTGCTCATCCTGCCGCCGCTGATCCACTGGCAGAGCCCGGGGGCGCCCGCCCTCTTCCGCCAGCGCCGGGTGGGGCGCGGCGGGCGGGAGTTCACGCTGCTCAAGTTCCGCACCCTGCACCCGGCCGAACACGTGGCCATGCTGCACGCCGACACCGTCGCGACCCTGGAGAGCGGCGCCCCGCCCCCGGTGACCGAGCATGATCCGCGCCTGACGCCGCTGGGCCGCGTGCTGCGCCGCTACCGGGTGGACGAGTGGCCCCAGGTCTGGAACGTGCTGCGCGGGCAGATGTCGCTGGTGGGGCCACGCCCGGAGCAGAAGGCGCTGGTGGACGAATACATCCGCCGCTGGCCGCTCTACGCCCGCCGCCACAACGTCCGACCCGGCCTGACGGGCTGGGCCCAGGTGCGCCAGCGCTACGACCAGAGCCTGACCCGGCTGGAGGACAAGCTCAGCCTGGACCTGTTCTACCTGGAGAACATGAGCCTGGGCCTGGACTTGCGCATTTTGCTCTATACGGTGCGCACGGTGCTGCGCGGCGCCGGGAGGTAGAGTTAGGTAAAACCAGGTATCCACAGATTACACAAATTTCACGAATTAAGGCAATAAATTGAATAAATGCTACACTGCATCGTTAAACTCATATTATCTGTCAATAGGTTTGAAAGTTGCAGGTATTTAGAATGACCATCAATTGCGACAAAATTTGGTTTCAGATGAAAACAGTTTTTGATCCGTGTAATTTGTGTAATCTGTGGACATCTCCTCCCCAACGACAAAGTCAACGAGAAATCTACCTGAGTTCTTGACTCCAGCCTCGGGCAACTCTACATTTCGCGGCTTCTGGGGGCGGCTAGCTCAGTTGGTTAGAGCGCTTGCTCGACACGCAAGAGGTCACAGGTTCAAATCCCGTGTCGCCCACTCGCGGAGGTCCTGAAGGACCGAAATCATTCCGCGACAAGGAGATGACGTCCTGGCGCACGTCACTCCGGTCAAACAGAAAGGCTGGGGACCATGTTCACCCTAACCTTTCCGGACGGCGCCCAGCGTCAGGTTCAACCTGGCGCCACGCCGCTGGAAGTCGCCAAGGAAATCAGCCCTTCCCTCGCCAAGGCCGCCCTCGCGGCTGATTTGGACGGCGAGCTTGTTTCCTTGGTCCATCCGATCCACAAGGATGCCCGCATTCGCTTCCTGACTTGGGAAGACGAGGCGGGCAAGACCGTGTATTGGCACAGTTCGGCCCACGTGCTGGCCCAGGCCGTCAAAGAATTGTGGCCCGCGGCCCTGCTGGACGACGGCCCTGCCACCGAGGCCGGCTTCTTCTACGACATCAAGTTCCCCACTCCCATCGGCGAAGAGGACCTCACCCGCATCGAAGAGAAGATGCGCGAGGTGCTCAAACGCAAGGAGCGCTTGGTCCGGCGCGAGCTCTGCGCCGACGAGGCCCGCAGTTTTTTCGCGGCCCGGGGCGAGCGCTTCAAGCTGGAACTCATCGACGCCATCGCGGCGCGCGGCGAGTCGATCAGCGTCTACGAGCAGGGCGCCTGGGCCGACCTCTGCCGCGGTCCGCACCTGTTGGATACGGGCAAGATCAAGGCCGTCAAGGTGCTCAGCGTGGCCGGCGCCTACCTGCACGGGGACGAGAAGAACGAGCAGCTGCAGCGCGTGCGCGCCATCAGCTTCCCCAGCCAGGCGGAGCTGGACCAGCACCTGTTCCTGATCGAGGAAGCCAAGAAGCGCGACCACCGCAAACTGGGCCGCGAGCTGGAGTTGTTCTCCTTCCACGAGGTGGGGCCGGGCTTCCCCTTCTGGCATCCCAACGGCACCGTGGTCTACGACGAGCTGGTGCGTTTCTGGCGCGAGCTGCACCGCGAGGCCGGCTACAGCGAGATCCGCACGCCCATGATCCTCTCGGAGAGTCTCTGGCACAAGAGCGGCCACTGGGAGCACTACCGCGAGAACATGTATTTCACGCAGATCGACGAGCAGGACTACGCGGTCAAGCCCATGAACTGCCCGGGCTGCTGCACGATCTTCGGCAGCCAGCCGCACTCCTACAAGGAACTGCCGCTCAAGCTGGCGGAGTTGGGCCAGGTGCATCGCCACGAGAAGTCCGGCGTGCTCCAGGGCCTGTTCCGCGTGCGCATGTTCACCCAGGACGACGCGCACATCTTCTGCACCCCGCCCCAGATCGAGGACGAGATCGTCAAGGTCATCCAGCTGGTGGACTGGATCTACTCGACTTTCGGCTTCGGCTACGAGATGGAACTCTCCACCCGGCCGGAGGAGAAGTTCATCGGCAGCCTGGAAGTCTGGGAGCAGGCCGAGGGCGCCCTCAAGGCGGCCCTGGCGCGGGTGGGCGCCGCCTACAAGCTGAACCCCGGCGACGGCGCTTTCTACGGTCCGAAGATTGACTTCCACATCAAGGACTGCCTGGGGCGCCGCTGGCAGTGCGCCACCATCCAGCTGGACTTCAGCATGCCCGAGCGCTTTGAGCTGGAGTACACGGCGGAGGATGGCAGCCGCCAGCGCCCCGTGATGATCCACCGCGCGATCTTCGGCTCCTTCGAGCGCTTCATCGGGATCCTGATCGAGCACTTCGCCGGCAACCTGCCCACCTGGCTGGCGCCCGTCCAGGCCATCGTGCTGCCCATCACCGAGGGGCAGCTGGAGGCCGCGCGGAGCGTGCAACAGGAGCTGCTCAAGGCGGGCCTGCGGGCCCAGCTGGAGACGCGCTCGGAGAAGATCGGCTACAAGATCCGCGCCGCCGAGCTGCGCAAGATCCCCTGGATCCTGGTGGTGGGCGCGCGCGAGGCCGAGCAGGGCCTGGTGGCGGTGCGCCGGCATGGCCAGGGCGACCTGGGCGTGCGTCCGGTGGCGGAACTGGTCAGCGAACTGCGGGGCCTGGTCGACGGCCGCCGCCTGGAGGAGTCGGTGACGGCGTAGTCGCGCCTGATCCCGTCGCGGGACGCCGGTCATGGGAACGGCGAACGCCTGAACCGCGCAGGCACAGCACAAGGAGCCCATCATCGCCAGAAGGAAATTCCTGCAACGCCCGACGATCCTGGTGCCCAAGCACCGGATCAACGAGCACATCCGCATTCCCAATGTCCGGCTGATCGCGGCGGATGGTTCCCAGGCGGGTGTCGTGGACACACAGGTGGCCCGGGAGATGGCACTCCAGGACGGGCTGGATCTGGTGGAGATCGCGCCCAATGCAGACCCGCCGGTCTGCAAGATCATGGATTACGGGAAGTTCCTCTACCAGCAGTCCAAGAAGGACAAGGCAGCCAAGGTCAAGCAGCACACCATCACGGTGAAGGGTGTGCGCCTGACCCCCAAGATCAGCGGGCACGATCTGGAGACCAAGGCGGCGCAGGGTCGGGAGTTCCTGGACGACGGGCACAAGGTGAAGGCCTTCGTGGTGTTCCGGGGGCGCATGATCACGCACAAGGAATTCGGCCAGGACACGCTGGACAAGTTCATCGAGATCCTCAAGGACGTGGCCCTGGTCGAGCAGGAGCCCAAGATGGACGGTCCGCGCAGCATGAGCGCCCTGCTTTCACCCAAGAAAGTGATGAAGAAGAAGACGGAGGAATAGAGATGCCCAAGATGAAGACCAACCGCGCCGCGGCCAAGCGCTTCAAACTGACCGGCACCGGTCGGGTGAAGCGCCACAAGGCCTACGCCAGCCACATTCTGACCAGCAAGTCCCCGGGCCGCAAGCGCAATCTGCGCCACGCCGGCCTGGTTTCGGAAGCCGATGAGCCGCGCGTGAAGCGCATGTTGACCTGCTAAGGAGGCCTGACAGATGCCGAGAGCAACAAACAATCCCGCCTCCAAGGCTCGTCGCAAGCGCGTCTTCGCCCTGGCCAAGGGCTTCCGCGGCGGTCGCAAGAACCTGCTGCGCCAGACGCTGCAAGCCGTGGATCGCGCCCTGGCCACCTCGACCATGCACCGCAAGGTTCGCAAGGGCGAGTTCCGCCGCTTGTGGATCGCCCGCATCAACGCCGCGGTGCGCATCCACGACACCGAGATGAACTACAGCACGTTCATCCATCTGCTGGATGTGAAGGGCGTCACGCTGGACCGCCGCCAGCTGGCCGACCTGGCCGTCCGGGAACCGGATGCCTTTGGCGAGCTGGTGCGATCCTTGCGCTAGCGCAGCCCGGAATCGCACCTGGAAATGTCCCCCGCGCGGGGACTTTTCCTTGTCGGGGCGCGCGGAGCGCAGTGCAGACGAGTGGCCCGGCAAAGTGCGGACCTGGAAAACCGGTCGATCCCGGGAGCTTGAGTTTTCAACGGACGTGGAGCACACCATGAACACCCTCGACAGCCTGCGCGCCGAGTTCCTCGCCGCCCTGGCCGCCGCCGCGGACCGCGAGGCCCTGGCGGCCGTGCATCAGGGCTGGCTGGGCCGCAAGGGGCGGCTGCAGGACCTCTTCAAGCAGATGCGCGAGCTGCCTGCCGAAGAGCGCCCGGCCTTTGGCGCGCAGATCAACGTGCTGAAGGAGGAACTGGAGGCCGTCTTCATGGCCCGCCAGGAGGAGCTGCTGAACCGCGAGGGCGTGGCCCGTGTGGACCTCACCCTGCCGGGCCACCCCGTCCGGACGGGCTCCCTGCACCCGCTGCAGCAGATCCTGGACCGCATCACGGGCATCTTCACGCGGATGGGTTTCACCGTGGAGGACGGCCCGGAAGTGGAGACCGAGCGCTACAACTTCGACATGCTCAACACGCCTTTCTGGCATCCGGCGCGAATGGAGTCCGACAGCCTCTACCTGCAGCAGGGCCACATGCTGCGCACGGAGACCAGCCCGGTGCAGATCCGCGTGCTGGAGCAGGTCAAGCCGCCGGTGCGGATCATTGCGCCGGGCCGCGTCTACCGCAACGACAAGCCGGACGCCAGCCACAGCCCGATGTTCATGCAGGTGGAGGGCCTCTACGTGGATCACGGCGTGACTTTCGCCGACCTGAAGGGTACGCTGCTGGAGTTCTACCGCCGCATGTTCGGGCCGGACACGCGCCTGCGCTTCCGGCCGCACTTCTTCCCCTTCACCGAGCCCAGCGCCGAGGTGGACGTGAGCTGCATCTTCTGCGGCGGCGCGGGCTGCCGGGTCTGCAAGCACTCGGGCTGGCTGGAGATGGGCGGCAGCGGCCTGGTGGACCCCGCCGTGCTGACCGGTGTGGACCTGGACCCGGAGGAGTGGACGGGCTTCGCCTTCGGCCTGGGCGTGGAGCGCATGGCCATGCTGCTCTACGGTGTGGACGACATCCGGCTCTTCTACGAAAACGACTGGCGCTTCCTCGAACAATTCTGAGCGGACCCGGAGCGGGACACGAAGCACACGAAGCGGAACGAAGATCAGGAAGCGGGAGACCGATCGAAGAGAAGCGGCAGTCGGGTGACACCCTGATTCGTCTTCGTGTTCTTCGGCCTCTTCCTGAACTTCGTGACCGTCCGGAAAAATCCAGATGGCGGTGTGACGATGAAGATCTCCCTTTCCTGGCTGAACGATTTCCTGCCGGTGGACACCAGCCCGGCGGGCGTGGCGGCGCTGACCCACGAACTCACCATGCTGGGGTTCGAGGTGGAGAGCGTGCAGCGCATCGGGCGTGAGTTGATCGGCGTGGTGGCGGCCTTCGTGGAGAAGGTGGAGCCCCATCCCAACGCCGACCGCCTGCGGCTGGTCACGGTGAATCACGGCGCAGGTCGGCTGACCTTGGTCTGTGGCGCGCCCAACGTGGCCGAAGGGCTCACCGTACCCCTGGCGCAACTGGGCGCCGTGTTGCCGGGAGTGGAGCAGCCGCTCAAGAAGGCCCGCATCCGTGGCGTGGACAGCGAGGGCATGCTCTGCAGCGAGGTGGAGCTGGGCCTTTCCGACGACCACAGCGGACTGAAACTCCTCGACCCAGCGGACTGGAAGCCCGGCGATCCGCTGGCCCGGGACTACAACCTGCAGGACGTGGTGCTGGATCTGGAGATCACCCAGAACCGCGGCGACGCTTATTCCATCCTGGGCATCGCCCGGGATCTGGCCGCCCTGCGCGGCGTCCCGCTGAGCCGGCCGGAGGCGCCGGCCGCCCCGGCAGCGGATGGCGACGAGCGCGTGGAGATCGTGCTCGACCCCGCCTGCGCCGATTGTTCGCGCTACGCGGGCCAGCGGATGAGCGGCGTGCGCGTGGGCCCCAGTCCGCGCTGGCTGGTGAACCGCCTGGAGGCCGTCGGGCTGCGCTCCATCTCCAACGTGGTGGACGTGACCAACTACGTGATGTGGGAGCTGGGCCATCCCCTCCACGCCTTCGACCTGCGCGAGGTCCGGGGTCGGCGCATCCACGTGCGGAACGCCGCGGCGGGCGAGCGTTTCACCACCCTGGATGGCCAGGAGCGCACGCTGGACGTGGAGCACACGCTGATCTGCGACGGCGAGCGCCCGGTGGCCCTGGCGGGCATCATGGGCGGCCTGAACTCGGGCATCGCCGCGGACACCACGGAGATCCTGCTGGAGTGCGCGGTCTTCGATTCCGTCGGCATCCGGATGGGCGCCCGGCGGGCGGGCCTGTCCTCGGATTCCAGTCGGCGCTTCGAGCGCGGCGTGGATCCCCGGGATGTGGAGGCCGTGCTGCGGCGGGCCAGCTCGCTGGTGGCCCTGACTGCCGGCGGCCAATTGGCCGGCGGCTGCGCCGACGCCGATCCCCGGCCCTGGCAGCCCCAACCGCTGACTCTGCGCAGCGCGCGCTGCAACGCCGTGCTGGGCCTGGCCCTGAGCGCGGAGCGCATGCGCGCGCATCTGGAGGCGCTGGGCTGCGAGTGCGAAACCAGCGCCGAAGGCCTCCGCGTGACACCGCCGAGCTGGCGCCACGATCTGGAGCGTGAGATCGACCTGATCGAGGAAGTCGTGCGGCTGGAGGGCTACGAGCAGGTGCCCCAGCCGGATTCCGCCCGCGTGCCGCTGGGCCAGCGCGGCAACCCGCGGCGCGAGCTGCTGGAGCGCGTGCGCCGGGAGGCCGTCGGCCTGGGCTTCCGCCAAGTGATGAGCTACAGCATGACGGACCCGCGCCAGCTGGAGCGCGTGCTGCCCGAGCGCCCGGTGCTACAAATCCGCAATCCGCTCTCCCAGGAGATGTCCGTGCTGCGGCCCAGCCTGCTGCCCAGTCTGCTGGAGACCGCCGTCTACAACCTGAACCGGCGCGCGGAGGGCCAGCGGCTCTTCGAACTGGACCGGGAGTTCCATCCCGACCCCGCCTGCGCCACCGGCTGCCGCGAGTCCCTGCACCTGGCCCTGCTGCTGGTGGGCCAGCTGCGCCCGGAAAGCTGGCAGGGCCCGGCCGAGGCCTATGGCTTCCACGATCTCAAGGAAGTCGTCCTGCTGTTGCTGAGCCATCTTCACCTTGAAGGCCTCCGCTTGCTTCCCTACCTTGACGGCGTCTTTTCGGCCAATTCGCTGGCCATCGAGCGGGACGGGGAGCGTCTGGGCGTGTTCGGCCAGCTGGAACCCCGTCTGTGCGAACGGATGGGCACGGAGTGGCCGGTCTTCGCCTTGGATCTGGACCTGGAGTCCGTGGCGCGCCTGGCGCCGGGGCTGCCCCGCTACCAGCCCTTCTCCCGCCAGCCTTCGGTCCTGCGGGACTTGAGCCTGATCAGCCCCGCGGAGTTGCCGGCCGGCGCCTTGGCGGACACGTTGCTGGAAGCCGGACGTCCGCTCTTGCAGCAGGTCCAGGTGGTGGACGTGTATCAGGGCAAGGGTGTGCCCGACGGTTGCGTGAGCCGCAGCTACCGGCTGCGCTTCAACGACCGGGAGCGCAGCCTGTCGGACGCCGACGTGGACCCGGTGGTGACGGACCTGCTCAAGCAGGCGGAACAGCGGCATGGAGCCAGGCTGCGGAGTTGACGTGGATCCCCTGGCGCGGCTCGAAGAGCAAGTGGATCGTCTGCTGACCGCCCACGGCGGGACGCTGCAGGAGCTGCTGCGCAGTGATCGGGAACGCGGCGAGGCCCAGCAGAAGCTGCGTCAACTGGAAGAGCGCCTGGCCCAGGCCCTGAAACGTGTGCATGAACTGGAGCAGGAGCGGGGCCTCCTGCGCGAGCGTCTGGCGGCCCTGCCCGATCCGGCCAGCCTGGACGAGGCCCGGCGCCGGTTGCAGGCTCTGCTCGAGACCCTGGAGATCTGAACAGACCCGGATGCGGGTCGTGGCCATAGATGACGGGACCGAATCCCGCGAGCGAAACAACATGAGTGTCAGCCGAACCGTGACCTTGCATGGGATCCGGGTACCCCTGCGGACCGAGTTGTCCGACATGGACTTGGACGCCGCCGTGTTGCTGGTGCGCCAGCGCATGGATCAGGTCGCCCACGGCGCGACGCATCGCGAGCCGGCTATTGTGGCGGCCCTGGTGGCCCTGAACTTGGCGGGAGAACTGCTGGGACGGGAGTGCGAGGGCGGCCGGGACTCCGGCGCATTGGATGTTCTAAGCAAGCGGATCGAGAATCACTTGATGACCAAGGAGGCCGGCGGCGTTTGAGACGCGGCGGGCGTTCTTTCACAAGAATGCCCCTGCGGGTGCCAACCTTTATAAAAGAACCGTATAAGAATGAACATGGGAGCTTGTCTCTCACGAGTGCCGATGACAGGCCGCGCCTCATTTCGGTGAGGAGTCCTTCGGGACCGGCGGATTCCAGACGCATTCAGGCGGGCACCCACCGTGACGTATAGAGGTTTCTTTTATTTGGACCACTCGCAGGGGCTCTTTTCCCTCATCAAACCATGACCGTCATCCCTCAATCCAGGGATGTCCGATGACCATTCTTCTCACTCTGTTGATTGGCTTGCTTGCGCTGGGAGCCGGAGTGCTCGTGGGTTTCCAGCTGGCCCTGCGCGGTGCGAACTCCCACTATCAGCTGCGGCTGCGCGAAGCGGAGGACCTGCTGCGGGGCGCGCGCTCCGAGGCGGAGACTCTGGCCCACGAGGCTCGGCTGGAGGCCGAAGAGAGCCTGAGCCGTGAGCTGGAAAAAATGGAGGAGAAGAAACAACGCCGGGAGGATCAGCTCAAGGAGCGCGAGAACCAGCTCCGCGAGAAGGAACTCACGGTGGAGAAGAAGCGCGAGCACCTCAATTCCAAAGAGGTGGATCTCAAGCACCGTGAGCAGCTGATCGAAGCCCAGGGCGAGCGGCTGGAGAAGGCCCGCAAGCGCGCCGAGGAGATCGTCGAGCAGCAGAACGAGAAGCTGGAGAGCATCGCGCGACTAACCACCGAAGAGGCGCGGGCCCAGCTATTCCGCAACCTGGAACACAAAGTCCAGTCGGAGGCCGCCCAGCACTTCAACGAGATCCGCGAACAGGCCCGCCTCTACGCCTCGCAGGATTCCCGCCGCATTCTGGTCAACGCCATGGAGCGCACGGCCGTCGAGCACAGCGCCCAATCCACCGTGACGGTCTTCGAGCTGCCCTCCGACGAGATCAAAGGCCGGATCATCGGGCGCGAGGGGCGCAACATCCGCTCTTTCGAAGTGGTGACGGGCGTGGAGCTGCTGGTGGACGACACGCCGCGCACGGTCCTGCTCTCCAGTTTCGATCCCCTGCGGCGGGAGATCGCCCGCATCACCCTGGCCTCCCTGATCAACGACGGCCGCATCCATCCCGCCCGCATCGAGGAGGTGGTAGAGCGCGTCCGCGAGGACATGGCCCAGACCATCTTGCAAATCGGCGAACAGGCCATGCTGGACTTGGGCGTGCACGGGCTGCAGCAGGAGCTGATCCGGCACCTGGGCCTGCTCTCGTTCAAGAACACCCAGGGCCAGAACATCCTGGCCCATTCCAAGGAAGTGGCCAGCATCGCGGGGATCCTGGCAGCCGAGCTGCACGTGGACAGCCGCCGGGTGCGGCGCGTCGGCCTTTTGCACGACATCGGCCGGGCCGTGGACGGCTACACCGAGGCGGACTCCTGCTCGCTGGGCGCGGATCTGGTGCGCAAATACGGCGAGAAGACCGACATCGAAGAGGCCATCCGCTTCCAGGAAGCCGACGCGGGCACGCGCTCGCTGATGGCGACGCTGATCCATGTCGCCAACAAGGTCAGCCTCAGCCGGCCGGGCATCCGCGGCGAGCACATGGGCCGCTACATCCAGCGGCTCACGCAGATCGAGGAGGTGGCCAACGGCTTCGTGGGCGTGGATAGCGCCTTCGTCCTGCAGGCCGGCCGCGAACTGCGCGTGGTGGTGAATCCTGCTGAATTGCCGGAGGATCAGTTGGACCTGCTGGCCACGGAGATCGCCGAAGAGATCCGGCGTCGCATTCTCTATCCGGGGCAGATCCGGGTCACCGTGGTGCGCGAGTTTCGCAGCATCGGCATGGCCAAGTGATGAAGGCTCTGGCGCGCATCCTGTTTGTCGGCGACGTGGTGGGCGAGTCCGGGTTGAAGGCCGTGGAGTGCGAACTGCCCAACCTGCTGCACGAGCATGGCGTGGATCTCTGCGTGGCCAACGTGGAGAACGCCTGGGAAGGCAAAAGTGTCAGCGCGGAGATCCTCAAGCGGTTGCGGACGGCGGGCGTGCGGATCTTCACGGGCGGCAACCACACCTGGGATCGCTTCCAGATCCACAACCTCCTGAAGAACGAGCCGGGACTGCTGCGGCCCCTCAACTATCCGCGCATCTCAGATCCGGAGGGAACCAAGTGGGCCTCGCCCCTGGCCGGTTGCGGCTGGACGGCGCACATGGCGCCCGACCTGCCGCCCCTGGTGGTGATGAACGTCCAGGGCCGGGTGTTCATGGCGCCCATCGATTGTCCCTTCCGGCGCATGGATGAGGAACTGGCGGCGCTGGCCCGGATGGCCGAGCGCACCCAGCCACCCCTGATCCTCGTGGACGTGCACGCCGAGGCCAGCGCGGAGAAGATCGCCCTGGCCCGCTACCTGGACGGCCGGGTGGCGGCGGTGGTGGGCACGCACACGCATGTGCAAAGCGCGGACGAACGGCTGCTGCCCGGCGGCACGGCCTTCCTGACGGATGCCGGGATGACGGGTTGTCACGAGGGCGTGATCGGAATGAAGACCGAGGTGGCACTGCGCCGCTTCCTGCTGCAGACGCCCCAGAAGTACGAATCGGTGGAGGGATCCGCCCAGTTGGAGGGCGTGCTGTTGACCTTGGACACGGCCACGCGCAAGGCCCGCGCCATCGAACGGATTCGACGACCGGATTTCGTGCGGGAAACGGCGTAGCGCCGATCGCAACCCCGGCGGCCGGCTCTCATCCATCCTGCGTCCAGCGGGGTTGCCTCAACCCGGAGCCTCCATGCGCATGCTGTTGCACAACGCCCGCCTCTATGATCCGCGCAGTGGCATGCTGCGCCCGGGTTCGCTGCTGATGGAAGGCGGACGGATTGCCCGGCTGGGGACCGCCAGGCTGGAGCCCGGCGGTCCCGCCCGCCGCGTGGATTGCGCCGGCCGCCTGCTGATGCCGGGCATCTACGACGCCCACGTGCATCTGGTCTTCGGCGGCGAAGCCCTGGTCCGCCTGGACGCCTCCCGGCACGGCACGCGCGCCGACCTGCTGCAGGAAATCGCCCAGCAGGCGAGTGCGGTCAACCAGACGCCCGACCGGCGGGCCGGCTGGGTGCTGGGCCAGGGTTTGCAGCCCGGAGCCCTGGTGCCGACGCTGGCGGAATTGGACGAGGCCACTGGAAGCGTGCCGCTCTGCCTGGATACCCACGACTTGCATTCCTGTCTCTGCAACTCCAGTGCCTTGGCCCTGATCGGAGTGGAGGGCCGACCGGATCCCCCCGGGGGCGAGGTGGAGCGCGATACCGCAGGGCGGCCCACAGGCCTGCTGCGCGAGAATGCCGCGCTCTGGGTGCGGCCGGTCATCCCCGCCGCGAGCGAGTCCGAGCGGCGGGCCTTCATCCTGGCCGCCCAGCACCACGCCCACCAGTATGGCATCACGGGCGTGGGCGACAACCTGCGGCGGGCGGACCTGCCCCTGTACCAGCAGTTGGAGGCGGAAGACCGCCTGCGCCTGCGCATCCAGGGCTGGCGCAACGACGGCAACTTGAACCCGGACACCTTTGAGTTGGAGCCCCTCTTCAGCCCGCGCCTGCGCGTGGACACCCTCAAGCTCTTCGCCGACGGGGCGTTGGGGTCCTGCTCGGCGGCCCTGGACGAGCCCTATCTGGACGGGCGGCGCGGCACCCTGGTGGCCGCGCCGGAGGATCTGCTGCACTGGATGCGGCTGGGCCTGGAGCGCGGCTGGCGGCTGGCCGTGCACGCCATCGGCGATCTGGCCGTGGCCCGCGTGCTGGATTTCTTCGCCGAGCTGGGTCGCGAGGGTTTGCCCACCCGAGGCTGGCGCCACCGCATCGAGCACGCCCAGTTCATCCGGCCCGAGGATCTGGAACGCTTCCGCCAGCTGGAGATCCTGCCCAGCATTCAGCCCCTGCACTGCGCCACCGACCAAGACGGCTTCGCCGCGCGCCTGGGACCGGCCAGCGTGGCCCGCGCCTTTCCCTGGCACTCGCTGCTGGAGGCCGGCCTGCCCCTGCCCATCGGCACCGACTGGCCCGTGGAGCCTCTGGATCCGCGCTTCAACTTCGTGCACGGCCTGACGCGTCTCAGCCGCTCCGGCCGGCGCTTGATCGGCACAGACGAGGCCCTCAGCCTGCCCGAACTGCTGCGCGGCATGACCTGGGACGCCGCCCACGCCGCCGGTTGGGGCGAGGAGCTGGGCTGTCTGACCCTGGGAGCCCACGCCGATCTGCTGCTCTGGGAGCACAACCCGCTGGAGAGTTCCATCGAACAACTGGCCGGGCTGCGCGTGCACGCCCTTTGGAGTGGCGGCGAAGCGGTTCTGGAGGACGCGGTATGAACCATCTGCGGCGGCTGCCCCGGCCGGCCCGTCAGTGGGTCCCGGAAGACCTGGCCTTTCACCATGTCCGGGCCGCCCTGGCCTATGGGCGCGGCCTGCTGGACACGAATGTGGCGGGAGCCGCGGCGCTGCTGGAGTGGATTCAGCGCCGCCACGAATACGAAGCCTGCCTGCGCGAGACGCTGCTGCTGGCCCGGTTGGATCACGGTGACCAGGTGACGGATCTCTCGCGCCGCGAATGGCTGAACGGATTGCAGCAGGACCTCGGGGCCGCGCGCACCGAGCTGGACCACCGACTGGACGGCCACTATCTGGCCTCGCCGGTCCGTGACAGCCTGCCGGACGCCTTGCGCGCGGCCGTGGAGGGTCCGTTGCTGATCCGGCAGCGCTGTTGGAGAGAGTCCAATCTGGCGTTGCTGGAACGCTTGCAGGAACTGCAGCTCGAGTACATCCAGCTGATGGGCAATCTGACTGTGCAGTGGGTTGGCCGGTGCGCTTCCCTGCCTGAGCTGCGTCACCAGCTGCGGGACGGCGACCCGCTCACCCGGCGGCGGGTTTGGGAGGCTCGCGCCGCGGGGCTGGCGACTCTGCGGCCCGAGTTGGAGGACATGCTGGACGAGACGCTGGCCCTGCGCGAGCAGGTGGCCCGCAACGCGGAATGCCAGGACTGGAACGGCTACCTGGCCCTGCTGGGCCGCGAACCCTGGCCCGGCGAGGAGAGCGAGGAGGAGGTGTCGCTGGAGGCCCCCTGGGACATGCTGGCTTCCTGCACGCCTGTTGCGGACCAGACAGGCGCGGAGCCCGAGCAGGTGCTGGCCGATCTGCAGGAATGGCTGGCCGTGGCGGAACCCGCGGTGGACGACACGCTCACCCGGCTGCGCACGTCCCGCCTGCTGGACCTGCAGGACCGCCCGGGCAAGGTTGAATTGGAGTTTTGTGCCTGGCTGCCCGAGCGCCGGCTTCCCGTCCTGCGCCTGAGTGCCTACCAACTCTCCGATGATCTCTGCCGCTTCCTGCGTCACCTGCACGCGGCCCACCGCGCCCTGACGGAGCGGGGCCGGGGGCTGAGCCGGCTGGATCCCGTGGTGGAACTGCTGCCGGAGGATCTGCGCTGGACCGTGGGGGTGGCGGAGGGCTTGCTGCGCGAGCGGGCCTTGTCACCTGACCAACTGCAGCGCTCGCACCACCACTTGCAGCTGACGCGCCGACAGGAGCTGGCGGGCGCCCGGCGGCAGGAACGCTGGGCCTGGTGGGTACACGAGAACCCCGGCGCCCCGCGGGAACTGCGTCGGCTGCGCTGGCGCCACGAATTGGGCGGCGAGCGGATGAATGGGGCGGAGCCGGCGGCCGTGGAGGACACGCTGTTTCTGGAGAGCGCCTTTTTCCTACCGGAGTGGGGCCCGCCGTCGCTGGCCCTGATCCTGGAAACCGGCTGGCATGGAGTTCTCTGATCCTTGTCCTGGCAAGTCCGCCTGGACGTCCCAGGCGCTCCGGTCCACCCCCGTGCTTCCAACCAAACAATGAAAGAGCCCGGCTAGCCGGGCTCTTGTGATGTCGCAGGTCCGCCGGGCTTACATCTCGAAATGGATGCCCTGCGCGAAGGCCGTCTTGCCCGACCAGTTCAGCGTGTTGGACTGCCGGCGCATGTAGTACTTCCACACGTCGCTGCCGGACTCGCGTCCACCGCCCGTGTCCTTCTCGCCGCCGAAGGCCAGGCCGATCTCGGCGCCCGAGGTGCCCAGGTTGACATTGGCGATGCCGCAGTCGCTGCCCATGGCGGAGAGGAAGGTCTCGCTCTCGATGAAGTGGTTGGTGAAGATGCTGCTGGAAAGGCCCTGGGGCACGCCGTTCTGCAGCGCGATGGCGTCCTCGATGCCGCCCTGGTAGGTGATGATGTAGAGCAGGGGCGCGAAAGTCTCGTCCTGGACGATCTCCATCTCGTTGCGCACCTTGGCGATGGCCGGCGTGACATAGGCGCCGCTCTCATAGCCCGGCCCGCTCAGCACTTCGCCGCCGCAGACCATCTCCCCGCCCTGGGCCTTCACCTTGGCGATGGCATCCTGCAAGTCCTTGACGGCGCCCGTGTCCACCAGCGGGCCCATCAGCACGCCTTCCTCCAGCGGGTTGCCGATCCGCACCGTCTTGTAGGCGGCGGCCAGCTTCTGGACCAGCGTGTCTGCCAGCGACTCGTGGACGATGATCCGGCGCGTGGACGTGCAGCGCTGGCCGGCGGTGCCGATGGCGCCGAAGGCGATGTTGGGGATGGCCAGGCTCAGGTCGGCGTGGGGCGTGACGATGATCGCGTTGTTGCCGCCCAGCTCGAGGATGGTGTGGCCCAGGCGCTCGCCCACGATGCCCGCCAGGCGCTTGCCCATGGGCGTGGAGCCGGTGGCGGAGATCAGCGGCACGCGCGCGTCGCGCACCAGGGCGTCGCCCACGCTGGAACCCTTGCCGATGATCAGGCTGCAGACGCCTTCGGGCACGCCGTTGCGCTGGAGCACGCGGGCGGCGATGGTCTGGCAGGCCACGGCGGTGAGCGGGGTCTTGCTGGAGGGCTTCCAGACCACCACGTCGCCGCAGATCAGGGCCAGGGTGGTGTTCCAGGACCAGACGGCCACGGGGAAGTTGAAGGCCGAGATCACGCCCACGATGCCCAGCGGATGCCACTGCTCGAACATCCGATGGCGGGCGCGCTCGCTGTGGGTGGTCACGCCGTAGAGCTGACGGCTCATGCCGGTGGCGAAGTCGCAGATGTCGATCATCTCCTGGACTTCGCCGCGGCCTTCCTGGATCACCTTGCCCATCTCCATGGTCACCAGGGCGGCCAGTTCCTCCTTGTGGGCGCGCAGCTCCTCACCCAGCTGGCGGACGATCTCGCCGCGCTTGGGGGCCGGCCACATGCGCCACTCGATAAAGGCCTTGGCGGCGGTCTGCATGACCTGCTCGTACTCGCCCATCTCGCACTGCTGGACCTTGGCCAGCACCATGCCGTCGATGGGGGAAACCGACTCCAGCAGGCTGCCTTTGCAGGGGATCCATGATCCCGTGCTGGCGCCCTGGTTCACGTCCTCGATGCCCAGTTTGGCGAGGATATCCTTCATGTCGAAGCTCCTGCGGTTAGGCGTTTCGCGCTCCCTAGTGAGAGGGCCGTCCAAGATCGAATGAGGGGCGACAAGAAGCAAACTGGAGGCCCGGCAGCGCTCCTTCCCCCTGCAAGGGGGAAGGTTGGGATGGGGGTTCTCCGCATCGCCAGTCACCTGCCGGAGGCCCCAGTTTTCCACCTTTCTGCTTGCGCCCATTGCTGTCTCAGTTCGCGCGAGCATGAAA
>DYSB01000100.1 GCA_020726405.1 Acetofilamentum sp. | reverse complement strand
TCCTTAGAATCAACGGTTTCACAACGCGGATCATCCATGACAGCCGACCTGCAGTTTCTCCATCAAGCCTCCTCGAACTCCTGCCTGGAGGATCTGAGGCGGGTCATGGCCGATTTTCCCGCTCGGCCCGCGCTGCTTCATGAAGGGCTAACCCAGAGCTACGCCGAGCTGGACCTCGCCTGGGAGGCCACCCGGCACTGGCTCGAGAGCCGCGGAGTTCCGGCCTCCTGCCGCGTCCTGCTGCTCTCCCCGAACCTGCCCGAAACCATCTGGCTCCAGCTGGCCCTGCTGGGCAACGGCGCCCTGACGGCCCTGGTGGACCTGAAGACCAATCGCGAAGCCCTGCTGCTCATCGCCCAGGAGTTCCAGCCCAGCATCGTGCTCTGCACGCCGGACATGGCGGAACGCGCCGGCGAGCTGCTGCGTGAGCTTTCGCCGCGCACCCTGCTGCTCAGTACCGGCGGACTGCGCGAGGCCGTGGCCGCGGCGCCGGAACTCGCGCGCCGGCCCCTCTCCCGGGAGGGCCGCGTGCTCTACTTCCGGATGGACCGCGAGGACCACTGGCGCGGGGCCCTCTTCGGACTGGGCGAACTGAGCGCGACCTGCCGGCAAGTGCGCCAGCTCTTCTCCCTGCACCTGGGGGACGCCGTGCTCTGCCAGATGTCCACGGCGCATTATCTGGCGCTCAGTTCGATGATCCTGCCCGCCCTCTGTTCCGGCGGCAAACTGCTGCTGCTGGACCGGGGCTGCGGCGACGACCCGCTGCTCGATGCCATCGCCGCCCACGAGCCGCGGCTGATGATCCACTACCGCAAGACCTACTGGTACCTGCACCGTGCGGCCCTGCGCCGCCGGGAGGAGGGCCGGCCGCTGGGCTGCCTGCTGCATGCCGTGGTCAACGCGGATTCCCCCCAACTGCCCTTCCGCTCCTCCTGGGAGGACCTGTTCCAGGGGCATTTGCTGGCGGGTTTCGCCACCACCTTCGCCGGCGCCTTTCTCGTGCTCAATCTGCCCTGGCTGGAGGATCGCGAGGGTTTCGTGGGCAAGGCCCTGCCCGGCGTGGAGCTGCGCATCCTGGACGAGACGGGCACGGAGCGGCTCACCGGCCGCTGGGGCGAAGTGCTGTTCCGGAGCCCGGGCATGGCGTGCGAGTTCTTGGGGGACGAGCGCCTCAATCCCGAGCTGGGCGAGGACGGCTGGCTGCGCTCCCAGCAGATGGCCATGCAAGACACGGACGGCTTCCTGACCCTGGCCGACGAGGTCTTCGACGTGATCTGGGTCTACGGCTTCAAAGTCAGCCCGCTGGAGATCGAGGAGCCCGTGCGCGAGCTGCCCGGCGTGCTGGACGCCGCCGCGGTCAACGCGCCGCGCGCCACGCATCCCGACCTGATCCATCTCTACGTGCAGGTGGAGGAGGACGCGGAGGGCCGCCCCGCCTGGAGCGAGGCCGCGCTGCTGGCCCGCTGCAGACAGCTCTTCCCGCCCTATCTGCAACCGGCCCAGGTCTTCGTGGTGGACGAGATCCCCCACGACGACGAGGAATTCAAGCTGCGCAAGGAATTGAAATACCGAACCTCAACTGCTGACCTGTGGAGGAGCTCTTGAACGTCCACAAGGCGGAGACCATCCGCAACATCGCCCTGGTGGGTCACGAGTCCACCGGCAAGACCATGTTCACGGAAGCCATGCTCAAACTGGCCGGGGAGATCAACCGCCTGGGCTCCATCGAGGGGCACAACACAGTCTCCGACTACACGGTGTTCGAGCACGAGCGGCAGAAGTCCGTGTTCGCCACGCTGAACCAATTCGAGTGGCAGGGTTGCAAGCTCAACGTGCTGGACACACCGGGCTTCTCGGATTTCTACGGCGAAGTGGTGGCCAGCCTGCACGTGTGCGACATCGCCGTGGTGCTGGTGAGCCCCACCAACGGTCCCGAGGTGATCACCGAAATGGTGATGGAGACCGTGGACGCCCGCAGCCTGCCCTGTCTCTTCGTCTTCAACGGCCTGGACAAGGACCACATTCGCTTCGAGGAGGAGCTGGAGAACCTGAAGAGCGCGTTCAAGGGCGTGGCCCAGGTGCAGTATCCACTGGCGACCGGCGAATCCTTCAGCCGGATCGTCGACGTGCTGAAGCGCAAGATCCTGGTGCACGACGCCGAAGGCAAAGTGCGCGAGGAGGAGCTGGGCGGCGAGGCCGGGCGCGTGGACGAGTTGTACTCGGCCCTGCAGGAGACGGTGGCCGAGAGCGACGACGAGCTGATGGAGGCCTTCCTGGAGAACCTGGAGCTCACCGAAGAGCAGTTCCAGCTCGGCCTGGTCAAGGGCATTCGCGCCGGCACGGTGCGCCCGGTCTTCTGCAGCGCCGCGCGCAAGCTGGTGGGCGTGGGCCGCGTGCTGGACGTGCTGGCCGCACACTACCCGGCTCCGGGCCTGCTCCCCTTCCCGGGCCGCAAGGGCTCCGAGCCCGTCGAGGTGACCTTAAGCGAGGATGGCGGCGTCAGCGCCCTGGTCTTCAAGACGGTCAACGAAATGCACGTGGGCGAGCTGTCCTTCTTCCGCATGCAGACCGGCGCCGTCCGGCCGGGCGACGAGCTGGTCAACGCCCACAACAGCAACGCCGAGAAGATCGGCACGCTGTTCAGCGTCGTGGGCAAGACACGCAAGGATCTGCCCGAGGTCCACGCCGGCGACCTGGCCTGCACGGTCAAGTTGCGCTCCACGCACACCAACGACAGCCTCTGCAACAAGGGCCACCTGATCGAGCTGGCCCCCGTGGTCTTCCCCGAGCCGGTCATGAGCACGGCCATCGAGCCAGAGAAGGCCGACGACGACGAGAAGATGTCCAGCGGCCTGACCCTCATCCATCACGAGGATCCCAGTTTCAGCGTGCGCCAGGATTCCGAGCTGCACCAGACCATCATGGCGGGCTTAGGCGAGCAGCAGTTCAACCTGTTGCTGGAGAAGCTCGAGCGCCGCTCCGGCGTCAAGGTCAAGTTGATCAAACCGCGCGTGCCCTATCGCGAGACCATCACGGGCAACGCCGACGTCAAGGTGCGCCACAAGAAGCAGACGGGCGGCGCGGGCCAGTTCGCCGAAGTCTGGGTGCGCATGAAGGCCGGCGAGCGCGGCAGCGGCTTCGTCTTCAAGAGTGAAGTGGTGGGTGGCGCGGTGACCATCCCCTTCCAGCAGGCCACGGAGAAGGGCATGCGCCAGATGCTCGACGAAGGGATCATTTCCGGCTGTCGCGTGGAGGACGTGGAAGTCACCATCTACGACGGCAAGATGCACCCGGTGGACTCCAAGGAAATCGCCTTCATGATCGCCGGCAAGGAAGCCTTCAAGCAGGGCTTCCTGGAGTGCAAGCCGATCCTCCTCGAGCCGATCTGGGAGGTGGAGGTGAAGGTGCCGGACGAATTCATGGGCGACGTGATGGGCGACCTGAGTTCCCGCCGCGGCAAGATTCTGGGGATGGATTCCGCCGGCAAGAACCAGCTGATCAAGGCCCTGGTGCCGCTGGCCGAGTTGTTCGGCTACGCCACCACCCTGCGCTCCATGACCAGCGGCCGCGCCACGCACCGCCGCAAGTTCGACCACTACGAGAAGTGTCCGCCGGATGTGCAGACGCGCGTGGTGGAGGAGTACCAGGCGGAGAAGGCCAACTCCTAAGGATCAAGAGCAGGATTGAACGTGGGAGGCCGGACGAGGTTCGGCCTCCCCTTTTTTATCCGGTTGCCGGCGCTCAGTTGGGCTCCTGCACGGGCGGGATGGCGGGCGGGGCTTCCTACCTTGGGGCGGCAACAAGTCGAGGAGCAGGCTGAAATGGAACGGATCTGGGCGCCCTGGCGCATGGACTACATCCGCGGGCTGGACCCCAAGGCGGAATCGGCCGAGCTGGCCAAGGGCTGCATCTTCTGCTGGAAGCCCCAGGCCCCCGCAGCGGAGGATCCGGCCAACCTGATCGTCGCCCGCCGCGAGCACTGCTTCCTGATCCTCAACCTCTATCCCTACAACAACAGCCACCTGATGGTCGTGCCCTACCGGCATCTCTGCGATTTCACCCTCCTGAGTGACGCGGAGCTGCTGGACTGCCAGCGGGCCCTGCGCGACGCCGTGCTCGTTCTGCAGCACAGCCTGGCGCCCCAGGGCTACAATCTGGGCCTCAACCTGGGCAAGGCGGCGGGGGCGGGCATCGACCAGCACCTGCACTGGCATCTGGTGCCGCGCTGGGTGGGGGACAGCAACTTCATGCCCGTGCTGGGGGAGACCAAGGTGATCTCCGAGTCGATCCAGGACAGCTGGCAGCGGCTGCGCGACGGCTTTGCCACGCTGGAGTAGCATCGGGCCCGCGGGAAATTTTGGGCCGGCCCGGCCGGATTCCTACGTTAAGAACAAGTGAAGCAGATCCAGTTCACACACCACCCGGGAGTCTCCATGTCATCACGGAACCGGCGCCTGTGGGTTGCCGTGGCCTTGCTGTTGATCAGCCGGGTCCTGTGGGCCAGCCCGTCCACCGAGGGTGCCAGCAAGCTGGGCTTTCTGACGGATAAAAGCGCGGCACTGGCGCAGGCCGGGACGCGCCAGCAGCCCATCCTGGCCTTCTTCACCACGGACTGGTGCGGCTGGTGCCGACGGCTGGAGGCCGACGTGCTGGGCACGCCGGAGTTCCTGGCCGGCAGCGCGGGTTGGGTCAAACTGGTCATCGACGCGGAGAAGGGCGACGGCGTGGACTGGGCCAAGCGCTTCCACGTCTCGGGCTATCCCACGCTGATCCTGCTGGACGACAAGGGCGGTGAGATCGATCGCCAGTCGGGTTATGCACCCATGCCCGGCTACCTCAATATCTTCCAGGACTACCAGGCGGGCATCGGCACGCTGGCGGCGCTACAGGCCGAATGCGCCCTCAAGCCCCAGGACCAGGCCCTGGCCCTGCAAGTGGCGGGCAAGCTGGCCGGTCGCGGCCAAGTCGACGAGGCCCGGGCCGTCTACCAGGGCGTGCTGGATTCCGACCCGCAGAACGTGCAGGGCGGCGCGGACGAGGCGGCGGGCGAGCTGGCCCTGCTCCAGTTCCGCGCCGGCAAGGATCCCGCCGTGCTGGAGGCCGTGCTGACGAGCTGGAAGGGCCTGGAACAGGGGCCACAGCTCTACAACGCACTGGTCGCGCTGGCCGCCAAGGCCGGGGACGACGCGCGCATGCAGACGCTGCTGGAGCGGGCCGTGGCCGAGTATCCTGCCAACGTCGAGCTGCTCAACAGCTATGCCTGGACCGGCGCCGAGAAGGGCTGGAACCTGGATCGAGCGCTGGAGCTCGCGCAGCGGGCGGTAGACCTCAGCCAACGCGACCCCAACGTGCTGGATACCCTGGCCGAGGTCCAGTTCCGACGGGGCGAGCGCGAGGCCGCGCAGGCCACGATCCAGGAGGCCCTCAGATCGCGCCCGGGCGACCCCTACCTGACGGGGCAGCTCACGCGCTTCCAGACCCAACCATGACGAGTAGTTCCATCAATTTTCAGGAGTCGACATGACCAAGCGGTTTGCCTGTCTGTTGACAGGGGCCTGCCTGCTGAGCGGCCTGGCCACGCGTCTGCCGGCCGCCGGATTCGCCATCCACGAGCAATCCGGCCAGGCCATGGGCACCGCCGGCGCCTACGCGGGTGCGGAAGGTGCGGCCAGCCTCTTCTACAACCCGGCGGGCATCGCCCGGCTGGAGGGGACGCAGCTGGAAATGGGCGTTAACATCATCATGCCCGCGACGGATTTCACCGGCCCGACGGACCATCCCTCCTACGGCACGGTGGCCATGGACAAGCAGACCTTCCCGCCCGTGGACCTCTACCTGAGCGGCCGCCTGACGGAGCAGGCCCGCTGGGGCGTGGGCGTCTTCACGTACATGGGTCTGGGCACCCGCTGGCCCGAGGACTGGGCCGGGCGCACGGTGACCGAGGAGATCAACCTCCAGACCTTCACAATCAATCCCAGCGTGGCCTTCAGCCTGGGCGAACAGACCAGTCTGGGCCTGGGCCTGGACCTGATGTGGGGCAAGGCCCTCTTGAGCAAGGACAGCTACACGGGCTATCCGTTCAACGGTTATGTGGACGTGGAGCTGGACGGCACGGGTTTGGGCTACGGCTTCAACATCGGCCTGCAACACCGGGTGAACAAAGAGCTGAACCTGGGCCTCTCCTACCGCTCGGGGATCACGCTCTCGGCGGAAGGCGAGACCACCTTCACCATCCAGGACGTGGAAAATCCCAGCCACGTGGCCTATCTGCAGAGCCTGTTCCCCACCACCGACGCCAACCTGGATCTCGACATCCCGGACCTGGCCATCGCCGGCGCCCAGTGGACGCCAACCGGCCTGCTGGACGGCAAGCTGACCTGGCGCGGCGACCTGGTCTTCACGCGCTGGAACAAGTACGCCAGCCTCGACATCGACTTCGAGACCAACACGGCCGGCCTGGAGGATTCCCATTCCCCCAAGCTCTACGAGAACACCTGGGCCTTTCGCACCGGCGTGGAGTACGCGCTGAACGAGGATTGGGACCTGCGCACCGGCTGGTATTACGAGCAGAACGCCGTGGTGGACCACATGGTGGAACCCAGCCTGCCCGACGCCGAACGCAACGGCCTCAGCCTGGGCGCCTCCTGGCAGGCCACGGAGACTCTGGGCATCGACGCCTATTTCATCCAGATCCTGCTCCAGGACCGGGTGAGCCGTTTCGACGGTCTGCGCGGCGGCTATGAGAGCAGCATCCCCATTTTCGGCCTCAGCCTGCGGAAGGAGTTCTAAGCATGAAGAGCACGCTTAACATTAGGCTCGCTGCCCTGGCCCTGGTGGCCGTCTCCCTGGTGGGCTGCGGCACGTCCGACGACCTGCCCACCACGCCGAACTATTCCGACGCGGCGGACCTGGCCGGCCTGCAGGCCTACGCGGCCATCGGCAACAGCCTGACCGCTGGCTACCAGAGCGGCGCCTGGGGCAACCCTGAGCACGTGGCCGCCAGCTATCCCAACCTGATCGCCCGCCAGCTGGGCATCGCGGACTTCCAGCAGGTGAGCATGGTCGGCACGGGCCTGGGCTTCTCCGGCGGCGCGCCGGTGGGCAACATGGTGGTGAACATCGGCGCCACGGGCCCGGTCCTGAGCTACACGACCGTCGACGCGGCCAACGTGGCGGCCTTCCAGGCTGGCGCGGCCGTGGACTTCGAGTTCATGGCTCCGCGCAACTTCGGCATCCCGGGCATCACGCTCATGCACGCCGCCGGCGCCTCGCTGGACGCCTACTACGCGGGCGGGCTGGGCAATCCCTACGCCAACTTCTATCGCAATGCCAGCTCGGGCTCCAAGACCCAGGTGCAGTTGGCCGCCGAGTCCGATGCCTCCTTCATCACCTGCTGGCTGGGCAACAACGACGTGCTGGGCTACGTGACCAGCGGCGGCACGGGCAGCCTGACGCCCAGCGCCACTTTCCAGGCCACCCTCGGCGGCACGCTGGGCGCCCTGGGCACGGCGCCCTATCTGGCCGTGCTGAACATCCCGTCCGTGACGGACATACCCTTCGTCACCTACTTCAACCCCGTGCTCAACGCCAAGCTGACCGCCTTGGGCTATCCGCACGCCGTCTATGCCATGGACAACGAGCTGGGACACGCGGTGCTGATCTTGACCGACGCGGGCACGAACAACTACATCCTGCTGCCGGCGGCTACGGCCATGACACTGGATCCCACCCTGGGCGGCAGCGCGGCCAACCCGCTGCCCGACGCCCTGGTGCTGGACGCCGCCGAACTGGAGCTGGCTGAGGCCGCGGTGGAGGACTTCAACCAGCAGCTGGCCGACGGAGTGGCTGGCCTGAACGCCACGGACCGCGCGCACGACGTCCTGCTGGTGGACATGAACACCTTCTTCACGCACATCGTGGCCCACGGCTACTCGGCCTACGGCGAGACCTTCACGACCCAGTTCGTGTCGGGCGGGATCTTCAGCCTGGACGGCGTGCATCCCACCAGTCTGGGCTACGCCATCGTGGCCAACCAGATCCTCGCCAACCTGAACGAGCACTGGGGCCTGAACGTGGAACTCGTGGATCTGGCCGATTTCATCGGCGTCAACAACGGGCTGGGTTCCGTTGACCAGCCGCTGCAGTGGCCGGACTTCGGCTCCGTGGTGGAGCTGTTCCAGCACTGAGATTGGATTTGATCCGCACAACCCCGCGACTCCGGCCGCGGGGTTGTGCGGATCCACCATCGGCCCCGGCTGGAACCCCTTGAATCAATTCCAATGGATTCCAACACCGCTTTGAGTCTTTGAGTCTTCGTGTTCCAAGGACCGCAGGCCAGCGCGACTCTCAAGCCCGGCAAGCCATCCGTCAGGGGAAAGGGAACGCGGCCGACAGTGGTAGCTTTTTCGCCCGAGAACCCAGGAGGATGAAGATGAATCCGGCCCACCTGCTGCTGGAGAACTACGACGGCGTGGCCGTTCTGACCCTGAACCGGCCGGCGCGCCTGAACGCCCTCAGCCGGCAGACCCTGGCGGAGCTGGACCAGGCGCTGATCGTGCTGGAGCGCGACGGCAACCTGCGCGCCGCCGTGCTCATCGGCGCCGGACCCAAGGCCTTCGCCGCCGGGGCGGACATCGAGGAATTGGCCGGGCTGGACCCGCGCGCGGCCCGCCAGGTGAGCGCCGAGGGCCAGCGCATCCTGCGCCGGCTGGAGCAACTGCCCAAGCCCGTCATCGCCGCGGTGAACGGCTTCGCCCTGGGCGGCGGCTGCGAGCTGGCCATGGCCTGTCACCTGCGGCTGGCGGCGCCCCACGCGCGCTTCGGCCAGCCGGAAGTCAACCTGGGCCTGATCCCGGGCTATGGCGGCACCCAGCGTCTGGCCCGGTTGGTGGGACGCGGCCGGGCCACGGAACTCTGCCTGACCGGCGCGCTGCTGGGCGCCGAGGAGGCCCACCGGCTGGGGCTGGTGAACCGCGTGGTCACGGCCTGGGCCAAGGACGAGCAGGGCGAATTGGCGCGCGACGAAAAGGGCCAGCCCGTCTTCGACCGCGAGGCTTTCCTGGAGGCGGCCCTCAGCCTGGCGCGCGAGATCCTGGCCAAGGCTCCGCTGGCCGTGGCCGGCTGCCTGGAGGCCATCGACCGCGGCCTGGACCTCGGGCTGGACGCCGGCCTGGCCGTGGAGCGCGATCTCTTCGCCGCCTGCTTCGGGACGGAGGACATGCACGAGGGCACCCAGGCCTTTCTGGAGAAGCGGCCGGCGCGCTTCAGCGGCCGCTGAGCCAACGAGGATTCCATGCGCCACGTGCCCGTCTTCACGTCTGTCGCCGCGCTGGGTGCCCTGTCCGTCTCCTCGGCGGAGGGGCAAGTTCAACACGAGGGATGGTCCGCCATCACGATGACCACGTAAGTGCTGGGTCCTCCCGGCGCGCGTGAAGAGGGATTGGGCGGTGCCGGCAGCCTGCTGGTGACAGGTCCCGCAGCGGCCTGGTGGAACCCGGCCCGGCTGGCCCGCGCGGGCAGCGGGGTGACGGCGCACAGTTACGCCCTGTACCCGAACCACTCCGTTGGCCACTCACGCCATCAATTCTTGGCTGGCTCGTGGGCGACGGGCTGGAAGGGACTGGGTGTGGGAGTGGCGGCCAACCGCATCCTGTACCCCGAAATGATCAGGACCGATGAACTCGGCCACGTGGTGGGCCGGGACCGTCCCGCGAACACGGACCTGACGGTGGCCGCGGGCCTGCCCCTGGGGAGGGATTGGCGGGCCGGTGTCGGTCTGCGCTGGTCCAGGAGGATTGGGCGGTTTACGACTTCAAGGGGACGGCGTGGGCGCTGAACGCGGGACTTGCCTGGCAGGCGTCGGGTCGCTGGCCCGTGGCCGCCGGCGTCAAACTGGACAACGTGGGCACGCTCGTCCAGTTCGAACACGCTTCCTACGAAGGTCCTTTGCCCGCCACGGCCACCCTGGCACTGGTGCTGGATGGACTGAAGCAGGCAGATGGGCGGTTGAGCATGGCTGGCGAAGCCGTCAAATTGCTCTCGTTTGAAGAGTCCAGCGTGCCGGCCAACGTGGTCAGCTCGTGGTTCCGCCACGGTGTGCGCGCCGAGCTGCATGAGGCCATCTACCGGTTGGGCGCCGAATACGAGCGCGCCGTCACCTTGCCTGCGCTGGGCGAGCTGCGGCTGGCC
>DYSB01000099.1 GCA_020726405.1 Acetofilamentum sp. | reverse complement strand
CGGGCGATCTGCGGCAGCCCGCCGAGTTGGCCCGCGTCTGCTGGAGCGATCCGCCCTTCCCGGCGCAGCCGGCCGCCTGAGAGGCGGGATACCGCCCAATTTTGCACACTCTGTTCAGTTATCAGTTTAACAAGCGACTCGCTTAGGGATGCATAACTCCCGATCTACTTGCCGTCCATCAGCTTCCCATTGCCACCGCCTCGACACGCACGGCCGTGCTGGCTTTCGGCGCACAGGCCACCTCGGGGGACAATTTCTCCATCGGGTTCGGCCAGCCGATCTTCCCCGACGCCAACACGATAGTGGAGTTCGGCTTGGCCATCAGTTACGGCTACGCGCGCGGAACCTGCCAGACCAGTTACGTGGACGTCAACGGCGTGCGCCTGACCTCCAGCGCCGGTGGCAACGACGAGGGCGAGAACCTGAACGGCGCCCTGATCAGCGTGGGTGGCGTGGGCGACAGCCGGACGAACCCCGCGCTCCCCATGTTCAACGACACGTGCTCCTACACCGACTACACGACCTACGACGACGAACTCCACAACATCGCGGGCTACATCGGGGCCGGCAACACCTGCATGAGCATGCACACCTTCAACCCCTCCGCCGATGACAACTTGTTCGCCGCGCACCTGCTGCTGGACTTCGCCGCCGTGGTGGGCGAGGGCGCCGTGTTGACGCCCTCCACCTCCGCCGGCTGCGTGGGTGACCCGCACAGCGTGACCCTCACCTTGCAGGACGCCCAAGGCAATCCGCTGGCCAACTACTCGGCCAGCATCGAGGTCCTCAGCGGCCCCAACGCCGGCACCACGGCCAGCGGCCTGAGCAACGCCCTGGGCCAGTTCAGCACCAGCTGGACCAGCCTGACGGCCGGTAGCGACGTGATCCGCGGCTCCTTCCTCAACACCAGCGGCACCCTGGACTACTCGAACACCGCGGTGAACACGTGGCAGGGTTGTAACACGGGCAGCTGGGGCGAAGTGACACCCATCTTCTCCAGCGGCTGCATGGGGGACGACTTCACGGCGACGGTGACCCTGCGGGACGGCAACGGCTTTCCCATCGTCAACGAGCCGGTGCTCCTGGAGGTTTTCGAGGGTCCGAACGACAGCGTCGCCATCAGCGGCATCACCGATGAAAACGGCCAGATCTTTCTGACCTACACCAGCAGCCTGCCGGGCAACGACAAACTGCGCGGCCTCTTCCTGGACGAGTTCAATGAAGAACGGCAGACCAACGAGGCCGAGCAAGGCGAGCCGTCGAGGGAGTTGTAGGAGGTCATCAGCGAGCGGGCGCCGCCCGCCTGCAGGCAGGCCTGGAAAGGTGGACAGTGGATTTCGCGCAACCGCCGTTCGCTCTCCTCGACAGGGTAGCTGTCGCGGCCGCCCTCGCCCACGTTGGCCACGAAGTGCTTGGGCGTGGCGATCACACCCCGTTCCTCGCAGGTCCGGACGAAGGCCGCCCCCAGCGCCGTGCTGAGGACTGGGTCTTCGCCGTAGCTCTCCTCCGTGCGGCCCCAGCGGCCGTCCGTGGCGAGGTTCACCACTGGGGAGAGCAGTTGGCGCACACCCACGGCACGGCTCTCACCGGCGATCACCTCCGCCACCTGGCGCAGTAGTGTGGTATCGAAACTGGCGGCCAGCCCGACGGCCTGGGGAAAAACCGTGGCCTCGTGCTGGACCAGCCCGTGCAGGCCCTCGGCGAACAGCAAGGCTGGGATGCCCAGCCGCGTGTGCTCGCGCAGGTGCCGCTGGAGGGCCGCGCCGCGCCGCCGCGCCTCGGCGGGCTCCTGCTCCGAGAGCTGCAAGCCGAACACGCCGTCGCGGAAACGGGCCGGATCACCGCCGTCCTCGCCGGCCAGCATGAAGAGCTGCCAGAACTTCTCCCGGGGCGTCATGCGCGCCAGCAGATCCTGGACCCGCGTCTCTACGGGCAGGGTGGCCGAAGCAGGAGAGATCCTCCCCCGAGTCGGCCAGCGCGTCGTGCAGATGGTCGATGTAAGCCCGCAGGAAGGGCGCGGCGGCGCCGTAGTAGCCGGCCAGGAAGTCGTCCAGCAGGGCGTCCAGATCCAGGTCGGGGTTCCAGAGCAGCTTGGCCAGCAGGTAGGCGCGCAGTTCGGCGAATTCACCCTTGAAGATGGGCAGGCCCTGTTCGAAGACCGCCATGACCCCTTGGCCGGCGAAGAACTGCAGGTTGGGCTGCAGCACGCGCAGGTTGGGAAAGGGGCTGACCAGGTTGCGGAACTGGATCACGTAGTCCCACAGCAGGATGTTGGACGTGAGCCGGCTCCAGTCCCGCAGGTCGCGCACGAAGGTCGTGTCCCGCGGATCCGCCGCGATGGGCTGGCTGCGGTTCGACTCGATGCTGCAGAGCATGATGTTCACATTGGGCAGCGGCCGTGTGACACGCGGGGCCGGGCGCGAGTACTGGTAGGCCAGCGTGGAAATCACTTTGTCCGGGAAGCGCGCCGCCACCTGGTTGACGAAACGCAGCAGGCTGCCCGCGGGCGAGCCCTCCGCCTCGTCCACGGCCCGGCAGGCCGCGCAGGTACAAGGCAGGTAGGTGTCGTTCTGAGAGACGGACCAATAGAGTGCGACGGGCTGCTCGCGCATGCGCCGCCCAAGCTCTTCCACCACAAGCTCCAGCACGGCAGGCTGGCTCAGACAGAGCTGGCCGTCTGCCACGCGCACACCCAGATTCTCCGCGAAGTACTCGGGGTGCGCGGCGAAGTGGCGCTCCGGCGGGACCAGGTCGTGGAAGGTGTGGACGAACAGACCCCACTCTGCCAGGGAGCTGAGCTTGTGCCAGGCCGCGTAGGCCGGCTCCTTGAAATCCTGCATCCGGAACGTGAAACGCGGCACCTGGGTGTCGTCGATGGCCGGCGGCGCCAGCGTGGAGCGGCGCGGGATGACCTGCACGTCCGGGCTGTACATGCGACAGCCCAAGTGGGACTCGAGCAAGGTGTAGACGGCGTGACTCAGGCCGCGCTCTGTTCCGGCAGCCAGGATCAGACGCTCGGCGGTTGTGCGGATGCGGAAGCCCTCTGCGCTCAACACTTCACCGTGCAAGCCGACAGCCTCCGCTTCGCCCACTTCCAGCATGATGATGATGATGATGCCGCCGGCGGGCGGGGCATCGTGGGAGACTACAGGCAGTTCGGCGCCGGTGATCCGCGCCAGGTAGACGCGCAGTGTGTCGGCCGCCGCCCGGGCGGCGGGAGTCTCGGCCTGCGGCAAATGAATCACGGCCAAGGCTTGTCCGTCCCGGACCAGCTCCAGGGCCGTAGCGGATCCAGCCGCCAGACCCAACCCCAAGCCCAGACCCAGCCAGAACGGACGCGTGGGAATCATCCGCTATCCGACGGCCAGCTGGAAGGCCCAGGCGTGCCGGCAGGGCGGCGTGGCGCGGACCGACTCGGGCACGAAGACCCGGCAGCCCGTGCCCGCGGGCTCCCAGCGCAGCGGCTCGTCCACGCCCAGCAGCCGGACACTCTGCCCGGGCCGGGGCGCGAAGGAGGGGATCAGCAGGCTGGCCGGCCGCCCGGATTCCTCCGCCGAGGCCAGCAGGATGGCGCTGATCGTGCCCTGGGGCGAGCGCGTGTAACACAGCCTGTCCTCTTTGTAGGGCGCCACGGCGCGCGTGCCGTAGATGGCCGCGCCATTCACGTCCAGCCAGAGGATGTCCATGGGTCCGTAATCGCGCATCAGCTCCTGGATCTGCCCGCGTGTGAAGCGCTTGAAGGCCTCCCACTTCGCGGGGTAGCGTGTGATGTCGTAGTTCACGTTGCGATCGAAGGGCGGGAAGTAGGGCCACCAGTAGTCCGGGCAGTGCCAGTCGGCCTTGGAGAAATAGGCGCCCGTGCCCAGGCCCTCGCGGCGGAAGGCGGCGAAGACCTCCTTGGCCACGTTGGCTCGCGGGTCCTGGCTGAAGGGACAGCCCGGGTACGTCACCTTGTAGTCCGTCAGCTGGGTGTCGAACAGGCAGAAGCCGTCATGGTGCTTGGTGGTGAAGACCACGTAGCGCATGCCCGCGCCTCGCGCCGCGTCCGCCCAGGCGGCCGGATCGAACTTCAGTGGGTTGAACGTGGACTTCAGGTCTTCGTAAGCCCGCAGGTACTCCGTGTAGCTCCCGGCGTGGGGGCCGCGCCGTTTGGTCCAGTCCTCGTCCTCCGGGCAGATGCTCCAACTCTCCACCACGCCCCACTGGCTGTAGGTGCCCCAGTGCATGAGCAGGCCGAGTTTCTGGTCCTGGAACCACTCCAGTTTCTGCTGCACGACGGGATCCGGGTGGGGCTGGATGGCCAGCGCCACCCCCGTCGGGGCCAGGCAGCCAAGAGCGCAAGCGCACAGGGCTGCGAGCCTGCGGGTTGCGACGAAGGCGGGTCGTGGTCATGGGATTCCTCCGTTCCAGGCGCCCCGGCAGGTTTTCACGAGCCCAGGTGCGCCAGACGCGGGCAGGGTGGCACGCGGGCGCGGGAATTCGAAACGGCCGGTTCCGCGCGGAACCGCGGGCGACTTGGGGCGGGATTCCGTTGGTACCTTGCTCACAGATCGTGTGATCTGTGAGCGTGGACCGTGGGCCCTGCATGTCAGGAATAGCGGGGCACGACCGGAGCTTGGTTTTGTAGCACAGGGAGGGGCTTTGTCACAACTGCCGCAAGCCGATCACGTCCATTGTGACACGGGCGCGAACCCGAAATCATCAACCATCCGTCCCTGGCTGTTCGTGCCCGTGCTTTACGTGATGCAAGCCATCCCGTCCACTCTGGTGCGCGAGGTTTCGACTCTCGTCTACAAGGACTTCGGACTCCCCAACGCCACCATCGCCTTCTGGGTCAGCCTGCTCGGGCTGCCCTGGATGCTGAAACTCTTTTGGGCGCCGGCGGTGGATTTCAACTTCACCCGACGGCGCTGGGTGCTGGCGGCCCAGGCGTTGATCGGGGCCTGCCTGGTCGCGTTGGCCGTGGCCTGGGGTCTGCCGCTCTACTTCCCCATCAGCATCGCCATCCTGTTTGTGCTGGGGCTGGCCTCCGCCACCCACGACATCGCGCTGGACGGCCTCTACCTGCTGTCGCTGTCCCAAAAGCAGCAGGCCTACTTCGTCGGCGTCCAGTCGGCCAGTTTCCGTGCCGGCCGCCTGCTCTGCACCGGCGGGCTGGTCTTCCTGGCCGGCGTGCTGCAGCAGAACGGGCAGAGCATCATCGCCAGTTGGACCGCGGTCTTCGCCGCCATAATCCCGGATGGATGGAGACAAGGGGCCGAACTGCCCATCATCGCCAGTTGGACCGCGGTCTTCGCCGCCATCGCCGTGTTCTACGGCGCGGGAGCCGTCTACTCGCGCTTCTTCCTGCCGCGCCCGGCGGACGACCTGCCCGTGCGCTGCGCGCCGGAGTCGGTGCCGCTGCTGGTGGCCTTCACCACTTTCATCCGGCAGCAGGGCATCCTCGCCGTGCTGGCCTTCATCCTGTTCTACCGCTTCGGCGAAGCGATGGTCTCGATGATCACGCCGCTCTTCCTGCGCGACAGCGTGGCGGCGGGCGGGATGGGCCTGTCGGTGGCGGAGGTCGGCGTCATCAACGGCGTGGCCGGCATCATCGGCATCATCCTGGGCGGGATCGCCGGCGGCGGCGTGGTAGGGCGCTACGGTCTGCGGCGGGCCTTCGTCCTGATGATGATCAGCATGAACGCGCCCAACCTGCTCTACGTCTGGGTGGCGGCTGCGCATCCGGCGAGCTGGTGGATGTATTTCGTGGCCTTCGTGGACCAATTCGGCTACGGTTTCGGCTTCGCCGGCTACAGCGTCTACCTGATGCACGTGGCCCAGCGCGGCAACTTCCGCACCAGCCACTACGCCATCGCCACCGGTCTGGGCGCCCTGACCATCATGCTGGCCGGCATGCTCTCCGGCTACCTGCAGAGCACGCTGGGCTATGTCGGTTTTTTCGTCGCCGTCTGCCTCTGCACCATTCCCGCGCTGCTGACCATCCTCATCATCCCGCTGGACGGCATGAAGTCCGCGGATCTGGCCGCCGCAGGCGGAGCGGATTGACAAGGATTTCGCGAGCCCGGGTGCGACACGCGAGAGCGCCGATTGTCAGGCCGGCCAGGGGACAATCCGGACATCAGCCGGATTGGTCCTTGCCCCGCAGCACGTCCAGGGCCGTGGGCAGACTGGCAGCCATGCCCAGGCCGCCCTTGCGGTCCAGCCAGCGCGCCATGACGTGGACATCCAGCGAGCGCAGCAGGAGGAAGCCCACGTAGGACAGGCAGAGACCGCGCAGCAGCACGGTGCCCAGGTCGCGCAAACCCAGGTGGGCAAAGAAGTAGATCAGCAGAACCGAGAAGAAGAAGGCCAGCAGGAATCTCCCGCGAAGCAGGTCGCGTAGGGCTCCACCGGCGCGCCGGCGCAAGGGCACCCGCCCGGCGCCCTCCCCGGCGGCCTCCGTGGGTGCCGCCGCTCGGACCGGAAGCCAGCGGCGCAGCCGGGGCAACAGGTTGGTGTAGTACCCTGCCAAACCCACGAGCAGGGCCAGCGCGGCCTTCAACCCAAAGAGAACGACCGCGCTCTGCTCGAGGCTCCAGCTGGCGCCAAACCAGCCGCCCACGGTGGACGACAGGCCTGCCAGGGCCGTGAGGAAGCTCGTCCCGAAAGTGATGTACTTGACCATCACCCAGAGCCCCAGGGTCAGCCAGGCCATCAGCACGGACCCAATCGACACCGACAGCAGATTCCAACCCAGCGCGGCCACTGGCAGGGCGAAGATGGATCCTTGCAGGAAGATGTAAAGCATGGGCATCAGGCGGCCGCCCAACGGCGAGAAAGCCTTGAGCAGCGACTCGATAAACGAGATGCGCAACAGGCCCCGCCCGTTGAGCGGTTTGCCAAAGGAAACCAGCAGGGCGTTCTGCAGATAGGCCAGAAAATGCCCCTTGAGCGGCACCCGCCAGGCGTGCAGCGCGGAACCCAGACCCACCTCCACCAGCCCTCCGATCCCCGCGAAAACGCCGATGCGTTCGGCATCCGCGCTCTGGATCTCCTGCATGATCCGGCGCTGGGCGGTAGCGGGCGAGAGGTCATCCAGATCGGCCACGATGGCCCCCTGCAGCCCGAACGAGGCGCTCAGCTCCGCCAGTCGATCCTTGCGGGCCGTGGCCACGATGACTCCGGTGCCGGATTCCAGCACCTCGCGCATCAACGGAGCCAGCCCCTTGCCGAACAGCTCCAATCGGCCCAGTTCATCCAGCAGGCAGAGTTCCACCTGGTTTCCCAGTCCTTCGCGCACGTTGAGTTCGACCTGCGTGAGGGCGTTCTCATGGAAGTCATAGGCCGTGTCGTCCGCGCGACGCGTGGCCCAGTCCATCCTGGGGCCGCGGGGCAGCGGCTCCAGAGTGTAGCCTGCGGCCGGTTGACCAGGAACCCGTCCGGTCGCGCCGCGGGAGATGCAGCCGCAGATGCGCCAGTGCCGCTGCGTGATGCGGGCCAGGTTTCCCAGCAAGGTGGATTTGCCGGAGCCGATGCCTCCGGTGATCAGGATGACCTTGGGAATCTGAGCCATGCGCTGCCCTCCACGATGAACGTGAACAGATGATACCAATGACCCCCGATTCTCGTGCGATGACAGAGGATGATGTGTCACACAAGCGCCTTGGGTCGATTGCAGATCAATTGCCCGCTGTGTCACGCGGCTCCGCTGCTCCGGCCTGACGCTTCCAGCACGTCCCGCAATGTGCTGGCCAACTTGATCATCGTGAAGGGCATGATGACGTCCGTCAGCAGGTCGGGACGCACGTGCTCGCTCTCCACCAGCTCGTAGGCCCGCATCGGCCCGTTGGCGCTCACCACCCGATAGGACAAATCCTGGAGCAGCCGCTGGCAGAGCTGGCGCAGGGTGGCGTCGTCCTCCACCAGGAGCACCAGCTCGCCCTTCCCCAGCGGGGCCTGGGTCGCGGCCTTGCGGCGGACGGCGGCCCGCTCCCCAGCCGCGATGATTTGCAGGACATCCTCCCGCAGGAGATCATCCTCCGGGAGCTCTTCGTACATGGCATAGCCGTACCCCAGGATCACCGTGAGGATGTTGTTGAAATCGTGAGCCACGCCGCCAGCCAGCTGCCCCACGGCCTCCAGCTTCTGGGATTGGCGCAGCTGCGCCTCGGTGGCCTTGAGGATTTCCTCGCTATGGCGGCGTTCCATGATGTCGATGGACATGATGAACACGCCCTCAGGCACGGGATAGATACGCAGCTCGAACCAGCCCTTGCCGCCGTCCGGGAACTCGAACTCGGTCTCCATGTTCTGCTGGATGCGCTGTTCCAGGCAGTCGCGGATGATCTGGTAGACGGGCGTCGTCTCGATGCCCGGCCAGACCTCGGCGCAGAGCTGGCCAATCATCTCCCGGGCCGAGCGGCGGTTGTGCCGCTCCGCCGTATGGTTGATGAAGATGTAGCGCCAGTCGTGGCCAATGATCTGGCACCCTTCCAGCATATGTTCCAGGACTTCCTGGTAGAAGGAGGAGGGAAGAAAAACGTCCATCGGGATCCCGTCTGGAGTTTGATCAAGCGACCGCTGCTGGATGGGCTGTGGGGCGAGCTGTGCGAAAAGCGATCAGATGGCGTTGTTGGGCGTGAGGCTGTTGGGCAGCGCGGCGGGAACGAAGGACGGGTACCCGCCCAGGTTGAAACTGAGGAAGCCGTTTGAGGTGACATCCACCGACGTGTAGGTCGCGCCGTAGAAGGGAAAGGCGAAGGGCAGGGCCAGGGAGAGGCTCTGGTCGTCCCCCGTCAACGCCAGGGGCGTGCCGCCGCTGATGTCCGTCCAGGTGGTCAGCAGACCGCCGTCGGCGTGCCCGTTCTCCCAGCAGTAGCCGAAGGCGTCCACGCCCTGGGTCAAGTGCGGCGCGAGGAAGCGCACGCAGCTGTTGTCGGCGATGACACCGCCGACGCCGTCCACGTTCATGGTCAGGCCCAGCGTGCTGTCGTCGTTCTCCAAGCCCACGGTGGCGGAGTTCACCGCATTCTCATCCACGTCCAAGTACTGGACAAGGACCTCGCCGCCGGAATCCAGCACCACCTGGAAGGTGAAGGGCGCCGAGCCCCCAAAGCGCTGAACCCCCGTGTATTGCACGAAGAAGCGCCGGTTGCCCGTGTCGGCCAGATAGTGGATCATGCCGCCCAGCGAGGGATTGAAGTCGTCCCAGAGGGGGCAGATGAGTCCGGCGGGATTCCCCAGGCCGTTGTTGGGCAGTGGCGTGTTGTTGTGGGAGGACAGGAAGACGGGGCTGAAGCCGAGCAGGCCGTTGGATCCAACATATAGCTGGTTGCGCGACGTGCCGTAGAAGGGGAAATCAAAGCCCAGATCGATGGGCGTGACCGTGTAGTCGTCATCGCCCAGAACAATGGGCGTGCCGAAGGACATGATGTCGAACCACTGGAAGTCGGGGCCGTCCACGTCGAAGGAGTTGATCCACGAGGAGTCTGTCGGGCTTGGACCTTGGATGGGATTCGCGTCCCAGTCGAGGCCGGTTTTTCGGAGATTTCGCAGCGCATACTGGGGGTATGTGCAAGAAAGCTCCGGAAAATCCGGGCCGGCTGGGACGATGAAGCCCGCCAAGCGGCCAAGTCCGACAGACTCCGAGTAGCCGCCAACCGTGCCGGCACTGCGGGTGGGAACCGCCGGCGCCGCGCAGGCCTCGAACGCCACCGTCAGGTCGTACGGGCCCGCGGCAAAGTTGTAGCCGTCCACCACTACGTAGTAGGTGCCGGGATCCAGGCAGCAGACGACCCGGGATTGCGCGTGATATTCGCCGGTCAGTCCGTCATCGTTGCCCGCGATCTGCTCCAGGCTCGCATCGAAGATGCCCACCATGGTGTCGTAGTGATAGGCGGAATTGACGGTGGAGACCATCACCTGGGTGGGTTGGTCCAACTGGAACGTGTACCAGCCGTCGTTGGCGAGGAAACCATAGGCCACGGGACAGCCCGTGGAGTTGATGTAATCGACCATGGCGAGGTAATTGGAGAGCAGTTGGGTGTTGCCGTGGTCGGTGTAGACCGCGCCGACGTGGGTGTCGGGAATGAGCAGGGCCATGCCCAGCGAGCCGCCGGCTTGGCGCATGTCCTCCGACCAGGGCCGGACGTCCAGCGAGCTGTTGAACTGCAGGGCCAACTCGCGGGGCGGCTCCACGCCGCAGTCCTTGAAGAGTTGGTAGGCCGCTTCCGGATCCAGCTCGCGCCAGGCGGCCAGCCGCTCGGCCTGAGTCACCGGGTTCACTCCCAGAACGGGTGTGCCGGGCGTGCCCAGTGGCAGGCCCTGCGCCTTGCGGCCCCAGCCCGGGGCCGGCTCCGCCGCAGGTGCTTGGTTCTGTGCCGCGTTCCAGGCCGCCTAG
>DYSB01000098.1 GCA_020726405.1 Acetofilamentum sp. | reverse complement strand
ATCCCAGGAGTGACGAGACCAAGGCAAGGCGACTCAAAATCCAGGAGACGACTAGTGTCACCTTTGCAGTAGGGATCGGTCGCCCATTTGCTGAAGCCAGCGAGGTTCTCAAACAGGGTTGAGAATTCCACGGCAGCTGGCCGGACATGCTCCCAGGAGGCCGAACTTCCCGTGAACCAGCTGCGGCAGAGGCCCAAACGCCTAAGGTCCATTCGCAGCGACTCTGGAATTGATCTCTTCCCTTGCGGACTTTCGCAGATGATCCGCCAATCTCCTTGCAGCCCGTGGAACTGATCAGTGGGCAGTTCGGCGGCCAGTGATTCGATGTCCTGCAAGGCCAACCCCAGTACCGCAAGTTCCTTCGAGTTGAACGGCGTTGTATCTGCACCGCCCAGTTGGACTGCCCACTCCACCGCTCGTCGGGAATCGGGAATCTCGAGCAGCCAGCGCAACCGGGCACGACAGGAATCGGGGCCCATGAACTCGGCGGCATGTGACGTGCGATTGAGCTGCAACAGATCGACCTCGCTAAAAGGATCGGACCAATTGGCCACGACGCCCACAGCGGTCTTGACTCTCCAGGGGAGTTCCTCCAGTAGCCAGTAGCAGCGGAATAGATCAAACTCCTGCGTCAAAAAGCACCCCGAGTGGTGTTGTCGTCTTCCCCAGGCCGCTGCGGGGGTCTCGACCCAGCTTTCTTCAGAGCCCTTTCTTACTTCCCGCACTGAGGCCAACTCGCGCCGGACGATCTCCCTCAACCGGGCACGATTCTCCACCGACCAATCGGTCTCAGTTAAAAAGCGGCTGAGCCACTGGATGCCCCTGGCACATTCGGCCGCATCAGTTCCGGTGGCTGTGAAGACGAGCTCCGCGCGGCCCGCTTCCAGATCCGTGTCAATCCAGCAACCGGCCCAGCTCACCTCCCGGCGCAGGGCGTCCTCCACTTGGGGATAACTCAGCGTGTCTCCGGGACCGCGCAAACCTGCTTGGGTCAATAGAGCCGGCAGTGCCGCGATCCACAGGTTGTCTCCCGGATACTTCTCAAGCTCGCTCAAGTCAACGGCCAAGCTGAAACTCGCGCCCTGCATGCCTTCGAAGACGCCGTGAACCAGCGGGATGTTGTTCGCCAACCGTAGGGTGTCCGTCAGGATCTCCGGGTCGTAGTCCAGTGGGAGGGTGGTGGGCAGCGCGGGCGCGGGCAGATCGGCGCGCTGGGCTTCCAGCTCGGCGCTCACGTTGTCGTAGTCGGCGGCGAAGCGGCGCAGGGCCTCCTGGCGGTCCGTCACACCGTAGGCGGTTTCGAGGGAGTCGGCGAAGGCCTCCAGCCGGGCCAGCCGCTCGCTCTCCTTCTGCTCCAGCAGCGCTGGATTGCTGCGCGTGCCTACCAGGTGGGGCGGCGTCTTCAACAGCCCCAGCTGGTCCAGCAGCGGGGCGAAGGGATTGCCCTCCCGTTGCAGGCGCTGATCGAGCTCGGCCAGGGCGGGTTCCTCGTCCAGGCGCAGGCGGAACTCGCCCGTGGCGCGCAGGCTGCGCAGGTGGTCGGCCCAGAAGGAACCCGTGCCGCGCTGGCCGAAACCGGGCGGATGATCCAGCAGGCCGCGGCCCTGGCGGCGTTGGTAGGCCAACAGAGCCCGGGCGCGCTCCTTCAGGGCTTCGAGCTGCGGCTCGCCGGCCTCCCAGGTGGAGATCTCGCCCAGCCGCTTGAGAATCCGGGCCCGGATCTCCACCAGGCCGGCCTCCGTCACGCGGGAAGGGGGCAGGCTGCCCATCCCCAGCCAGACGGCCTGGCCCGGCGCATCCTCGATCCACGTGCTGAGCCAGGCCGCGCCCAGCGGGTCCTCCGCATGGGCCGGATCGATGAGTTCGTGATACAAGTCGGAACTCTCCCCCGAGGCGGCCACGGAAAGGAAGAGCTGAGCCAGCAGGAAGTCGGGGCGCGCCAGGATGCGCGTGGGCGGCCAGGCCGCCAGCAGCAGAGCCGGTTCGCCCTCCCGGGCGCCGGGCGCGTCCACCATCTCGGTCAGCAGATCTGTGGCGGGACACAGCGGTGGCAGATCGCTGCGCTTGCGGGTGGGGAAGCCCGGGCGCTCGGGCTCCACGCGGCGCAACAGGCTGTCCAGTTTGGCCAGCAGAGGTTCGTTCATCCCGCCCGCGGGCAGCACCAGCTCCACGCCCATGTTGCCCAGGAAGTGCGACTCCCGCTGGAAGTCACGGATGTCCCGGGGCGTCAGCCTGCGAATTTCGGCGGGAATGCCGCCCTGGTAGGCCGCCTGGGGGTGGTCCGCGCCGAACAGCGCGGCGTTCAGGCGGTGGGAGGCGCGGCTCCAGCCGTTGTCCCAGCTCGAGAGCATCTCCGTGTAGACCGTGCCCTTTTCTTCCAGCTCAAGGCTCTCCGGCCCCGACTTGGGTCCCACGTGGCAGACCTCCCGGCGGATCTCCTCGTCGCTGAAATCCGGGTGCAGAAGCGCATCCAGGCGGTCGCCGAACTCCGTCAGGAATTCCTCCTCGCCCAGGGCCGTGCTGAAGTGGTAGCAGGTCTCCAGTTGGCCCGTGAACGCGGAGGATGAACTCAGGCGGAACTCCTCGGCGTTGGCCACGGAGAGGCCGCGCCGGCCCTTGCCCAGCAGCAGGTGCTCCAGCGTGTGGGGTTCGCCTTGGTGGCCGCTGACAGGCGTGGCGATCCAGACGAAGGCCTGGGGCGCGGTCTCCAGCGGGAGCAGGTCCACGGTGAATCCCGACTCGTGCACCAAGCAGGCCCCGGCTGTGCGGCCCTGGCTGTCCAGGTAGAGGTGGCGGCAAGCGAAGCCGTGCAGCTCGCCCTGCTCGTGGAAGCGATCCAGGGGCGAGGCGCCCGTGCGGGCGGCGAGGATCAGCAACAGGCCGGCCGCGGCCCGGCGACAGAAGGGTCGGTTGTGCGACATGGGAACTCCCGGTTTCGAAGCGAGCTCAGGCCCCGCAGCGGCCGGAAGGTTTCACCCATGGCGCGAAGAGGGGCCTGCTCTTCAAGTATATTGGCAACATGTGGCCACTCATTCGACAATTCCTGCCCTACCTGCGCGGCGTGCGCACCTACCTGGCACTGGGCCTGGTGATGATGGTGCTCTCCAGCCTGCTGGCAGGGGCGAACATCGGCCTGATCTACCCCTTCTTCGAGGGCGTGTTCGGCGGAGCCTCCGCGGATCCCGCCCCGGACAAGGTGCAGGCACTGGGGCCGTCCATCAGCCAATTGGGTCAGGACCTCTCGCGCTCCCTGCACGCGGCCGGCGGCCTGCGCGAGCCAGCCGGGCAGGCCCTGGACGCCTTCCTCGGACGTCACACGCGCTCCACCGTGCTGCTGCTGCTCTGCGGGCTGGCGCTGGGGCTGGCCACGGCCAAGTTCTTCGCCTTCTACCTCTACCGCGCGTTCTTCGTGCAGGTGGAGCAGACCATGGTGCGCCGCCTGCGCGACCACCTGTTCACCCACCTGCAGGATCTCTCGCTGGACGTGGTGCAGCGCTTTCGCCAGGGCGAGCTGATCAGCCGCGTGGTGAACGACGTGATGGTGGTGCGCAGCCTGACCGTCACCAAGGTGGCCGACCTGGCCTCGAACCTTTTGCAGAGCCTGGTCTACTTCGTGCTGGCGCTGCTGGTGGACTGGCGCTTGACTCTGATCTCCGTGCTGGTGTTGGCGCCCGTGGTGGGGGGCTTCCAGTACATCGGGCGCAAGCTGCGCACCTACAGCCGGCGTGCCCAGGAACACATGTCGCGCGTGTCCGAGCGGCTCTCGGAGAACCTGCAGGGCTACCGCGTGGTGCAGGCCTTCTTCGCCCGCGAGCGCGAGATCCAGCGCTTCCGCGAGGCCACCACCAGCTATTTCCGCCGCATGCGCAAACTGGAGCTGGTGGCCGGACTGTCCGGGCCCTTCGGCGAGTTCGCCTCCATGCTTGTGGCGGTCTTCATGCTCTGGTACGGCGGCCGGCACGTGCTCAACGGCGAGGGCATGTCGGGCTCGGCCTTCCTCACGTTCCTGGCGGCTCTGCTGGCCATGCTGCATCCGCTGAAGATCACGGCCCGCACCTGGAACGAACTGCAGCGCGGCACGGGCGCCGGGGACCGCATACTGGAACTCTTCAAGTTGCGCAGCTCGCTGGCGCTGGCGGAGCATCCCCGGCCCGTCGAAGGTCTACGCGAGGGGATCGAGTTGCGCCACGTCAGCCTCTCCTACGACGGCAAGCCGGCGCTGCACGACGTGAGCCTGACTCTGCGCAAAGGCGAGATGCTGGCCCTGGTGGGCGGCTCGGGCTCGGGCAAAACCACGCTGGCAAATCTGGTGCTGCGGCTGATCGATCCCAGTCAGGGCCAGCTGTTGCTGGACGGGCGGGACATCCGCGAACTGGACCTGGGCGGCTACCGGGGACTGTTCGGCGTGGTGGGCCAGGATACGTGGCTCTTCCAGCTCAGCGTGGCGGAGAACGTCTGCTATCCGCGGGCGGTGCCGGATCCCGGCCAGGTGCAGGAAGCCTTGGGTCTGGCCAACGCCGAAGGCTTCGTGCGCGAGATGGGCGGGCCCGACTCGCTGGTGCAGGAGGGCGGGCACAACCTCTCCGGCGGGCAGCGCCAGCGGCTGGCCATCGCGCGGGCCGTGGCGCGGCATCCCCAGGTGCTGGTCTTCGACGAGGCCACCAGCGCGCTGGACTCGGAGAGCGAGCAGTTGGTGCAGGCCGCGCTGGAGCGTTCGGTGAGCGAGCGCACGGCCCTGGTGATCGCCCACCGGCTCTCCACCATCATCCGCGCGGACCGCATCGTCTGCCTCAAGGACGGGCGCATCGACGGCGTCGGTCCGCACGAGGAGCTGCTGCGCACCAGCGAGGAATACCGCAAGCTCTACGACCTGCAATTCAGCATCCAGGAGGAGGCGTGATCCTATCCGTGCCCGTGTCCGTGGGCGAACTGCTGGACAAGATGTCCATCCTGCGCATCAAGCTGGTGGAGATCCAGGATCCGGCCAAGCGCCAGAATGTTCGGCGCGAGCTGGACGAGCTGGATGCCGTGGCCCGGACGCACGGCCTTGTTCATTCGGAGCTGGAGCAGGGGCTGGACGAGGTGAACGCGGAACTTTGGCGCATTGAGGACGAGCTGCGCGTGCTGGAGCGCGAGCAGCGCTTCGATGCCCGATTCATCGAGTTGGCCCGCGCCGTGTACTACACCAACGATCGGCGCGCCCGTCTGAAGCGCGAACTGAACGCGCACTTCGGCTCCGTGCTGGTGGAGGAGAAGCAGTACGTGGAGTACGGCGGGCCGGTCCCGCCGGGGTCTCCCGGTCCATGATCCGCATCCTGGTCATCCAACTGCGGCGCCTGGGCGACGTGCTCATGACCACGCCCCTGCTGCGCAGCCTGCGCGGCAACTTCCCCGACGCGCGGCTGGACTTCCTTTGCGAGCCCGGCAGCCGCCAGGTGCTGGAGCACAATCCCCTGGTGGGCGAGATCCGGCTGTTGAGCGCTCGGCCGACGGGCGTGGACCTGTTGGACCTGGCCCTGGACCTTCGCCGCGCCCGCTACGATTGGGTGATCGACTGCCAGGGCCTGCCCAAGACGGGCCTGCTGGCGCGACTGAGCGGCGCGCCCGTGCGCCTGGGCTACGGGGGCCGCTGGTGGCGGCCGTTGGTCTACAGTACGCGCTATGTGAGACACAACGCCGATTACAGCGCCCTGGACAAGCTCCGGCTGCTGGGGCGGCTGCTGGACGAGGCCCACGCTCCCGATCCGCACGACCTGGAGCTGGAGTTTCCCGTGGCACCCCAGGCTCGCCAGGAGGCGGATCTGTTCTGCCGCGCCACCTTCCAGGGCACGGCCAGCCTGCCTCCCGCCCGGCCGGGCGGGCCCGCGCGCTGGCCCGTGGCGGCCCTGTTCGGGGTCAGCCGGCAACCCTACAAGGTCTGGCCGGCGGAGGCCCTGGCGGAGGTGGGCCGGCGGCTGGCCGCGGCCGGGCTGCGGCCCTTCCTGGTGCACGGACCGGGCGAGGAGGACGCCGCCCGACGGGTGGCGGAGCGCATCGGTCCCGCGGCCCTGGTGGACTATCCCCTGCCCTCATTTCCCGTGCTGAAAGAGATCCTGGCCCGTTGCGCGCTCTTCGTGGGCAATGACGGCGGACCCAAGCATCTGGCGGCCCTCTCCGGCATTCCCACTGTGGCCGTCTTCGGCCGCGTGCACCCCGAGAGCTGGACGCGGCCGGGGGACGCCACCCAGCGCTGGGTGGCCACGGCCCCGGAGATGCGCCGCCTGCCCACCCGCGGGCCCTGCGAGGCGGCCCGCAGCCTGGAGGAGATTCCGGCGGAGAGCGTCTGGCGCGAAGTGGAGTCCCTGCTGCGCGGCCAGCCCCGCCTGTTCCAGTCCCAACGGGGAGCGCGGCGGCCATGAGAATCCTTTACGTCAACAGCACGCACCGCTGGGGCGGCGTCAAGAGCTGGTGCTTGCGGAGCGCTCGCAGCCTGCAGCAGCGGGGTCACGAATTGTGGGTGGCCGGCCGGAGGGGCGACCCTTTCCTGGACGCCTGTCGGGACGCGGACCTGAGCATCCTGCCGCTCTCCTTCGGCATGAGTTGGTCGCCCCTGTTGATCCTGCGCCTGCACGGCTTGATCCGCCGTTTGGGCATCGAGGTGACGGTCTGCAACACGGGCCGCGACCTGTCCACGGCGGGAGTGGCCAGCCGTCTGGCCGGAGTGCCTGTGGTGCACCGCGTGGGCTCCGGCCGTGATTTCCCCGACAGCTGGGTCCGGCGCCGGACGCACCAACTGCTTGCGACACGACTGCTGGCCCCTGCCCAGGTGGTCAGGGACGTTCTGCTGAAGAGTTACGGGTGGCTGCGTCCCGATGACGTGGCGGTGTCCTGGAACGGCGCGCTGGCCCCGGCGCGGCCCGCCCTGCCCGGACCGGCGGATCGGCTGGTCTGTCTGTCCCGGCTGGCGGTGGGCAAGGGTTTGGAAACCCTGCTGCAGGCCATGGCGCAACTCCAGCGTGCGGACCGGCTCCTGCAGCTGGATCTGGTGGGCGAAGGCCCGCTGGAGGCCAAGTTGAAATCCAGCAGCCGGGAGCTGGGGTTGGAGGAAAGCGTGCGCTTCCCCGGCTTCGTCCGGCCCGCGGCCGGCGTGCTGTCCCTGGCGGGGATCGGCGTGCTGCCCTCCCTGCGCGAGGGTTTTCCCAACACCCTGCTCGAGTACTGGGCCGCCGGCCTGGCCGTGGTGGCCAGCGACCTGCCTGGCGTGCGCGAGGCCCTGGACGGAAGCGGCGCGGCCCTGCTGGTGCCGCCCGGTGACGCCGACGCACTTGCGCAGGCCCTGGGTCGCCTGCTGGACGACGACGGATTGCGGCGCGACACGGCCGTGGCCGGTCAAGCGCGATTGGCCGAGCGCTTCACCAGTGTGCGCGAAGCGGAGCGTTTGGAGGCCTTCTACAAGGGTCTGATCGCCGAGCGGCGCCCATGACTGCTCCGGCGCCGCGACACTTGATCATCCTCTGCCACGTCCGGCTGGATCACCCCGGCGGCGCCGCCTGGTCGCGCCTGCTGAACTACGCCCGGGCATTCATTGAGGCCACTGGCGGCCACGTCCACATCTTCTCCTCCCGCTGTCTGGACCTGGGCGCGCCGCCCGTCGAAACAGGCGTGGTGGGCTGTCTGGTCCAGGGTCGCCTCCTGCCTCCGGCCGGCTGGCGGGCGCGTTGGTGGCCCCGCCGGCGCCTCCGCGGCTGGCTGCAGAAAGTGCTGGAGCGGATCCGTGCGCTGGAAGGCGAACGCTGCGTGCTGGTCGTGCCCAACAATCACGAGCTGTGGGAGAACCGACTGACCCGGCGCACGCTACAGCAGGCCGGACTGGCCGTCTACCTGGAGAAGAACGAGCTCGAGCTGGGCCTGGCCCTGCACATGCGCGGCTTCCAGCTGAGCCGGTTGGGCGACTGCTTGCGCGATTGGCTGCTCTTTCCCTACCAACTGCTCAAGGCCGGGCTGCTGGACCGGCAGGTTTCCCGTTATCAAGGCGTGGTGGTGATTTCCTCCCGCCTGGAAGCCTGGGTGGCGCCGCGCAATCCCAACCTGGTGCGCGTGCCCGTGCTGATGGACGAGCCGACGCCGCGCGGCGCCGATCCGCTGCCCGCGGGCTTCCAGATCGGCTTCGCGGGTAGCGTGAGCCAATGCAAGGAAGGCCTGGGCCAATTCATCCGGGTCCTGGGCGAGTTGCGCGGGCGCATGCCCGACGCCGAGCTGCAGATCTTCGGCAAGTGGCAGACGCCGGAAGGGCGTCGGCTGCGCCGATTGGTCCGCCGGTTGGGTCTGGAGGCGCGCGTGCACTTCCATGGCGAGCGGTCCCTGGCCGAGATCCAGCGCGTGCTGGGGATCCACCACCTGTTGATCCTGCCGCGTCCCCGCACGCTGCAAAACGAGTACGGCTTCTCCACCAAACTGGCTGGCTATCTGGGATCCGGCGTGGCCACTCTGGCCACGGCGATCAGCGACAATGCGGACTATCTCCAAGAAGGAGTCAACGGCTTTCTGCTACCACCGGACCGGCCGGACTGCCTGTTAGCCAAACTGCTGGAGATCTACCAGCGGCGCAGTGAGTTGGCGGCCATCGGCGAGCAGGGCCGCCGGACGGCCCGCGAGCACTTCCATCCCTCCCGGTACGGCGAGCGGCTGGCGGGCCTGTTGCGGGGTCGTTGAGCGGGCCTGTTCGCGATGGAAGGCGGGCGGACCGCCGTTGACGGCCCGCCCCGATCGGAGTTCCCTATTCCTCCTGCGGCCAGAAATGCTCCATCACGTCCACCAGCGCCCCGGCCAGCGACGCCACTGCCACGACCTCCCAACTCTGTGTGTGAACCAGGGCCGACAAGTCGGCGAACACGCCCCACGAACAATCCTCTCCCACCTCATGGCTGAACTCGAACCACCAGGCGACGGAGGCCGCCATGCACGAAGCAGTCCAGTATTCACGCAGATCGCCAGTAGCCTTGGAATCCGCATAGGCTTGCCACTTCAGCACCTCGTCCGCGGCGATGCCGTCTTCCAGGCTGCGCAGCAGGGCCGGCAGGGCTTTGTCGTGCGCAAAAGCCCCCTTGGCCGGTCGGTCCTGCCAAGTCCGCATGAGGTCGGCGTGGGTGGGCATGTCCTGCTGCGTCAGCTCTCCGTTCAGCAGGCGCGTGAACAGGCTGAGACAGACCTCTCGGTCACGCCGCGAGAGGTGGTCGGCCACGCCGCAGGCCGTAGCCGTCTCCTCCATGGCGCGGAGCAGACCTTCTGGATTGCGCTCGGCGTGGCGCCACGCGCTAAGGCTGGCGTTGTGGAAGGCCGCCCAAGCCGGCACGTCCGCCCGCTTGACGGTGAATTTCGGCCCGCCCCAGTAGTAGAGGTCCCCCAGGGGATCCTCCGGGAAATCAGGCTGGCACCAGCGCGGGAACCAGATGCAAAACCACATGCCGGAGAGGTCCTTGGCGGAGTCGGAGTCGGAATCCTGGGGATTCCAGGTCCCGGAGAGGGGTGCGGTGGCCTCCCCTTCAAAAGAGGGCGGGCAACCGCCCACGGGCGATAGATCGCAGCTGGTGACGAGCAGCAGCACAAGACAGCTGATGAGCAGGAGGCCGGCGGCCACCAGGGTGGGTGTGCGTCGACGGAAACGCATGATCAGTCCTCCGAAATGGGCAGCCGGATTCTACCCGGGAAGCGGGCCGGCTGCGTTACACCTGTCGCGGATGATGGGCCGCAGAGCGGCGGGCCGCAGAGCGGTGGGTCGGAGGTTGGCCGGCCGGGAGATGTCGGACTGGGCGCGTCGAAGTCAGGGCCCGTTCAACGGCGGGGTCCGCCCAGAGTTCCGGCTGGAATGCGCCGGCTGCGCCGCGCTGCGCGGAGTGTCGAGTGGACGGGACAGGTGACTGGAATTCCAGTTGGGGCCGGGACATGGGGTGGCGCATAGTCCTATTGGCAAAAACAGAGGGAGCCCCCGGGGGGGGCCCTCTGCTTGTCAATGGAACAATAGGCTTTCATCCTTTCGTTGCAGCTAAATGCTTGATAGTCATAAGGTTGAATGTTTCGTTCTTGTGACAATTTTGGCCCGTCAAACGCCGGTCAAATGGGTCCTATCCCGGTCTGATATTTGAAGGGTAACGAGCGAGGCGAGGTTGCTGAGGATTCGATTCACGAAGGCGGCCCTGGAGGCCCTGCAGGGGGATGGCGCGAAGCGCACGTGGGTGTTCGACGATCAGGTGCCCGCGTTGGCCTGTATGGTGACCCCGGCAGGCGCGAAGTCCTTCTACGTGGTGAAGCATCGTAAAGGGCGCACACACCAGGTGCGCCTCGGCAGCGTGCAAGAATTGGCGGTGGATCGCGCCAGGCGCATGGCCATCGACATGGTGATGGAGATTCTAGGAGTCTGTCGGAGACCGGCCTTTAGATCCGTGGTCTGACTCCCTGCAGTAC
>DYSB01000097.1 GCA_020726405.1 Acetofilamentum sp. | reverse complement strand
CGGCGCCCATGCTGGGCGCACCAAAATAAAGGTCAGGTGCTTCACCTGACCTTTGTAAGAAAGCCCATCCGCCCGTGGGCGGATGGGCTTGGGAATTCCATCCAGGACCGCCGGACTACTTGTTGTCCAGCTGTTCCTCGTAGCCCACGAACTCAAGCATCACCATTTCGGCCTGGTCGCCCGGCCGGGTGCCCAGCTTGATGATGCGCGTGTAGCCGCCGGGACGGTCCGCGAAGCGCGGTCCCACCTCGTCAAAGAGGTGCTTGACCACGTCCTTGTGCACCAAGTGCGACAGCACGTGCCGCCGGGCCGCCAAGGTGCCCTTCTTGGCGAAGGTGACCATGCGCTCGGTGTAGCTGCGGGCCGCGGAGGCCTTGCCGCTGGTGGTGGTGATACGCTTGTGCTCGATCAGCGCGCAGGCCAGATTCGCGAGCAAGGCCCGACGATGGGAAGCGCTGCGGTTGAGCTTGACCTGGGATTTCCTGTGCCTCATGTGTCTTCCGCCTTATTCGTTCTTGCCCGTGTCGCCCAGGTAGCGCGAGACGTCCATGCCGAAATCCAGCCCGTGCGTCTGCAGCACGGCGGCCAGCTCGTTCAGGGACTTCTTGCCGAAGTTCTTGTACTTCAGCATCTCGGCTTCCGATTTGCCCACCAGCTCGCCGATGGTTTTGATGCGGGCTTCCTTGATGCAGTTGGAGGCGCGCACCGTCAACTCCAGGTCCTCGACGTTCTTCAGCAGCAGCTTGCGCATGTTGAGGACCGTCTCGTCGATCTCTTCCTCGGGAGCCTCGGCGGGATTCATGTCGAAATCAATGAAGAGCCGCACGTGCTCCATCAAGGTCCGGGACGCGAAAGTCAGGGCATCGTCCGGAGTCACCGCGCCATTGGTGCTGATCTCGAGGATCAGCTTCTCATAGTCCGTTTTGTGGCCCACGCGCGTGTTCTCCACGCGGTAGGTCACGTTGGTGACCGGCGAGAACAGCGCATCGATGGGGATGGTGCCGATGGGCTGGTCGTCGATCACGTTCTCCTCGGCCGGCACATAGCCGAAGCCCTTGCGCACTTCCAGCTCCATCAAGAACTCGCTGGCCGTGCTCAACGTGGCGATGTGCAGCTCGGGATTGAGGATCTCGATCTCGGCGCTGGCCTTCTGCAGGTCGGCGGCCGTGATTTCCACCGGGCCCTTGACGTGCAGGGTCAGACGCTCCGGCCGCTTGGAGAGCAGCTTGATCTGCACCTGCTTCAGATTGAGGATGATGTCCGTGACATCCTCGGTGACTCCGGGGATGGTGGAAAACTCCTGCAGGACGCCGTCGATCTTGACGTGGGTGATCGCCGCGCCCGGAATGGACGAGAGCAGCATGCGCCTCAGGGAGTTGCCCAGGGTGACGCCATACCCGCGCTCGAGCGGCTGAAGGAAAAAGCGGCCGAAAGACGAGCTGTAGCTGTTGTGATCCAGCTCGACCGCCTCGGGGCGCTGAGGATTGAGTCCGTTCATGCGGTTTGGTCTCCTGGCTGAACCTGCTTTCCCAATCGACCGGCGTCGCCAAGGCGCGCCGGCCGGATGGCACACGGGAACCAGCGGCTCCCCCGCGCCTCACGCACAAGGCCGGGCACGGCCGCGAGCGCCGCACCCGGAACTGGGCGGTTCAGATGCGCCGCTTCTTGCGCGGCCGGCACCCGTTGTGCGGCAGGGGAGTCGTGTCCTTGATGGCGGTCACCATCAATCCCGCCGCCTGCAGGGCACGGACGGACGACTCGCGACCGGCACCCGGGCCCTTGACGAACACGGAGACTCGACGCAGCCCCAGATCCATCGCGGTCTTGGCACACTCGGCGGCGGCCAGCTGCGCGGCGAATGCCGTACTCTTGCGCGAACCCTTGAAACGACCGCGGGACCCGCCTGAGGACCAGGTGATCACGTTGCCGTAACTGTCGGTCAAAGAGACGATGGTGTTGTTGAAACTCGCCTTGATAAAGGCGTTCCCAACAGCGTCCACCTTCTCCTTCTTCTTGACTTTTTTCTTGACGGTCTTGGCCAAGATATCCTCCAGGGATCTGGGATCAGCCCTTCTTCACCACGCCCGAGGACTTCTTGCGACCCTTGCGGGTGCGGGCGTTGTTCTTCGTGTTCTGACCGCGAACAGGCAGGTTGCGGCGGTGGCGGAGTCCACGATAGCAGCCGATGTCCATCAGCCGCTTGATGTTCATGGTGATCTCCGTCCGCAAGGCGCCTTCCACCTTGTGGTCGTTCTGGATGACGCTGCGGATGCGTCGCAACTCTTCCTCATCGAGATTCTGCACTCGCGTGTCCGGGCTTACACTGGCCTTCTCACAGATGGCCCGGGCGGTGGAATGACCGATCCCGAAAATGTAGGTGAGCCCGATCTCGACTCGCTTGTTCTTGGGCAGATCAACTCCGGCAATGCGTGCCAATGGTGCCTCCCGAATGCGGGGGTGCCCACTCCCGTGAGCCGCGCCCCTTGCTGACTGGGCCTAGCCCTGACGCTGCTTGTGCTTGCGGGTCTTGCTGCAAATCACGCGCACCACACCGGCGCGGCGCACGATCTTGCAGTTGACGCAGATCTTCTTGACCGACGCTTTGACTTTCATCGCCGTGTCTCCCTCTATCCTCGTACTCAGTTCCTGATTCCGGCGCTTCAGCCGCTCGTCGGCTGCAAGCGCGGCGGTTCGGACCGCGAAAGTCGGTCCGAAGCTATTTGTGGCGGAAGGTGATCCGTCCCCGCGTGAGATCGTAGGGCGAAAGCTCCACCGTCACTTTGTCGCCCGGTAGGATGCGGATGTAGTGCATGCGCATCTTGCCGGAAATATGGGCCAGCACCACGTGGCCGTTGTCCAGCTTCACCCGGAAGGATGCGTTGGGCAGCGTCTCGAGCACAGTCCCGTCGATCTTGATGATGTCCGTCTTGCCCATGCGGCTCCTAGTCCAGGGTCAGGATCTCGGGCTCCGCGTCCGTGACGCGGATCTGGTGCTCGAAATGGGCGCTGTCACTGCCATCCGCCGTGGCGACGGTCCATCCATCGGCCAGCACGCGAATCCGCCATCCGCCCGCATTGATCATCGGTTCCAGGGCCAGGCACATGCCTGCCTTCAGGCGCAGACCATGTCCGGGCCTCCCGAAATTGGGAACCTCGGGAGCCTCGTGCACGGCGCCACCCACCCCGTGGCCCACCATGTCGCGCACCACCGAGAAGCCCAGCGGCTCCACGTGGCCCGCCACCGCGGCGCCAATGTCACCGATCCGGTTGCCTGCCCGAGCCGCTTCGATTCCCTTCAGCAGGGATTCGCGCGTGGCCTCCAGCAACCGCAGACGTTCGGGGCTGATCATGCCGACCGGGTAGCTGCGGGCCGAATCCCCGAAGTAGCCGTCCAGCTGCGTGCCGGCGTCGATCTTCACCATATCCCCTTCCACCAGGCGGCGTCCGCCCGGGATGCCGTGCACCACCTCGTCATTGACGGAGATGCAGCAGCAGGCCGGGAAGGCCTTGACTCCCGGAGGGCCCGGCACACCGATGAAAGACGGTGTGGCGCCGTGGGACCGGATGAAGCTGTCAACGATCTCATTCAATTCCGCCGTGCTCACGCCCGGCCGGATTTCCTTTTCCACCAGATCGAAGGCCTGCGGCAGAATGCGGCACGCCTTGCGAATCTGCGCGAACTCGCGCTCCGAGTAGATGCGCACCATGCTCAGGCCAACTCGCCGACGATGGCCTGGAAGACCGTCTCCACGGAAGCCATGCCGTCCACGCGGCGCAGTTGGCCTGTCTCCTCGTAGAAGCGGATCAGGGGCGCTGTCTGCTTCTGGTAGACTTCCAGGCGATAGCGCACCGTCTCTTCCTTGTCGTCGTCGCGCTGGTCGACGATTCCGCCGCAGCGCGTGCAGCGCTCGGGCACCGCCGCGCCCTGCGCGTTGTAGTCCGCGCCGCAGTTCCGGCAGGTGTGCCGGGAACTCAGGCGCCGGACCAGGGCCTCCGGATCGGTCACGAGGGCCACCACGACGCTCAGCGCGATTCCGCCCCGCTTCAACAGGTGGTCCAGCCCATCGGCCTGGGCCACCGTGCGCGGAAAACCGTCCAGGATGAAGCCCTTGTGGCAATCGTCCTGCTTCAGGCGCGCGTCAATGATCTCAAGGATCGTGTCGTCCGGGACCAGGTCGCCCCGCTCCAGGCAATCCTTGACCTTCTTGCCCAATTCCGTGCCCTGACGGATGTTCTCCCGCAGGATGTCTCCCGTGGAGATATTGGGGATGCCAAACTTCGCCGATATCAACTTCGCCTGCGTGCCTTTTCCGGCGCCCGGCGAGCCCAGCAGAATCAGTCGCATCCCGCCTCCTCAGGACATCCGGGTCCGACCCCGAATGCGTCCCGTCTTCATCAGGCCGTCATAGTGCCGCATGGTCAGGTGAGATTCAATCTGCTGCAGCGTGTCCAACGCCACGCCCACCATGATCAGAAGCCCCGTGCCGCCGAAGAAGGAAGCGAAGTTGAAGGAGATGTTGGATCCCATCAGATCTCCGGCGTAGCGGACGAGGATCTGGGGGAACACCGCCAGCAAGCCCAGGGCAATGGCGCCTGGCAGGGTGATCCGCGTGATCACGAAATCGATGTGGTCGCTGGTTTTCTTGCCCGGCCGGATGCCCGGGATGAAGCCGCCGTAACGCTTGAGATTCTCCGCCACTTCCACGGGGTTGAAGGACATGGCCGTGTAGAAGTAGGTGAAGAAGATGATCAGCAACCAGTACGAGATTAGATAAGGCCAGGCCGTCCAGCTGAAAGCGCTGTTCACGAACTCCTTGATGGCGCCTTCAGGCAGCAGGCTGCCCAGGGTCTGGGGCAGAAACATCAGCGACTGCGCGAAGATGATGGGCATGACGCCCGCCATGTTGATGCGCAAGGGCAGATGCGTGCTCTGGCCGCCCATCACGCGGTTGCCGACCACGCGCTTGGCGTACTGGACGGGAATCTTGCGCACGCCCTGGGTCAGCAGAATGGCGCCCATGATGGTGGCCCACATCAGGGCCAACAGGAATATCTCCGCCAACAGCGGGCGCGTCTGGGCCGCCACCTGCTGGGCCTCGTCGAAGAGGGCCACGGGAATGGACTCCACCACGCCCAGGAAGATGATCAGGCTCATGCCGTTGCCGATGCCGCGCTCGCTGATCTGCTCGCCCAGCCACATCAGGATCAGCGTCCCGGTGGTGAGCATGAGCATGGTGGTGAGCTTGAAGCCCAGACCCGGGAAGAGCACAATGGGGGCGCCGGAGCCCGGGGCCACAATGCTCTCCAGGAAGACGGCCACACCGGCGGCCTGCATGGCCGACAGGAAGACCGTGCCGTACCGCGTGTACTGGGTGATCTTCTTGCGACCCTGCTCGCCCTCTTTCATCAGGCGCTGGAAGAAGGGCACTGTGGTGCCCATCAGCTGGATGATGATCGAGGCGCTGATGTAGGGCATCACGCCCAGGCCGAAGACGCCCACCTTCTGGAAAGCGCCACCGGTGAACATGTCGTAGAGACCGAACAGGGTGTTCTGGCTCTGCTTGAAGAACTCGCCCAGAGCATTGGCATCAATGCCCGGAGTGGGGATGTGGACGCCGATCCGGCACACCAGGAAGATGAACAGGGTGAAAAGCACCCGGTCCCGTAGTTCCGGAATCCGGAAGATGTTGGCGAATTTATCCAGCATGCAGATTGCCTCTACTGAAGGTGCGACTAGCCCTCGACGGGCTGCACGCTGCCACCGGCCGCTTCGATGCGGGCCTGGGCCGACTTGGACACCTTGACCCCGCACACCGTCAGCTTGGCTGTCAGATCGCCGTCGCAGAGGATCTTCACCGGCGCGTTCATGCGCTCGATCAGACCGGCCGCCAGCAGCGTGTCCGGACTCACCAGGCCGTCCACCAGGGCTTCCAGCATGCTCAGCTGGACGATCTGGTTCTCTTCCCGGTGAATGTTGGTGAAGCCACGCTTGGGCAGACGCCGCTGAATGGGCATCTGGCCGCCTTCGAACCATGCCCGGTGCTTGGCGCCGGAACGGGACATCTGGCCCTTGTGGCCTTTGCCCGCCGTGCCGCCGTGTCCGGAGGCGTCACCACGCGCGATCTTCTTGCGGCGGTGGTGCGAGCCCTCCGCGTACTTCAGGGATCCCAGGTTCATCGGAACCCTCCTAGTCGTTGATTTCTTCCACCTGCAGCAGGTGAGGAATGGCCTTCACCATGCCCAGGATCTGCGGGGTGGCCTCATGCACGACGCTCTGGTGCAAGCGCCGCAAACCGAGCGCCTGAACCGTGGCGCGCTGGGCTTGGGGGCGACCGATGACGCTGCGCGTGTAGGTGATCTTCAGCTTCATGCCTCGCTGGCCTCCTTCTGCGCATCCATATGGTAGATGGAGCGCAGGCTGCGGCCCAGACGGCGGGAGAGCTGGCCGGGGCTGGTAAGCTCCAGCAGCGCCTGGAAGGCCGCCTTGACCTCGTTGTGCGGGTTGTTGGAGCCCAGGCTCTTGGACAGCACGTCGTGCACGCCCAGGCACTCCATCACGGCGCGCACGTTCTTGCCCGCGATGATGCCAGTACCCGCCGAGGCGGGACGGAGCAGCACGCGGCCGGCGCCGAATTTGCCGATGATCTCGTGGGGAATGGTGCTGCCGGACAGCTCCACGCGGATCATGTTCCGCTTGGCGGCCTCGGTGCCTTTTTCGATGGCGTTCACCACTTCGTTGGCCTTGCCCAGGCCCCAGCCCACGCGTCCGTTGCCGTCACCCACGACCACGATGGCATTGAAGCCAAAGTTGCGGCCGCCCTTCACCACTTTCGCGGTGCGGTTGATGTTGACAACCTTCTCGATCAGGCCCAATTCCTGGGGATTCACGTGTTCCAAGGGTCTCTCCCGGTTCTCGTTAGAAATTGAGACCGCCCTCGCGGGCCCCGTCGGCCACGGCCTTCACCCGGCCCCAGTATTTGTAACCGGAGCGGTCGAAGACGCAGGCGCTGATCTCGCGGCTCAAAGCCAACTCGGCCAGGGCCTTGCCCACGATGTGACTCTTCTCCACCGGGGTCTTGGCCTCGGCCAGCCGCTCGGCCAGATCCTTGGACTTGGTGGAGCTGGCGGCCAGGGTCTGCCCCTGTTCGTCGTCGACGAGCTGCACATAGACATGCTTGGCGCTGCGGAAAACCGACAGGCGCGGGCGCAGGGCCGTGCCGCTCACTTTCTTGCGGGTGTGCATGTGGCGCCGTTCGCGCCCCAGCTGGCGAATGTTCGTGCTCATGGCATCCTGCCTTACTTCTTGCCCGTCTTGCCGGCCTTGCGCTCGACGTACTCGCCCACGTAGCGGATGCCCTTGCCCTTGTAGGGCTCGGGAACCTTGAAGCCACGCACGATCGCCGCGACCTCGCCCACCAGGGCGCAGTCAGTGCCGCTGATCTCGATCTGGGTCGGCTTGGGCACCACAATCACCACTCCCGTCGGGGGGACGAACAGGATCTGGTGGGTGAAGCCCAGCTTCAGCAGCAGCCGGCCCGTGCGCAGCTCCGCCGTGTAGCCCACGCCCTGGATCTCCAACTTCTTCTGGAAGCCGGCGGTGACGCCGGTGACCATGTTGGCGATCATGGCGCGCGTCATGCCGTGCAGGGCACGGTGCCGCGGCTGGTCGTCCGGGCGCTCCACCAGGACGTTGCCCTCTTCCACCTTCACGACCATGTCCGGATGGATGGCCATTTCCAGCAGACCCTTGGGCCCCTTCACCGCTACCCGGTGCTCGGACTGGGTGACCTCGACCCCCTTCGGCACGGGGACGGGCAGTCTTCCGATTCGTGACACCTCAGCCTCCTTACCAGATGTAGCAGAGGACCTCGCCACCCACATTGCGGGCACGCGCCTCTTTGTTGGTGATGACACCTTCCGGCGTGCTCAGGATCGCGATGCCCAGGTTGTTGCGCACCCGGGGCAGTTTGTCCGTGCCGCGGTACTGGCGCAAGCCGGGCTTCGAGATCCGGCGCAGGCCGGTGATCACGCTGCGGCCGTCGCTTCCAAAGCGCAGGGCGATCCGGATGGTGCCTTGCACCGCCTCCGTTTCCACCTTGTAGCCGCGGATATAGCCTTCCTTGGCCAGGATATCCACGATGCGCAGCTTGATGTTCGAGCTGGGGCAGTCCACAACGCGCTTGTTCGCGTGAATGGCGTTGCGGATGCGCGTCAGCAGATCAGCGATGGGATCCGTCACAGGCATTGGGTCCTCCTTACCAGCTCGCCTTCACCACGCCCGGGATCTCACCCGCCAGGGCCATCTGCCGGAAGCAGATGCGGCACAACCCGAATTTGCGCAGGTAGGCCCGCGAGCGACCGCACTTGCGGCAGCGCGTGTAGGCGCGCACCTTGAACTTGGGCGTTGCCTGCTGCTTTTTAATCAGTGCTTGACGGGCCATGTCACTGGTTCCTCTTGACGAAGGGCATGCCGAGCTCAGCCAGCAGCACCTTGCACTCTTCATCCGTGCGGGCTGTGGTCACGAAGCAAATGTCCATGCCATGCACACGCTCGACCTTGTCGTAGTCGATTTCCGGAAAGACGATCTGTTCCTTGATGCCCAGGTTGTAGTTGCCCCGGCCGTCGAAGGAACGGTCGCTCAAGCCGCGGAAGTCGCGCATGCGGGGGGTCACGATCGAGATGAACCGATCGAGGAACTCCCACATGGCATCCCGGCGCAGGGTGACACTGGCACCCACCGCCATGCCCTCACGCAGCTTGAAGTTGGAGATGGACTTGCGGGCCTTGTTGATCACGGGCTTGCGGCCGGTGATCCACCCCAGCTCCTCCACCGCCGATTCCAGGGCCTTGGGCGTATCCTTGGCGGCGCCCATGCCCACGTTCAGGACGATCTTGCTCAGCTTCGGCACCTGCATGATGCTGGTGTAGCCGAAGCGCTCCATCAGGCTCTTCCGGACCTTGTCCTTGTAGGAGAGCTTCATGCGCGGTTGGTAGCTCATGGCGTCACACCACCTCGTTTGAGTCTTTGGAGACCCGGACGCGGCGTCCGTCGACAACCTTGGCGCCCAGCTTGGCCTTCTTGCCAGTGGAGGGGTCCACGAAGGACACCTTGGACACGTGCACCGGGGCTTCCTTCTCGATGATGCCACCGGTCTGGCCCGCGGCCCGCGGCTTGGTGTGGCGCTTGATCACGTTCACGCCTTCCACCAACACCTTGTCCTTCTCCGGCATGGACTGCAGAATGCGTCCCTGCTTGCCTTTGTCGACGCCCGCCAGGACGACGACCTTGTCACCCTTCTTCAATCGCATCAGAGCACCTCCGGCGCCAGGGAGACGATCTTCATGAACTGGCGGTCGCGCAACTCGCGCGCCACCGGCCCGAAGATTCGCGTGCCCTTGGGCTCCTTCTTCTCGTCGATGATCACGGCGGCGTTGTCGTCGAAGCGGATGTAGGAACCATCCGACCGGCGCACTTCCTTGGTGGTCCGGACGATCACGGCCTTCACCACGGCGCCCTTCTTGATGTTGCTGGCCGGAAGGGCCTTCTTCACCGAGCACACCACGATGTCGCCCAAGCTGGCGTAGCGACGACCCGTGCCACCCAGCACGCGGAAGCACTTGAGCAGCTTGGCGCCGGTGTTGTCGGCGACATTGAGTCGGGTTTCTTCCTGGATCATGGTCCGGATCTCCCGTTCTTACTTCTTGCGCTCGATGATCTGCGTCAACCGCCAGCGCTTGCAGCGGCTAAGCGGCCGGCACTCGGTGATGGACACCAGATCCCCCGGCTGAGCCTCATTGGTCTCATCGTGGGCCATGTACTTCTTCGTGGTCTGGAAGTACTTGGAATAGATCGGATGCTTCACCTTGCGCACCACGGCCACCGTGATGCTCTTCTCCATGCCGGCGGACACTACCCGGCCCACCCGGACTTTGCGAATCCCGCGTTCCGTCATGATACGCTCCTAGCCCTGGGATGCCGTCTGCACGTCCGACTCCCGCACCAAGGTGCGAAGCCGGGCGATGTCCTTGCGAAGCTGCCGGATGCGCAGGGGATTTTCCAATTGGCTCATCCCGTGCTTGTATTGCAGCTCGCCCATGTTGTTCTCGGCTTCCGTCAGTCGGGCCTCAAGATCGGCCCGGCTCAGCCGCCGGATATCACTGGTCTTCATGGCGCTCTCCTAGTCCCGACGCTCGACGAACTTGGTGGCGATGGCCAGCTTGTGTCCCGCCAGGCGGAGGGCTTCCTGGGCCATTTCGGGCTTCACGCCCTCGATCTCGAAGAGCACCTTGCCCGGCTTCACCACGGCCACCCAGAACTCCGGGGCGCCCTTGCCCTTACCCATTCGGGTTTCGGCAGGTTTCTTGGAAACCGGCTTGTCCGGGAAGATGCGGATCCAGACCTTGCCGCCGCGCTTGATGTGCCGGGTGAGCGCGACGCGGGCGGCCTCGATCTGCTGGGCGCTGAGCCAGGCGCGGTCGAGGCACATGATGCCGTAGTCGCCGTAAGCCACGTAGTTGCCCCGGGTGGCTTGGCCCTTGACGCGGCCGCGCTGGCTCTTGCGGTACTGGACCCGCTTAGGCATCAAGGACATGGGTCTCTTCCTTCTTGATCTTGCCCTT
>DYSB01000096.1:2008-10687 GCA_020726405.1 Acetofilamentum sp. | reverse complement strand
GCCGCGGCGGGTCCAACCGGCGAGCGGCTCTGGCACCCGGGCGGCTAGTCACTGGTTGTCGGGTCAGGGGACCTGCAGCTCGACGTCCACGCCGGCCTCAAGATCCATCTCCAGCCAGTCGCTGCTGAGCAGGGTGCCGTCGTCCAGGCGGGCCAGGACGCGCACGCGGGTCTCCTGGTCCAGATTCCAGCTGCCGATCTGCCAGCCCGCCGGGTTGATCAGGTTGAAGCTCTGGTTGTGGCGAAAAGCCAGTTGGTCTTCGCGGACTGCAAAGGCACCGGCATCGTTGGTCCGGGCGGCGCGATTCCAGGGCTCGGCCAGGCTGGAATAGTCCGGGTTCACCAGCATCACGGCGCCGAACGATTCCGAACCCGCCCGCAGCATGATCCGGTAGCAATCCGCGCTCAGCACGCGGCCTGCCTGGTCCCGCAAATCCCACAGCAGGGAATCAATTCCGCCCGCCACCACTTCGTCGAGCAAAGTATCCAGCACCGCATGGCTCTCCATGTCGTGCACCGTGATCACCAGCTGCGTGGTGGCCGGCATCGAGAACCAAAGCGGCCCCGCTCCTTGTGTCACATTGACTAACAGCGTGTCCCCTTCCATGATGGAATAGGGCAGCTCGTAGTTCAACAGGATCGGCACATCGGCCAAGGGTTGTCCGGCCACGTCCAGTACGCGTCCGTGTAACACGCCACTGGGAGTGGAATCGTCATCGGAATTGTCGCAGCCCCACCAGAGCGGAGTCAAGGCCAGTAAGAGAGCGGTGAGCAGGACGCTGGGGCGCATGGCGGTCTCCGTAGAAACTCGGTTCGATTGGAACCAGTGGCGAACTCGCGTGACTTGGGAATGGGCCGGTTCAGACAGACAGCAGCGTTTCAATGTAGAAACGGGAGTCCCTGGCGGCTTGAAGAACGGGCTGTGGAGAGGTCAGGCCTCAGCGATCCAACTGCTGATCGTAGAAGGAGACCGGATCCTCCAGCGGTTCCAGGTGCGTGAAGACCGTGGAGCCGCGCAGTCCGGCGCGGATGGCGGCCTCGATCTCCTCCACCAGCACGTGGCCCCGGGCCACGGACCACGCCCCGGGCACCAGCACGTGCACGCTGATGAAGCGCCGCCCGGCGGCCTGGCGCGTCAGCAGCGCGTGGAATTGGATGTCCTGGGCCTCGTAGATGGCCAGGACGTCCAGGATGCGCTGGCGCTCCTCGGCGGGAATCACCGTGTCCATCAGTCCCAGCGCCGAGGTGTGGAGCAGCTTGTAGCCCGTCCAGACGATGTTGGCCGCCACGGCCAGCGCCAGCAGCGGGTCCAGCACGCGCCAACCCGTCAGGGCCACGGCCGCCACGCCGACGATCACGCCGGCGGAGGTCCAGACGTCGGTCATCAGATGCTTGCCGTCCGCCTCCAGCGTGATCGAGGCGTGCTCCCGGCCCGTCCTCAGCAGCACGCGCGCCACCAGCAGGTTGATGACGCTGGCGGCGGCCGAAACCAGCAGACCGGCGCCCACGCTTTCCAGTTCCGCCGGATGCAGCAGGCGCCTGACGGCGGCCCAGGCGATGGCCAGCGCCGCCGCGATGATCAGCGCCCCCTCGGCGCCGCTGGCGAAGTACTCGGCCTTGCTGTGCCCGAAGTCGTGGTGTTCGTCCGGCGGGAGCGCGGCCAGTTTGAGCATCAGCAGCGCGAAGATGCCCCCGGCCAGATTGACCAGCGACTCCAGCGCGTCGGAGAGCAGACCCACGGAGCCCGTCAGCTGCCAGGCCAGGGTCTTGATGGCGATGGTGGCCAGCGCGGCGGCGATGGAGAGCCAGGCGTAGCGGGTCAGGGATTTTCGATCGGCGCTCATGCCCGTGTTCCTTGCCTTGGAGGGCCCCCGCGGGCCGTGCCAGCCAAAGGTGTTTGTTTCGGACAGGCGGCCCAAACCGGCCGTGGAGCGGTCCGGGGCGGCGGGCGAATTCCGCCGGGAAAGCGGACATTGTGCCGCCGCGCGCTGCGGCGGAAAGGTGGAAGCGGTGGTGGAGGACCTGCAGCAGAAACAGCGCGAGTTCCGCGCCGCCCTGGTGCGCCTGGAGCGCCGGCCGGTCTACCGGCGGTTGGGCTGTGCCGTTTCCGGGGCCGTGCTGGCCGGGCAGGCGGCGCTGCTCGGGCTCAGCCTCCAGCGGCCCGTGGGCTGGCTGCCGCCGGACCTCTGCTTTCGCGGCGCGAGCACGCCCGCCACCACCGGGAGGACAACGTCTCCTACGCCTTCTTGAACGGCTGGAGCAATCCCCTGCTGGACGTCCTGGCGCGCCGCTGCTTTCCGGGCTACCAGCAGGGCACGGACCGGCATTTCCAGCTGGACGGCGCGGGGAGTGAGGAATTTCCTCCACACTCCGAAATATGAATGGTAGACGAACTTTCTCCGATCCCGTGAAGTGGTTTCCTTGAAGCATTTGGAATTCGTGAAGTCAATCGTTGAGCTTGAAGAAAATCCGAATGGCCTGAAGAGAAATCCAAGCCAAATTGGCCAGCCGGCCCCCCGGTCGGAGCTTCTGGCGGAGACGATCTCCGGCCTTTTCTCCCCGCCTTCCTTGAATCTCCAGCTCTCCAATGCTAGACTCTCGGGTTTCCGTTTTCGGAGAACTGGGCATGCTGGACGCTCTGCAGGAGCGCTTCGACGGGATTCTGCGCAGCCTGAAAGGGCAGGCGAAGATTTCCGAGAGCAACATCGAAGACGCCACGCGGGAGATCCGTCGCGCCCTGCTGGAGGCGGACGTCGGTGTCCAGGTGGCGAGGGACTTCGTGGTCCGCGTGGCCGAGCAGGCCCGTGGTGCGGAAGTCCTGAAGGGCGTCCTGCCCGGCCAGCAGTTCGTCAAGATCGTCCACGACGAGTTGACGGCCCTGCTGGGCGGGGAGAACCAGCCCATCCAGTTCGCGCGGGGCGAGCCGACCCTGCTGATGATGGTGGGCCTCCAGGGCAGCGGCAAGACCACGTCCGCGGCCAAGCTGGCGCACCTGCTCAAGCGCAAGATGGGGCGCCGGCCCTTCTTGATCGCCGCGGACATCTACCGCCCGGCGGCCGTGGACCAGCTGGTGGTGCTGGGTCGGCAGCTGGGCGTGCCGGTCTTCCAGCCGGTGGACAACGACGCCTTGAAGACCGCCCGGGCAGGCGTGGCCGAAGCGCGCCGGGGCAACTTTGACACCATCATCCTGGACACGGCCGGACGCCTGCACATCGATGAAGTCATGATGCAGGAGCTGGCGCGGATTCGCGCGGAATTGAACCCGCACGAGATCCTCTTCGTGGCCGACGCCATGATCGGACAGGACGCCGTCAAGGCCGCGCGCGAGTTCAATGAGCGCCTCGCCTTCCACGGCGTGATCCTGACCAAGCTGGACGGCGACACGCGCGGCGGCGCGGCCATGAGCATCCGCGCGGTCACGGGCAAGCCCCTCAAGTTCATCGGAACAGGGGAGAAGCTCGAGGCGCTGGAGCCCTTTCATCCCGACCGTCTGGCCCAACGCATCCTGGGCATGGGCGACGTGGTGGGTCTGGTGGAGAAGGTCCAGGAGCAGGTCGAGCGCCAGGACGCTGAGAAGATGGCGGCCCGCATGGCGCGGGCGGAGTTCGACCTGGAGGACTTCCTCTCCCAGTTGCAGATGATCAAGCGACTGGGACCGCTGGAAGGCCTGCTGAAGATGATCCCCGGTGTGGGATCGAAACTGAAGGACATGGATCTGGACTCCGGGCAACTGACCCGCACCGAGGCCATCATCCAGTCCATGACGTCGGCGGAACGCCGTCAGCCGGCGCTCATCAACGGCAGCCGCAAGGCGCGCATCGCGCGCGGCTCCGGGGTCAAGGAGAACGACGTCGGCCTCTTGCTGCATCAGTATGACCAGATGAAGGGCATGATGAAGCAACTGGGCGGCATGGGCATGTTTGGCGCTCCCGGTGGGCGCCGAGGATCCGGGCCGGACAACGACCGTCCCCAACCGGTGCTGAATCCGGTGTCCGCGGGCTTTTCCGTCAAGCGTGCCCAGAAGAAGGCAGGCAAGAAGAAACGATAGGTTCCTAAGGAGGCTGCAGTGGCAGTCAAGCTGCGTTTGACCCGCATGGGCCGCAAGAAGCGCCCCTTCTACCGCATCGTCGCGGTGGATTCCCGCTCCCGGCGCGATGGCCAGTACATCGAGGCGGTGGGCACCTACAATCCGCTCACCAATCCCGCCTCCCTCGAGGTGGACCAGGCCACGGCGCTGAAGTGGCTGGGCACCGGAGCCGTTCCGACGGACACCGTGCGCAGCCTGCTCTCCCGCGCCGGCGTGCTGCTGGCCCACGACCTGGGCAAGCGGGGCGCGAGCGAGGAGCAGGTGACCGTCAAAGTGGCCGAGCACCTGGAGCGCAAGGGCGCCAAGGACAAGGCGGCCATTGACGCCCGGCGCCGCGCCGAGGAAGCCACGCGCAAGGCCCAGGCCGAGGCGGCCCGCAAGGCTGCCGAGGAGAAGGCCGCCGAGGAGAAGGCTGCAGCCGCCGCGGAAGCCGCGGAAGCTGCGCCGGCCGCCGAGAGCGCCGAGTAGGCCTCCAGCCGCGATGCAGGAGTACGTGGACATCGGCTGGGTTTCCCGGCCCCGCGGCCTGCGTGGCCAGGTCTGGGTGACGCCCTACAGCGACGATCCGGAGCGCCTGCTGCAGTTGCAGGAGTTTCGCATCCGCGCCGCGGAGGGCTGGCGGATGTTGCGCCTGGAGGAAGGCCGCCTGCTGGGCAACCGGCTATCCCTGCTCTTTGAGGGCATCCACTCGCGGACCTTGGCCGAGGCGCTCTGCGCCCGCGCTCTGCAGATGCCCCGGCGGGATCTGCCGCCCCTGGCCGAGGACGAGGTCTTCCTGGTCGACTTGATCGGCCTGGAGGCCCGGTTGATCGACGGCCGCGTGGTGGGGCGCGTGGAGGAAGTGCTGGAGCTGCCGGCGGGACCGATGCTGGAGATTCACGCCCGGGGCCTCGAAGCCCTGGTGCCGTTCCAGCGCCGCTTCGTTCCGCGCCTGGACGTGCAAGCCGGTTGGCTGGAACTGGAAGTCCCCGACGGCCTGCTGCCCGAGGAAATGCTGACTCCACCAACGGGTGAAGCCGCAGCCGAGCCGCCCAAGCCCTAGGTGAAGCCCGCCAGGAGGCGGGCTGACTCTGGCCGATGAGAAGAGCGCCTCTTTGGCGTCTAACCGGCCGTGCCACCTTTCTGGCGCAAGCAGAAAGGTGGCAATCACGGAATCCCCGCATTCGCTGGGATGACAGGACTGCCGGGATAACAGGACTGCTGCCGGGATGAGCGAGATGATCATCGACATCGTCACCCTCTTCCCGGAGATGTTCGAGGGCCCCCTTGACGAGTCCATCGTCAAGCGAGCCCGCCAGGCCGGAGTGGTGGACATCCGCCTTCACGACCTGCGGGAGTGGACGCGGGACAAGCACCGCAAGGCCGATGACGAGATGTTCGGCGGCGGTGCCGGATTGGTGATGAAAGCCGAGCCGCTCTTCCTCTGCCACGATGAACTGCTGGCCCGCGCGCGGGCCCACCGGCCCGAAGCGCCCAAGCCGCTGGTGGTGCTCACCAGTCCGCAGGGGCAGTTGCTGAATCAGGCCCTGACCCGGCGGTTGTCCGCCGAACGGGAGCACGTGGTGGTGATTTGCGGCCACTACAAGGGCGTGGACGAGCGCTTTGTGGAAGGCTGCGTGGATCTGGAGCTGAGCATCGGCGACTACGTGCTCAGCGGCGGGGAATTGCCGGCCATGGTGCTGGTGGATGCGCTGGTGCGGCTGCTGCCCGGGGCCATCGGCAGCGCCGAGTCGGCGGAGACGGATTCGCTGGAGGATGGACTGCTGGACGCGCCGGTCTACACGCGCCCGGCGTCGGTCCGGGGGCGGGAAGTGCCGGACGTGCTGCTCTCGGGGCATCACGCCCGCATCGAGGCCTGGCGGCTGGAGCAGCGGCAAGAACGCACGCGGCGCAAGCGGCCGGACCTGTGGAAACGAAAAATGCCAGACGAAGGATAGAGGAGGCGATCATGAGCCTGCTGAAGAGCCAATACGTGCCCGAACTGCGCACCGACCTGCCCGAGTTCGCCGTGGGCGACAACGTGGACGTGCATGTCCGCATCATCGAGGGAAGCAAGGAGCGCATCCAGGTCTACACGGGTGTCGTAATCGCGCGCCATGGCGGCAACAGCGCCACGGCGACCTACACCGTGCGCAAGGCCCTCAAGGGCTTCGGCGTGGAGCGCATCTTCCCCCTGCACAGCCCCAAGGTCGAGAAGCTGGTGGTGAAGCGGTCCGCCCGCGTGCGCCGCAGCCGCCTCTATTTCCTGCGGGCCCGCAGCGGCAAGGCCGCCCGCCTGCGCGAGCGCGTGAGCTGAACCCGGATTCCCCTGGACCCCGAGCCGACGCCCTGCGCCGGCCCGGATTCAGGCGCGACACAGGCCCCCACGGAACCCGCGGGTCCGCCGGATACGCGGCGCCCTGCGGAGCTGGCGGAGCGGTCCGGTTGACCGACTTGCGGACCGGGAGCAGCCAGTGAGGAACCTGCCCATGAGCAGCGCGGACAGGAGAGCAACCGGTTCCTGGTGGGGACTGGCGGTTCTCCTGTCCGCGTTTCTGCTGGGGCGCGCTGCCGCCCAGCCCCCCGCGCCCTTCGGCCTGACGGAGTTGGCCCGGCCCGACAGTCTGGCCGCGGATAGCCTGGGGACCCCGTTCCCATTTCTTCCAGACAGTCTCCAGTTGGCAGACAGCCAGCGCAGCGGGCCTGACAGCCTGGCCCGCCCGGCGGACAGTCTGGCGGCCGCCGCCGACACCCTGGGCCTGTGGCGCCGCTTCTGGCGTCGAGCTGCCGTTTGGCCCACGCCCGCAGCGTACTCGTCCCCTGATCCGCGACCCTTGCCCCGTCTGCCCGAGCGGCCCGACCGCCCGGTGGAGGATTTGGGTGAAGAGCTGCTCCCGCTGGTGGCGGGTCCTCTGTTCGACCAGGCCGAGGTGGGCCATCGACAGGAGTTGGCTCTGGACGGCCTCCAGGCCCGCCATTCGGGCATCCAGCTGGACGGGCTGGAGCTGGGCAGCCGGCTGACGGGCATCACCGACCTGAACCTGCTGCAGCCGGGTCTGACGGATCCGACCTGGCGGGACAGCTGGCAGTGCCAGGCCGGCGGGGCCGGCGGCCGGTTGGAGTTCGAGACCCGGCGGGCCCGGGATGACAGCGTGCTGACCCGGGTGAGCTGGGCGGATGGTTTCATGGGTTACGTCCACGCCGAGGGCGAGTTCGCGCGCCCGCTGCTCGGCGGTCGCGTACTCGCCGCCTCGCGCCAGACCTTCACGCACCAGCGCGTGCCCGGGGCGCACTTCCGTGGCAACCTCTTCCTCTGGAACTGGGACCGACCCCTGGGGACGGACTGGCTGCTGCGGCTGGACCAGCGCATCCTGCGCGACGCCAGCGAAATCCTCGACCACGACGGTCACAACCGCCACCTGCGGCAGAGTCTGCTGCGGACCCGGCTCACGCGCCAGTGGGGCGGGCTGGCCTCGCTGGGTCTGGATCTCTGGCAACGCCAGGACAAGCGGGACTGGAACCTGGATCAATACCGGGCGGACCGCGAGCGCCTGCGGGGTGGCGCACTGGTGGGACAGCGGCTCTGGGCCGGCGGCGGGCTGAAGGGGCGCCTGGGGCTGGAGAGCCAGCGCCTGAGCGTGGATTCCTGGCTCCAGGAGGCCCGGCTCGCCGAGGGTGAACTGCAGGCTGCCTGGACTCGTCCCACGGCCTGGGGCCGGCTGGTGCTGGAACCCTCCGCGGAGACGGCCCTGTCCTCGGCCGATGACCGGCGGCGCTGGAGTCTTGGCGCGCGCCTGGGCTTGACCCGTCCTGACCTCTGGGCCGACCTGCTGCTGCGCACGGGCGCCACGCCGCCCACGCCCGAGCAATTGCATGTGACCCGGCCGGCGGGTGCGCTGGACGGCTTCTCCAGTCCGTGGCTGCGGGATTCCGGCCGGCCTCTGCTGCCCGACTCCAACCTGACGGGCACACGCTGGCGCCGTCAGGAATTGCGGCTGGGCACCACGCTCTGGCAGGGGAGGCTGCCCGTGTCCCTGCGGGCCTGGCGGGTGGAACTGGAGCACGACCTGCTGGAGACTCCCGTCAGCGACAGCACGTGGAGTTGGCGCGGGCACGACCACCTGCACTGGGGCGTGCAGCTCTTCGCCGAAGCCGCCTTGCGACCGGGCTGGTTCCTGCGGTTCAACCAGGGCTGGTTCTTCGACAACCGCGACCTGGTATCCCGCGAATTTCCCTCTTATCTGCTGGATGCGGCGCTGCGCCACGAGCACGCGTACTACGGCGGCGAGTTGCGCGTGAGCGCCAGCGCCGGTCTGCACCACGAGTATGGCGCCGTGGATGCGGCCGGGGACGCGCTCTGGCAGCGGCCCGAGCTCTGGTTCCAATGCGAGGCCATGCGGCGCCGTTTCACGCTTTGGTGGGCGCTGCGCAGTCCCTTCTCGCGGGTGGAGAATGCTCGGGTGGAGGATCGCGCCCTGCACGGACACGAGGAGTGGCTGGGCGTGCGCTGGTCCTTCGAAGACTGACCAGAATGTTACGCCGACTCGTCTTCCCGGATGAACGCCACTTCGGCGCTGGCCTGGGTGTAGAGTTCACTGGCCCGTGACAACTCCA
>DYSB01000096.1:0-1908 GCA_020726405.1 Acetofilamentum sp. | reverse complement strand
TCCAGCCCTTCCAGTTTGACGTCGGCGCTCTCTGCCCGGGCCAGCCGGCCGGAAACGTCGTGCGTCTTGATCAGCAGAAGGGTCGTGGAGGCGACAAAGGAACTCAGGGCCGCCGCGCCGCAGAGCAGCTGCCAGATCGGCGCGTCCAGGCTAAGCGCTTTTGTGATGGCCGCGGTGGCAGAGGGACCTCCGGCGGCCGGGCCGATGGTCAGCAGCCCGGAGAGTGCGCTGCCGACGATGCTCAGGTTGGTGAGGCGGCTGGCTCGCGGGCCAGCCCGGCGGATCCAGGCGCGGATGGCGGCGCGGCGCGCCGGGCACGGACCCGGCCTCCCAGGGCCTGGCGGGGATCGGATTGGGCAGGCATGGAATCCTCTCGCTGTGTGACAAAGCCCCCGCCCATCCTGCCAGCCGGGGCAGCCCGTGTCACAACTTCAACAGGCAAAGGGACCGGACGGCCAACGAAAAGGCCGCCCCGGCAGGCGGCCCCTTCTTGATACTCACGCAGAGGACGCAGCGACTTAGCAGCCGCCCCCGGCTTTTTTCTTCTTGGCACCGCCACCGCCGCCGGCGGGCGGGGGTGGCGGTGCGGCGGCACTGACGGCCACCTCCGCCCCGTTGAAGTACGCTGCAATCTGGTTCTGGCGCGCCACGCGCTCGCGCTCCTCCAGCGCCGTCCCGCCGGCCATGGCCGGGGTCAGCACCCGGGCTTGCCAAGCCTCGGCTCCACCGCTCAACCACAGGTAGTCGCGCCCGCTGGGCCAGCCCGCCGGAACGCCGGGCTTCAGCCCGGCGGTCCCGATCAACAGCACGCGCGTTCCCTCCGGCGCCTCCAGCAGCGCCGCGGGCACTTCACTGACCTTATCCACCGGCTGCGCGCCGGGAAGCTTGATCAATTCCCGCTCCGCCGGGGCGCGCAGGTCCAGCATCAGCCAGCCCGCCTCGCGGCGAATCAGGGCCTCCGCGAGAGTGCCGGCCTCCAGGGGTTGTATCACGGCGGCCAGGGCCGGCGAAGGCGCCGGCGCCCCACCCGTCAACCCTGCAGCGATGCAGAGTACGGCCAAGCCACCCGCCAGGATGTACTTGCCACGCTTGTCGTCCACCCGGCTACGCTCGCGCCCGCTCGCCGGATCGATGTCCAGTTTGCGCTCGAAAACCCGTTCCAGTTTCTCCGCGCCCACGAAACAGCCCAGGGCCATCAGCACCACGCCCAGCGCCAGCCAGGGGGCGGGCACGTGCAGCAGGTCGTGGAGCAGCACCGTGCCCGAGCCGGGGGCCGTGTAGAAGGCGTTGAAGGCCGGCACGGCCTCCAGCGCCAGGGCGAAGAGCAGGGTGCCGAGGAACACGCCCAGGAGGGCGAAGAAGGCGTCGGTCTTCCCCGAGGCCAACGAGACAAAGCCCGTGCCCGGGCAGAGTCCACTGATCAGGAATCCCGCGCCCAACAGGAAGCCGCCCACCAGCTGCGGACCCAGGAAAGTGGGGTTGATCCAGACCAGCGAGAGGTCCACCATGCCCCAGGCCGCCAGGGCGAACAGTCCGCTCATGGCCGTGATGATGGCCGTGAACATGACTTTGAAGACCGTCATGTCGTAGAAGTAGAACTGGGCGGCCAGTTTGCGCGCGTTGCCGAAGCCCGCCCGCTCCAGGGCAAACCCGAACACGAAGCCGATGACCAGAGCGGTGAGCAGGCCGCCCTCCAGGCCGAAGGCGTTCTGGGGAACCAGCGGGAGCATCATGTCCATTGCCTCCGCATCAGGCGGGCCAGCGCGTAGCCGCCCGCGAAAACCATCAGCATGTAGACCCAGCTGCCCGCTGCCAGGCTGGCCCCGCCGGAGAGGGCCTGCCCGCTGGTGCAGCCGCGCCCCACGCGGCTCCCGCGCCCCACGCGGCTCCCGCGCCCCACGCGGCTCC
>DYSB01000095.1 GCA_020726405.1 Acetofilamentum sp. | reverse complement strand
TTCGGTAGCTGCGGATCCCGGCATCGAGGCGCAGCTGGCTGACGGCGGCTTCGGAGAAGGCCCACTTCAAGAAGGGGTTGCCGATCTTGCGACCGCTGGTTCCGCTTCGTTTGTCGCCGGACTCGTGGGCGCAGGCCACCCGTCGGGCGTAGGAGACGAAGTCTTGGACGCGGGGAAAGCGCTCCAGGTCGTGGATCTCGTAGAGAATGGTCATGGCCAAGATGGGGCTGATGCCGGGCACGGTGCGCAGGAGATCCAGGGTTCTGGGTTGATGGTCCTTGGCTTGCAACAGCAGTTCCCGTTCCAAGTCGGCGATCTGGTTGTCCAGGAACAGGATGATGGCCAGGTCCAGCTGGACGGAGCGCTGGGTCATGGGATCCTGCAGGCGCTCGAGGATGGCGGGACCGGCGGCGCGGCGGCGTCCACTCAGGGCCATGGCCGACAGATTGGCCTGGCTGTTGGTGTTGGCGACATGGGCCAAGAGGTCGGCGCGAAAGCGGACCAGGTTGGTGCGGCGGCGCAATAGGTCCCGCGTGGAGCGCATGCCGGCCGGATGGGCGTAGGCCATGGGAAAGGCCCCGCTTCTCAAGAGAACGGCGAGTTTCCGGGCGTCAAGTTTGTCGTTCTTGGCCTTGGCTCCGTGGATGGCCTTCATGTAGAGGGCATGACCCAGAACGAAAGCGATGCCCTCGGCTTGGCAGAGATCGGCCAGCCAGTACCAGGTGAACATGCACTCGGCGCCGACGACCAGGTCGTCCCGAAAGGGCGCGATGGCTTCCAGAAAGGCATCGGGGTGGGTGGGCAGGTTCTGATGCAAGCAGATCTCGCCGGCCGAATCCAGGATGCACAGGTACATGGTGCTGGCGTGCAAGTCGACCCCGCAGGTGAAGCGGTGCTGGCCCGTGTAGAAACGCATGGTCTCCTCCTTTCCGGGACGATTACCCCACGCGTATCGGATGATTCGCGTAGGGAGGAGACCTCTATGAAGATCGCTTGCAGCCGACGCCGACGCAGCTGAAGCCACCGTTAGGTGAGTCTTTAAGGAGTGCTGAGTTTGGAACTCAAGATCTATGGATATTGTCAACAATTTTGCAAACTACTGATATGCTGCATTTTATGGTTGTTGAACGTGGTACGCAAGAGCAACCTAAAGAGACCTTTATTTGGGTGGCGGCCTCGGGCGGAATGAGTTTCATTCCGTTGGGTGGGACATCTGTTGGTTTTAGCGTTAATATGAAAACTAAACAAAAGTATGCAGCTCAACTTGCGTATAATAAAAACGAGAATGTTGCCTTCTTCTTCAACGAATCAATAATCACGAACACGATCCACCTTGGCGTTGGAATGGAAGGTGATTGGTTTGGCAAGTCGATCCTCTTTATCGGGCCAGCCTATGTTTGGGGAAAACGCGGGGCTGTTGACTATTATTCAGAACCGCTCTTTTTTCCCCGGGGTTGGCTGTGAATCTGCAGTGGCTGATCAATTCCGCGGTTGGAATTGACATGGTTGGGAATTTCAATAGCGAGCAGGTTTTGTGCGGAGCGCGGCGTGTGCTTTTTGTTGGCAAAAAGCGTGCGGCTGAATAGATAACGGGTCACGCCGCTTTCCGCCGCGGGTAGGTCCATCGCCGTCAATCCAGCCCGGGCGGTCGCCATCGAAAGCCCGAAAACCCACCCACAGGAGATCCCATGAAATTCGGTGCTCGCAACAACCTGAAGGCCACCGTGACCGCGGTGACCAAAGGTGATGTCATGTCGCTGGTCAAGTTCGAGATCCTGGTCCCGGCGGGCATGGCTTCCGTGCTGACCACGGAATCCGTCGAGGAGCTGGACCTGCAGGTCGGCGATCCCGTCATCCTGCTGGTCAAGGCCATTCACGTGATGCCCGTCAAGGAATAGCACCCGGCGCTTTCCACTTCAGCTCTCACTCCTCGACCCCGCCCACGCAGACGAAGTCCGGGTAGTTCTCCCGATGGATGACCCGGTAGCCAGCCAGCGGGTAGGCGGCGAGCCAGGCCCGCGGCGCACGCTCGCTGGTGGGCGCGCTCCATTTGAATTCCCAGCCCTGCAAGCGGCCATTTTCCTCCTCCACCAGGTCGATCTCCTGCTGGGCGTGCGTGCGCCAGAACCAGGAATTGACCAGCCGCCGCTCCAATTGCAGTCGTTTCAGCCGTTCGGTGTAGAGCCAGTTTTCCCACAGCGTGCCCGTGTCGTCACGCTGCGCCAGGGGATTGAAGTTTCGCACCAGGGCGTTCCGCACGCCGTTGTCCGTGAAGTACCAGCGGGCCGTCTTGCTGATCTCCGTCCGCAAATTGCGGCTGAACCCGCCCACACGGAGGACCACGAAGCACTGTTCGAGCAGGTTCAGGTAGCGCTCCACCGTGTTGCGGCCGATCCCCAGTTGGGTGCCCAGCTCTTCCAGGGCGACTTGGCGACCGATCTGCAGAGCCAACAGCTGCAGCAACCGTTGCAGTTTGTCCGGCCGGCGAATGCCATCGAACTGCAGGATATCCTTGAACAGGTAGGAGTTCACCAACTCGGTCAAACGATTGCGCTTGTCGGCGTCATTGGCGGCGGTCACCACTTCAGGGTAGCCGCCGTAGATCAGGCGGCCTTCCAGTCGGGCGGCACTCTCCACGGAGTTCTCCAGCGGCCGCAGTTCGGTCAAGGCCAACGGCTGCAGCACAAGGCGCTGGCTGCGTCCCGTCAGTGGCTCCCCCGTGTTGCGCCCCAGATCGAAGCTCGAGGAGCCGGTGGCCAGCACGCAGAGCTCCGGTTGGGTGTCCACCAGCAGTTTCAGGATGAGTCCGATCTCGGGCACGGCCTGGGCCTCATCCAGGGCCAGCAATCCTGTGCCTCCAGTCAATGAGCGCAATCCTTCTGCTGTTCGGACTTGCAGCGCCTGTTGGACGGCCAGATCCTCCCCGTTGAGAGTCAGGCATGTGCCTGGCCAGCTGTCCACCAATTGGCGGAGCAAGGTGGTCTTCCCCGTGCGCCGTGCGCCCATCAGCAGCAGGACGCGGCCAGGCTCCAGGCGGGCTTGGGCCAACGGAAACAGTGCGCGGGGAATCATGCGAGCCCTCCTCTCTTTTCCGTCCATCCCGGTCGCCGATGAGATCGGCTGCGAGCGGAACCCGTGCCGAACGGACGTCCGGGGACAGCCACATCGTGCTCGTCAACCGGGGAGATTGCAAATACCTTCCACAAATGGAAGCAATTCACACTGAATTCCTTCCATTGAGAGCAGGAATTCAAAGTCCCAACCGCCGCAACTTGGAGCCCGGAGTTCGCGGCGAAACCGCCCGCACTTGCGAACTTCCAGCCGAATCGCGGCCGTTGTCGAACAGTGTGACGTGACGATTTCCGCCGGGAGGCCCGCCGCCGATGGACCAACGCATCACCGGATATGTCCGCCTGGCCGGCATCGCGCTGCTGGTGCTGGGCGCGCTGGCCGTGCTGCGGATCTTCCTGCCCGCCATCCTGCTGGCCGGGGTGGTCTGCCTGGCCACCTGGCCGCTGTTTCTGCGGCTGCGGCGCCTGCTGGGCGGACGGGTCAGCCTGGCCGCGCTGATCATGGTGCTGGGGATGATCGCGCTGGTGGTGGGCCCCACCGCGCTGCTGGCCGTCAATCTGGCGGGCAAGGTCAGCGCCGGGGTGGACACCATCCGCACGCTGCTGGGGCAGGGGCCGCTGACGCCGCCCGCCTGGCTGGGCCGCCTGCCCGTGGTGGGCGGGCAACTGGTGGCTTACTGGCAGGCCCTGGCCAGCGGCGGCGACGAGGCCGTGGCGCTGCTGAAGAGCCTGCTGGAGCCCGCCCGCGCACTGTTGCTGGGGACGGCCGCGGCGCTGGGGCGCAGCCTGCTGCAGATGTTCTTCGCCGCCTTCATCGGCTTCTTCCTCTACCGCGACGGCGAACAGCTCCTCCAGCATCTGCGCAGTCTGGCGGCCCGGCTGGCCGGCGGGCTGGGCGACGAATTGCTGGCCACCGTCCACGGCACCGTCTCCAGCGTGGTGCACGGGTTGTTCGGCGCCGCGCTGGCCCAGGCCTTCGTGGCCTTCGTGGGCTTCCTGATCGCCGGCGTGCCCGGCGCGCCGCTGCTGGCCTCCGCCACCTTCTTCCTCTCGCTGATTCCCGTCGGCCCGCCGCTGCTCTGGGGCGGCGCCAGCTTCTGGCTGCTCTCCCAGGGCGCCTACAGCCGGGCCGTCTTCCTGATCCTCTGGGGCCTGTTGGTGATCAGCACCATCGACAACCTGGTGCGGCCCTATCTGATCAGCCGCGGCAGCCGCCTTTCCATCCTGATGATCGTGCTGGGCGTGGTGGGCGGGATCGCGGCCTTCGGCTTCATCGGCATCTTCATCGGTCCGCCCATCCTGGCCGTGGGCCTGGCCCTGCTGCGCCAATGGACGGATCAGCAGGCCGTGTGAGACAGCGATCAGCCGGCCCAGCGACCATCCACGAGTCCGCCACAGACAGGCAGGAGTGCTGAGAACATGACCCCTGACCCCTGACTACTCGAAGTACACGCTGGAAGACTTGGTTGATTCCCTGGGTCATGTAAACGGAAAGGTCTACCCGCAAGCCCTGCACGCCCTGTTGCAGGAGGCGCGCGGGCGGCTGATTCGGCTTGGCTTGGTGGATGATCCGGCGGGTGGATTCACGGCGGGCTTCGGCCATCAACCAGCCACCGGACTATCCTCATCGTCGGTGGGGTGGGAATTGCGGGCCCTGGTGTTGAAGCACCAAGATTCATCTTTCACTTCCGACCAGGCTGCCCCGCCTGCTCTGGCGGACCCGGGCGAAGCGCCTGAATCCGTGACACACCCGGTTCCCACAATCCTCCAGGCGGCAGCTCCCCAAGCGCGAGCCTGTCACCTGCAGGAGCGCGTCTCCCGCGCGCATCCCTGGACCTGGTTCCTGCGAAAGCTCTGGCCCAGCCTGCCTGACCAGAAGGTCGGGCGTGGGTCGCCCAACAAGGTGCCCTTTATACTGGCCATCGCGAAATCCAAAGACGGCCACCCGCAACGGGTGCTGATTTCCGTTGTCGAGGGCTTTCGCACATCCGCGCCGTGCTGGATGAGGATCCCCACCCTGTGGAGCTGGTCCTTGCCGCCGTGGCCGGGGACTGGTTCCGCATCTACGGATGGATCGACATCACCTTGCTCTCCAAGGTGAAAGCCGAGTCCCTGCTGGTCCACCTGATTCTGGGCGGCATCAGCGGCATCCTGTCCTATTACTTGTTTGGCTTCCTCTACAGCCTGCTGGGGCGAGTCGGCGGCGGCGAGGGCAGCGCCGCCGAGGTGCGCACCGCCTACGCTTGGTCAACCGTGCCCCTCATTGCCTCCACGATGGTGCTGGTGCCCATTGGGCTGATCGGAATCAACCCGCTGAACCTTGGTCCCACCGTGGCGCTGTTGTTCGCCTTGTCGCTGTACTGGAGCTGGATCTTCCTGGTTTGCCTGGCCGAGGCCCACCGCTTCTCCATCTTCTCGGTGCTGTTGGTTCTGGTGATGGGCTGGTTCATCAATCTGCTGGCCCAGACCGGATTGGGCACCCTTCTCTACCTGCGTGGCCAGCTCCCGGCCTGAGCGGGAACGAATGGCCGACCGGGGGATCCCGGCCCACTCCTTCCTCGTCCTCTCAATTCCTACACTGAGGGCCCCCTGTCAGGCAGGTGCGGCGTCAGGCTGGATGAAGAAAAGAGGATTCCCTTGGCCCTCAAGGTGTACATCGAGACCTACGGCTGTCAGATGAACGTCTCCGACAGCGAGCTGGTGGCTCGGCTGCTGGAGGACGACGCCCACCGCGTGCAGGAGTCCATCGAGGGCGCCGACGTGGTGCTGGTGAATACCTGCGCCGTGCGCGAGGGCGCCGAGCAGCGCGTGCTGGGGCAGTTGGCCAGCTGGAAGCGGTTGAAGACCGAGCGCCCGGAGCTGATCCTGGGCGTGCTGGGCTGCATGAGCGCGCACCTGTCCTCCAAGATCACGGGAAGCCTGCCCCACGTGGATCTGGTGATGGGCCCCGACCAGTACCGCAAGCTGCCCGGCGTGATCCGCGACCTGGTGGTGGGGCGCGAGGCGCAGGTCATCCTGACCCGGCGCGACAAGACCGAGAACTACGACGAGATCTATCCCAGCCGCAAAGCCGGCGTCAACGCCTGGGTGACGGTGATGCGCGGCTGCGACAACATGTGCACGTTCTGCATCGTGCCCTTCACGCGCGGCCGGGAGCGCAGCCGCAGCGTGGCCAGCGTGCTGGAGGAGTGCCGTCGGCTGGCGGCCGAGGGCTTCCGCGAGGTGACCCTGCTGGGCCAGAACGTCAACAGCTACCGCGACCCCAGCTGGCGGCCGGCTGCCCCGGTGGGCGGGGCGGCGGTGGCGGCGGGCGAATCGGACGGCGCACGCTTCGCTGAACTGCTGGCGGCGGTGGGCGAGGTGCCGGGTTTGGAGCGTGTGCGCTTCACCAGTCCGCACCCCAAGGATTTCAGCCCGGCCATGATCCGCGAAATGGCGACGAATCCCAAAATCTGCAAGCACATGCACCTGCCCATGCAGGCGGGCAACGACCGTGTGCTCTCCCTGATGCGCCGGGACTACACGGGGGCCGAATTCCTGGCCCTGGTGGATGAGGCCCGCGCCCAACTGCCGGAGATCGGCTTCAGCACGGACATCATCGTCGGCTTCCCCACGGAGACCGCCGCCGAGTTCGAGGACACGCTGCGGCTGGTGGAGCGTGTGCGTTTCGATTCCGCCTTCACCTTCGAGTACAGCCCGCGGGAGGGCGCGCCCTCGGCAGGCTGGACGGACGACGTGCCGGCGGCGGAGAAGAACCGCCGGTTGCGCCTGCTGGTGGACCTCCAGCACCGCATCACGAAGGAGAAGGCGGCCGCCTGCCGGGGCCGCTCGTACGAGGTCCTGATTGAATCCCCAAGCAAAAAGAGTGACCTTGAACTCATGGGCCGCACCACCTGCAACCGCGTGGTCGTGGTGCCCGCGGATCCACGCTGGCGCATCGGCAGCCTGGTCACGGCGCGGGTGGACGAGGTGAGTTCCTTCACTCTGCGCGGCGTGGTGACCCAGTTGGAAGGACGGCCGCTCGCCTGACCGCGGCCCCGTCGCCCGGGCCTCCGCCGGCCCCACACACAGCCCCGACAACAGAAGAGGTCGCCCATGTGGTTCATCCGCTGGCTCTTCACCCTGCTGCTGCTGATCTACGCGGTGATCTTCGCCGCCCTGAATCTGGATCCCATCACCCTGCGCATTCCCTACCTGCCGCTCATCGACACCCAGCCCATGAGCAAGGCCGTGGTCGTGCTGCTGGCTGTGGCGCTGGGCATTCTGATCTGGGCCGTGGTCTCCTTCCTGGGTTCCATGCAGTTCCGGCTGCGCATCCGCCAGCTGGAGCGGCAGAACCGCGATCTGCGCCTCGAACTGGCCAGCCTGCGCAACAAGTCCATCCTGGACGACCACAGCCTGGAGGGCGCCGACGCCCCGGTTGTGAAGAGCGAGGATTCCGGCGCGCTGGATTTGGATCTGCCGGACTTCGACACCGACGACGACGTGTTCGGTGATGTCTCCCATGTGAGGAACTCCGAGCGATGATCGACATCATCTTTCTGCTGGCCGCCCTGCTCATCGGGCTGCTGATCGCCTACAGCTGGGCCCGGCGCAAGGAATCCGGCGAAGGCGGCGATCCCTTCGTGGACGGTCTGGAGGCCATGGTGCGGCGGGACTGGCGCGAGGCCGGGCGCTGTTTCAAGCGCGCCGTGGAGCAGGACAGCGAGAATATCCGCGCTTACGAGCAACTGGGCCGCGTCTTCCGCGAGCTGGGCGAGCTGCCCAAGGCCGTCAAGATCCACAGCGACCTCACGGTGCGCGAGGGGCTCTCCGGCGTGGACCGCTCGCGCATCCACCTGGAGCTCGCCAAGGATCTGCGCAAGATGGGCCGGCTGCGCGAGGCCCAGGAGGCCGCGGCCAAGGCCGTGGAGGCCGACCGCCGCAATGTCTCGGCCCTCGTGGTGCAGCTGGAGTTGCACGAGCAGGAGCAGCGCTGGGACGACGCGCTGGCCGTGCTCAAGCGGATCGAATCGGTGAGCGGACGCGAGCAGAACAACCGGCGCAGCCAGATCCTGGTGGAGCAGGGCCGGCAGAAGATGGCCGACGGCCAGGGCCGGCCCGGGCGCATCCTGGTCAAGGAGGCGCTCAAGCTCAACCCCAAATCGGCGGCGGGCTACATCCTGATGGGCGACAGCTACCTGACGGAGTCGCGGATCGACGAAGCCATCCAATTCTGGGAGAAGCTGCCCTTCGAAGTTCCCGAGCGGGCCAGCCTGGTCTTCGAGCGCCTGGAGGCGGTCTACTTCGATCACGGCCGCTTCGGCGAGATGGAGAAGTTCTACACCCGTGTGATCCAGCAGCGCCCGGAGAACCCGGACGCCTACTTGGCGCTGGCGGGCTTCTACGAGCGCAAGGGCGATTTCGCCCTGGCCGTCAGCATCCTGGAGAACGGCCTGGCCAAGATCCCGGGCAGCCTGGATCTCTCGCGCATGCTGATCCGCCTGCTGGCGCGCTCCGGCCAGACCCAGCGGCTGGTGACCTACACGGTGGAGCTGGCGGACCGCCTGCTGCGCAAGTCGCGGGTCTACCGCTGCCGCACCTGCGGGCACGAGTCGGACGAGTTCCACTTCCGCTGCCCCGGCTGCCAGGGCTGGGAAACCCTGGAACGGCCCCAACTCAATTGACGCGAGCGGACCCGCGGAGACGGTTGTGACCCTCCGGCGCGCAGCCCGTGAATGCCTCGACACCCTGCTTCGGCGGGGTGTTCGGCATGGGGCGGGTGTGACACGCGGCGGGCTGCTCCTCGGGGCCCTGCTGGCCGCCGGACCCGCGGCCCGGGGGGCGGTGACCTCTGACTTGTGGTCGACGCGGGATTCGCTGGCCCTGGCGCGCGCCGCGGAGACCGAGGCCGAGCGCCTGCTGCTGTCCACCGTGCACCAGCGAGATCCCAAGCAGGTGGCGGGGGCCATGCGCCGGCTGGCCCGGCTGGAGGCGCCCCGCTGGCAGCGCCGGGAGGCGCTGGTCGCGCTCTGCGAGTACTTCTGTGTCACGGGCGCGGCGGACTCCCTGGCCCGGCGCGCGGGCGAGCTGCGCGAGCTGACGGGCGAGGACTGGCGCTGTCCCCTGCAGGCGGCGGCCGTCCAGGCGGTTTCGACCGCCGCCGGTGGCCCGGGAGCGTGGTGGGTGCAGGTGGGGGCCTTCTCCAGCGAGTCGGCGGCCAAGACGGCGCTCAAGGGGCTGGGCTCCGCGGCGCAGCGGCGCGTGCTGCGCGAGAGTCCGCTCTGGAAGGCCCGGCTGGGACCCTTCGCCAGCCGCGGGGAGGCCGAGCGCGCCGCCCGCGATTGGCAGCAGGCCGGCCGGTTGAAGGAGTTCCGCCTGGTGGAGGCCGCCGCGAAGTAGCGCCGTCCGACAGGCAGCCGCAACACAGATGGAATCCATGGACCAGCTGGACAACCCCGCACCCGCCGATCCCACTCCCCAGGCCCGCCCGGCCGACGGCACGCCCATGCTGCGCCAGTATCACGAGATCAAGCAGCGCCATCCCGGCCACGTGCTGTTCTACCGCATGGGCGACTTCTACGAGATGTTCTTCGAGGACGCCCGCATCGCCCACGAGGTGCTGGGCCTGACCCTGACCAGCCGCGGCCAGCAGGGCGGGCTGGACGTGCCGCTGGCCGGTTTCCCCTACCATGCCCTCGAACCGCACCTGGCGCGGATGGTCAAGGCCGGCTACCGCGTGGCCGTCTGCGAGCAGGTGGAGGATCCTAAGAAGGCCAAGGGCCTGGTGCGCCGGGACGTGGTGGAGGTGATCACCGCCGGCACGAGTTTCAACGACGGCGTGCTGGGGATGGCCCGCAACAACTACCTGACCGCGCTGGCGGAGGCCGGTCCGGGCTGGGCGCTGGCCTGGGCCGACGTGACCACCGGCGAGTTCCGCGCCGGGCAGTTCAGCCCGGAGAACCTGCGCCTGCTGCTGGCGGGCCTGGAACCCGCTGAGATCCTGCTTCCGCGCTCGCTGGCCCGCGACGAGCCCGCCGGGCGTGGGCGTGAACTGGCAGCGCTGGCCGGCACCGCCGTGCTGACGAAACTCGAGGACTGGTTCTTCGACCCCGGCGTCGCCCAGCGTGACCTGAAGGAGCACTACGGCACGGCCAGCCTGAAGGGCTTCGGCCTGGATGACCTGCCCATTGCCGCAGCCTGCGCCGCCGCCCTGCTGGGCTACGCGCGGGAGAACCTGCGTTCGCCCCTCGACCACTTCAGCCTGCCCGCGCGGCACGAATTGGGCGGCAGCCTGCTGCTGGATCCGGCCACCCGCCGCAACCTGGAACTGGTGCGCAGCCTGTCCGGCGACGAGCAGGGCCCCACCCTGCTCTCCGTGCTGGATCACAACGTCACCGTGCTGGGCCGGCGCCTGCTGCGTTCCTGGCTCTGGTCCGTGCCCGGCGAGCTGGCGGAGATCCACTCCCGCCAGGAGGCCGTCGGCGCCCTGCGCGAAGAGCGCCGCAGCGAGCGCGTGCGCGCCCAGCTGAGCGGTGTGGGCGACCTGGAGCGCCTGGTGGGCCGCCTCTCGGCGGGCAAGGCCAACGGCCGCGACCTGCGCGCTTTGGCGGGCGGACTGGCCGTGGTGCCCGGGCTGCAGG
>DYSB01000094.1 GCA_020726405.1 Acetofilamentum sp. | reverse complement strand
GCAGGGTCATCACCAGCGGGTTCTCGCGGAAGTGGGCGGCCTCGGCCTCCGGGCCGCGGTAGCGGCCGTGGAAAGTCAAGAAGAGCAGGCGGAACATGTAGAAACTGGTCAGTCCGGCGGCCAGCAGGCCCATCGCCCAGAGGGCCCAGTGGCCGCTGGCGAAGGTCTTCCAGAGGATCTCGTCCTTGCTGAAGAAGCCGGCGAAGGGCGGGAAGCCGGCGATGGCCACGGTGCCCACCCAGAAGGTCCAGTAGGTGACGGGCAGGTGGCGGCGCAGTCCGCCCATGTTGCGCATGTCCTGGGGGTCGCGATGATGGTCGTGGACCTGGTGGTAGACGTGATGCAGGGCGTGGATCACGGCGCCGGCCCCGAGGAAGAGCAGGGCCTTGAAAAAAGCGTGGGTGACCACGTGGAACAGGCCGGCCGAGTAGGCGCCCACGCCCATGGCCAGGAACATGTAGCCCAGCTGGGAGACCGTCGAGTAGGCTAGCACCTTCTTGATGTCCGTTTGCACCAGCCCGATGGTGGCGGCGAAGAGAGCCGTGGCCGCGCCCACCACGGCCACCGTCAGCAGGGCCGCCGGGGCCAGGCTGAACAGCACGTGGCTGCGCGCGATCATGTAGAGGCCCGCCGTGACCATGGTGGCGGCGTGGATCAGCGCCGAGACCGGAGTGGGGCCGGCCATGGCGTCGGGCAGCCAGACGTAGAGCGGGATCTGCGCGCTCTTGCCCGTGGCGCCCACGAAGAGCAGCAGGGCGGCGGCCGTGGGCAGCCAATGGCCCACGGGGAAGGACTTCAGACCCTCCGTGACCAGCCCGAACTCCAGGCTGCCCAGCTGGCTGAACAACAGGAAGAGGCCCAGCAGGAAGCCGAAGTCACCGATGCGGTTGACCACGAAGGCCTTCTTCCCCGCGCTGGCCTTGGCCGCATCCTGGAACCAGAAACCGATCAGCAGATAGGAGCAGAGCCCGACGCCCTCCCAGCCCAGGAACATCACCAGGTAGTTGCCGCCCAGCACGAGCATGAGCATGGCGAAGCAGAACAGGTTGAGATAGGCGAAGTAGCGGGCGAAGTCCGGCTCCTGGCCCATGTAGCCGATGCTGTAGAGGTGGATCAGTGTGGCCACGCCGCTGACGAAGAGGGCGTAGAGCAGCGAGAGCGGATCCAGCAGCAGGGTCCAGTCCACGGCCAGGGTGCCCGAGTGGAACCAGCTGGCGTAGGTGAAACTGAGGGAGCGGGCGTCCTCGGGCAGGCCCTGGAACTGCAGGAAGATCAGCAGGGCGGTGACGAAACTGCCGGCGATGGCCGCCGTGGCCAAGGCGCCGGCCACTTTGACATTCGTGTAGCGGCCCAGCAGCCCGTTGAGCAGTGCGCCCAACAAGGGCAGCAACGGAATCAGGGCCAGGGCCAGCGCGTAATTGAAGCCGTCGTGCATCAGCGCCCCTCCTCCGGCTGTGACGGGACCAGGCGCAGGTTCTCAAGACTCGTGCTGCCGTGCCAGCGGTAGAGCAGCACCACGATGGCCAGGCCCAGGGCCACCTCGGCGGCAGCCACAGTCATGCTGAAGAAGGCGAAGGCCTGCCCGTCCAACCCGCCGCCCTGGCGGCTGAAGGCCACCAGCAGCAGATTGGCCGAGTTGAGCATCAGCTCGATGCACATCAGCACGATCAGGACGTTGCGGCGCACCAGCACGCCCGTCAGGCCCAGTCCGAACAGCAGCACGCTGAGCAGCAGGTAGTGGTTCAGTTCGGGCATCAGGCCTCCTTGTCCGCCGCCGTGGCCCCGGGTTCCCCCGCGCGGCGGGTGAGCGCCACGGCGCCCACCAGGGCGGCCAGCAGCAGCACGCTGGTCAGTTCAAAGGGATAGACCCAGCGCCGGAACAGCTCGGCGCCGAAAGCCTCCACCGTGCCGTCCTGGGGCAAGCCGCCAGCGGGCAGCCAGTCGGCCCCGGCGCGGAACAGGAAGCTCAGGGCCAGCAGGGCCGCTGCCCCCGCCAAGGCGTAGAACCAGCGGCCGGCGGGCAGCCGGCGCGCCTGCAGCACGTCCTTGCGCAGGTTGAGCAGCATGATCACGAACAGGAAGAGCACGATCACGGCGCCGCCGTAGACGATCAATTGGACGGCGGCCAGGAAAGGCGCCTGGAGCAGCATGTAGTGGCCGGCGATGGAGACCATCACCGTGAGCAGGCCCAGCACCGAGTCCACCGGACTGCGGCGCAACACCACCCACAAACCGCCCCCCAGCGTGAGCAAAGACAGCAGGATGAAGAGCAGGGGTCGCACGGATCCTCCAGGCAAGGGAGGCACCAAAGTCCTAGGCGTGGACCAGGGCCTCGAATTCGTTGCGGAACTTGCTGATCCCCGACTTCACCGGCCCGGTGGCCGCGTCCCCCAGCGCGCAGATGGTGCGGAAGGAGACGTGCTGGCAGATGTCCAGCAGAAGGTCCAAGTCGCCGGATTTGCCCCGGCCCGCCAGCACGCGCTCCAGGATGGTGTGCATCCAGTGGGTGCCTTCCCGGCAGGGCGTGCACTGGCCGCAGCTCTCGTGGGCGTAGAAGTGGGCCAGATTGCGCACCACCTCGGGCACGCTCACCGTCTCGTCCAGCACAATCACGGCGCCCGAGCCCAGCATGGTGCCGTGCTCCAGGCAGCTCTCGTAGTCCAGCTTCAGGGTGGCGGCCTCGGCGGCCGTGAGCATGGGGACGGACGAGCCGCCCGGGATGAGCACCTTCAGCCGCCGTCCGCCCTTCATGCCGCCGCAGTCCTCTTCCAGCAGCTGCAGGAAGGGCGTGCCCAGCCGCACTTCGTAGACGCCCGGACGCTCCACGTGCCCCGAGACGCTGAACAATTTGGTGCCCGGGGATTTCTCCGTGCCCAGGGCGCGGTACCAGTCCGCCCCGTGGCCCACGATGGGCGGCACGGCGGCCAGGGTCTCCACGTTGTTGATGATGGTCGGGCAGCCGTAGAGGCCCACCACCGCAGGAAAAGGCGGCTTGGTGCGCGGCAGGCCGCGCCGGCCTTCCAGCGAGTTGAGCAGGGCCGTCTCCTCGCCGCAGATGTAAGCGCCGGCGCCCATGTGCACGTGCAGGTCCACGTCCAGCCCGCGGCCCAGGATGTCGCGGCCCAGCAGTCCGGCCCCGCGCGCCTCGTCCAGGGCGCGGTTCACGGCGGCGGCCTCTTCGAGGAATTCACCGCGGATGTAGATGTAACCGATCCGGGCGCCGATGGCGAAACAGGTCAGCAGCATGCCTTCAATCAGCTGGTGCGGCGCGTAGCGCAGCAGGTCCCGGTCCTTGAATGTGCCGGGCTCGCCCTCGTCGGCGTTGCAGACCAGGTAGACGGGCTTCTCCGTCTGCTTGGGCAGGAAGCCCCACTTCATCCCGGTGGGGAAACCGGCGCCCCCGCGGCCGCGCAGGCCCGAGGCCTTGACCTCGGCGGCGACTTCGGCGGGCTGCAGGCGGTCCAGCGCGGTTTTCAGGCTCTGGTAGCCGCCATCTTCGAGGTAGGCGTCCAGCCCGGCGCGGGTCTTGGATTGCAGGGCGGGGAAACAGATGAACTCAGCCATTGGCCGGGCCTCCCGGGGCGGCATCCGTCCCGCCGGAACCCGGCGCGATGAGAGGCGCATCGAGTCCTTCCAGTTTGTCCAGCAGCAGTTTCAGGCCCGGCACCGTCAGGCCCTCGTGGTAGACGCCGTTGATCAGCAGCACAGGACCCGTCCCGCAGGCGGCCAGGCACTCCACCTCCTCCAGCGTGAACAGGCCGCGCGGATCCGTGCCCGAGCGGGCTTCGCCCAGCTGCAGGCGCGTGCGCAGGTACTCGAGGATCTCATGACCGCCCAGCACGTGGCAGGAGAGCGTGCGGCAGACACTGATCCGGTGGCGGCCCACCGGCTTGCGCTGAAACATGGTGTAGAAGCTCACCACGTCCGCCACGTGGATGCGCGGTAGCTCCAGCACGCGCGCCACCTCGTCCACAACCTCCGGGCTGACCCAGCCCAGACGGCCCTGCGCCAAGTGCAGCAATGGGATGGTGGCGCTCATGGGCTCAGGATAGCGGGCCAGGATCCGCTCGATCTCCTGACGCTCCTCCGTGGTGAAAGTGAAGGCCATGCCGGGGATCCGTTCAGTTGTGGAAAATTCAGCAGTCAAAATCTATTGATCCCGTGCCGTGCGTCCAAGCTGCCCCAAATCCGGGAGTCTCAGGCGCGGCGCGCTATAAGCGCTCCAAGGATTCCACGATCACGGGCCGGCGGCCCCGGGTGTCCACGCGGGCCGCGGCGAGCCGCGGATCATGCTCGAAGACCAGCCAGCTGGAGCCGTCCCCGTGGCTCTGGTATAGAGCCTGCTTCTCCTCCACCACGCTCAGCGGGAAGAGGTCGTAGCCCATCACCCAGGGCAGGGGCAGGTGCGCGGCCGTGGGCACCAGGTCCGCGCAGTGCACGAGACCCGGACCCGCCTCTCCGTCCAGCTCCACCAGTTGCATGCCCGGCGTGTGGCCGTCCACCACGCGCAGGCTCAGGCCGGGAAACAGCTCGCTCGGACCCTCCAGCAGGTGCAGGTCCAGCTCGCGCAGCAGTTCCAGGTTCTCCTTCAAGTAGCTGGCCCGGTCGCGCAGGGTGGGCTGCTGAGCCCATTCCCACTGCCGGCGCTGCAGGTGGATGCGCGCGTTGGGCAGGGCGGGCACACCGCGGTCGCCTTCCAACCGGACGGCGCCGCCCGCGTGGTCGAAGTGCAGGTGGGTCAGCACCAGGTCGGTCACGTCCGCCGGACCCAGGCCCTGTTCGGCCAGCAGCTCGCAGAGCGAGCGGCCCGCGTCGTCCAAGGCGAACATCTCGCGGAAGAGCGGGCCGTCCTTGTCGCCCACGCCACAGTCCACCAAGACCGTGCGCACGCCGTCCCGCAACAGCAGGCAGCGCAGGGCCAGCTCGATGCGGTTGAGGGCGTCCGGGGGCGCCTCGCGCTCCCAAACCACCCGCGGCACCACGCCGAACATCGCCCCGCCGTCCAGCCGAAAGCGGCCGAAGTCCAGGCTGCGCACATCCCAGCGGCCGATCTGCATCAGGAGTTGTGATCCAGGAAGTGCTGGGCGTCCAGCGCGGCCATGCAGCCCGTGCCCGCCGCCGAGATGGCCTGGCGGTAGCGGCTGTCCGCCACGTCGCCCGCCGCGAACACGCCGGGCACGTTGGTGGCCGTGGTGCGGCCCTGGCACAGCAGGTAGCCGGTCTCGTCCATCTCCAGCACGCCCTTGAAAAGCGCGGTGTTGGGCACGTGGCCGATGGCCACGAAGGCGCCGTCCAGCTTGAGGACGTGCACGGCCCCGCTGACCGCGTGCTTGAGTTCCACGCCCTCCAGCCCGCCCTGGGCCGCGTCGCCCACGAACGCGAGCGGAATCTCATTCAGGGCGAACTCGATCTTCGGGTTGTTCCGGGCCTTCTCCACCATGATCGGCGAGGCGCGGAAGGCCTCGCGGCGGTGGATCAACGTGACCTTGCTGGCGAAGTTGGTCAGGAAGCAAGCCTCCTCCATCGCGCTGTCGCCGCCGCCGATGACGCAAATCTCCTTGCCCTTGAAGAAGAAGCCGTCGCAAGTGGCACAGGCGCTGACGCCGTAGCCCATCAGCTTGTCCTCGCCCGGGATGCCCAGTAGGCGGGCCGTGGCGCCGGTGGCGATGATCAGCGAATCCGTAGTCAAGGTCTCGCCGTCCACGTCCAGCGTGAAGGGCCGGCGGCTGAGGTCGACGGACTGCACGCTGCCCATCACGAACTCGGTGCCGAAGCGCTCCACCTGCTGGTGCAGGTTGTCGATCAGCTCCGGCCCCTGGATCCCGTGGGGGAAGCCGGGAAAGTTCTCCACCTCGGTGGTGATGGTGAGCTGGCCGCCGGGCTGCAGGCCTTCGATGACCAGGGGAGCCAGGTTGGCGCGCGCGGCGTAGAGGGCGGCGGTCAGGCCGGCCGGGCCGCCTCCGATGATGAGCACCTTGCGGTGGCTGGACATGGGCAACTCTCCAAGGTTGTGCGTGGGGTACGCCGCTGCGGGCGGATGCTGGAATATCGGGAAGGGCCGCGGCCGGGACAAGGAAGGGGCAGTGCTCGCGCAGCGCTCCCGCAGCGCTTCGTCAAAATCCGTTGTCCCGCGGCGCGTCGAACCCTATTTTACGCCCACTGTCTGCACACTTCATCCAATCCCATAAGAGGACCCGCCATGAGACTGTTGCTCGTTCTTTCCGTGCTGGGCGGCGTGCTGAGTGCCTCGGCCAGCCAGGCCGATCTGGCGCGCCACGCCAACCGGCCCCTGCAGGCGCCACGTCTGGCCCAGACCCAAGCCACCGGCGACGAAGTCCTGCCCGAACTGGCCGTCAAGCAACCCATCCTGCCCGCGCCGCGCACGGACATCACGGCCCAGGTGGGCTCCACGGCCTACGACTACCAAGGCAACGGCTCACTGTCCAAGATGATCGCCGTCTCCTCCGACGGCGTGGCCCACGGCAGCTTCATGTACTCGCTGGCCACCGATCATACCTGGGCCGACCGCCGCGTCAAGTCCTGGTGCGTCAACCCGGACCTCTCCATTATCGAGGCCCTGAACGTCTACGACGCCCGCGCCGGCTACACCACGGCGGCCTGCATGGGCCCCGAGGGCGAGACCCCCAACAGCACGGTGGTGGCCTTCCACACGAGTACCGACTCCTGGCTGGGCACGGACTTCATGGGCTGCACGCACGCCTTCAACCTGCTCCAGTCGAACACCCTGATGCTCTGGCCCCACGTGGGCGTGGACGGCGACAACCGCCAGCACATGGTGTCCTACGACTCCGCCAACCCGCACGTCTGGTACCGCGGCACGTCCGATGGCGCCAGCTGGGACGGCGCGCCCATCCGCCTGACCTCGGACAGCCAGGCCCTGGGCGCCATCGCCGTGGGCAGCAAGATCAGCTCGCGCGCGGCCGTGCTCTTCCACCAGCGCACCGACGCCGAGGACATCCCCTACGACGGCGGCAGCGGCGTGATCGGCGTGCAGATCCACCACGACATCCTGGGCTACGTGGCCAACGACGGCGACATCTTCGGCCAGTACGAGGCGGGCGCCGTCCACAACTTCACGGACTACGGCCCGGACAGCGAAGTGCCTTTCGGCCCCTACGGCAACCGTGCCTACTGCGACATCGACGGCCTCTTCGACCGCACGGAGAGCAACGACCTGCACGTGGTCTACTCCGGCGATCCCATGTGGACGGACACGCTGCACGTGATCTGGAACACCGAGAACGCGGACTCGCTCCAGGAAATCTATTACCACTGGACCCTGGGCCGCGGCCAGATCTGGCATTTCAACGCCGACCACGGCGAGTGGAGCCACGTGACGGGCCACAACAGCATCATCGATCCCAACGACCGCTGGCTGGACGGCGGCGCCTGGCGCATGCGCCAGGATCGGCCCAGCCTGGCCGTGGACCCCGAGACCGGCTACCTCTACTGCGCCTGGAACCAACGCATCGAGGGCGACCGCGCCGCGCCCGGCGAGTGGGGCTGCACCACGCCCGTGCTGGACAGCATCGGCAACGCCGAGATCTTCATCGCCTGCTCGGCAGACAACGGCCTGACCTGGGGCGAGCCGGTCAACGTGACCAATACGCACACTCCGGGCTGCGTCAACGACTGCCTGAGCGAGGATTGGATGTCCATGGCGGAAGTGGTCTCCGAGGGCAACCTGCATCTGGCCTACGTCGAGGACCACTCCACCGGCGGCGTGGCCCAATGCGAGGGCAACGCGGTGATCAATCCGATCATGTACATGCGCGTCCCGGTGGCCGACATCCCGCCGCACACGGGCACGCCCTGGGACGCCGCGGGGTGGGTGGGCCTGGCCCAGACCCAGCGCTGGTACGGCTGGTACAGCACGGCCTGGTGCGGCGACGAAGCCGTGCTGGACAGCGTGAAGTGGGTGGATCCCATCCACCTGCTCAACGAGTCCCCGATGGACGTGCAGCTCTCCCACATCTCCTGGCACCACAGCAGCCTGGACCAGATCGGCACGCCGGAAGAGCAGGGCATCACCGAGGTCGGCCTGGAAGTCAAGACCGACGCGGGCTACGTGCCCATCAACGAGTGGACCGGCCTGCTGCCGGCCTGGCGCGGCACCAAGTTCAACGCCCACTTCGCCTACGCGGGCCTCACCAACTACGACGTGCTGATCGGCTTCCACTTCGCCGACGAGCGGCCTTCGCTCTACTACCGGATGGAGATGGTCAACGCCCTCCAGGGGGACGAGACCGAGCCCTGCACGGGCGTGGTGGAGATCCCCTGGGAGAACGTGGACCAGATGGAAGAGACCGTGCTGTTCGACTTCGAGGACGAGCTGCCCCCCGCGCAGCGTCCGGTGGAGTTCGGCCTGCTGCAGGCCTCGCCCAATCCCTTCAACCCCAGCACCCAGCTGCGCTACAGCCTGGACACCGCCGGTCGGGTCAGCCTGAGAGTCTACAACGTGGCCGGCCAGTGGGTCGCCACGCTGGACGAGGGCTTCCGCGGCGCGGGCTGGCACCAGGCGCGCTTCGACGGCGCGGGCCTGGCCTCGGGCGTCTACGTCTGCACGCTGGAGGCGGGCGGACGGACGGTGAGCCAGAAGCTGCTGCTCTCCAAGTAGCCGCTGATCTATCATCAACCAGAGGGCAGGGAGCCAGGCTCCCTGCCCTTTTCTCTGCCCGCGCCGCCCGCGCATGCGCAGCGACCCCGCTTTTCATTGGCTTCGGCCAGACGGAACCTGATATTGGAGCCGACCTCAGCGGCGGCCGGACCTGGTCGCCGGGTGACATCCCTTCATCCCAGATACCTCAGGAGCCCTCATGCAGCTCCTTGTCTTCTGGTTTGTCCTGATCCTCGGCCTCGCCCTGGGCAGCGCCCGGGCACAGGAGGGCCAGTTTTGCACGCTGACCGGCGCCAGCGAAGGCGCCTGCCGCGCCGTGGCCGCCAATGGGAACACGGTCCTCATCGGGGCCGGCACCCAGCTCACCGTCTTGTATCACCTGCAGGCTCCGCAGGACACGCTGCTGCGCCAGGTCTCCCTGCACTTCCCCGATCTGGTCCTCGGCGTGACCCTGGCCGACAAGCTGGCCTACGTGGCCGCGGGCCGCGGACTCTACCTCTACGGCATGAGCGACCCGGGCGAGCCGCGCCTGCTCAGCGTGCTGGATGTGGGAGACACGGTGCGCGACGTGGAGGTGGTCGGGGACCGCGCCTACCTGGCGGCCAATTTCGCCGGCCTCTGCATCGTGGACGTCAGCGACCCCGCCCTGCCGCGGCAGACGGGCTTGTTGCCCAGCCTGGACAAGACGCTGGACGTGGCGGGCCGGCGCGTGCGGAGCGAGTCACTGGGCGTGCTGCCGGCGGGCGCGCACCAACTGCACTGGAACGGCCAGGACGATCAGGGCCGCGCGGTAGCCTCCGGCTGCTACTTTCTGCAGCTGCGCACGGCCGCGGGCGGCGTGGTCAGCTGCGGGGGCGGCAGCAGCGACCACTTCTTCCTGGAGCGCATCCCCGTCTACAACCAGTTCCTCCTGCGCCTCACCACCGCTGGCCAGCCGCTGGATTCGCTGCGCGTGCCCACCCGGCGCTTCGAGCTGATCACGAGCCTGTGCGCGAACGACTCGCTGCTCGTGCAGGGGGGCTACAGCGCCAATGATCCCATGGACCTCCAGCCGCGCATCGGCGTCCAGCTGCTGGCGCGGGACGCCGGATTCGCCCCGCGCTGGGAGCGCAAGCTGGACTACCTGGCCTACGGCATGGGCAAAGCGCTGGTGGCGCTGCCCGATGGCTATGTGCTGGCCGGCCTGGCGCGCGTGGACCGCGCCGTCGATGCCGACGCCCTGCTGATCCGCACGGACGCGGCGGGCCGTGTGGTCCAGGCGCAGGACATATCGCCACCATCAAGTCCACCCGCGCAGAGCGAGTAGCGGAGGCGTGCGGCTCAGCCCAGCTCGACGGGCAGCAGGCCGCCCAGGCTCAGGCCGTGGGCGTCGCCCGTCACCTGCTGAGCATGGACTTCCACTCCGGCGGCCACGGCGCGGCGCAGGCCCACGGCCCAGGCGGGATCGATGGCCTCCGCCGGGCGGAAACCGCACAGTCCGGAACGCTGGACCATCAAGAGCAGCAGGGCCCGGCCGCCCTCCACCACGATGCTGCGCAGCTCGTCCAGGTGTTTGAGGCCGCGCGTGCTCACGCTGTCCGGAAAGCCGGCCCAGCCATCCTCCAGCCGCAGGGTGATGCTTTTCACCTCCACCCAGCAGACCGCGCCGCCCGGGTGTTGGCCATAAAAGTCCAGCCGGCTGGCGCCGCGTTTGACCTCGGCGCGCCAGGTCCAGCCAGATTCCAGTCCGGGCAGGCGACCGGACTCCAGCACCTCGCGGGCCATGGTGTTGGCGCGCAGGGTGTTCACCACGATCCAGCCGCCGCCGTCGTGGATCAGTTCCAGGGTGTGGGGAAGTTTGCGCGCCGGGTTGGCGCTCTGGGAGAGCAGGACGGGCCAGCCGGGACCCAGGCAGCTGAGCATGCTGCCGGAGTTGGGCACGTGGACGGTGAGGACGCGGCCGGAGGGCTCCTCCACCTCCGCCAGGAAGCGCTGGTAGCGGCGCAACAGGCGGGCGGGCTGCAGGGGCGGATCGAAGGTCACGGGGCGTCGGGCGTCGGGACACGCCTGGAGGCATCGCTGGTCTCCTCCAGCTCGTCCA
>DYSB01000009.1 GCA_020726405.1 Acetofilamentum sp. | reverse complement strand
TAACCCAGCACCAGGGCGGGCCAGGTGACGGTCTCGTCGAAGAGCCGGTACTTGAGCGCCAGCTCCGGACGGCCGTTCCAGTCCGGGTTCTGGTCGCTGATGATCCGTGTGCCACCAAAGGAGGCGCCCATGTTGAGGCGGTCCAGCAGGCCTACGCCAAAGGCGAGCAGCACGCCACCCTCCGCGTATAGGTTCATGTCGAAACTGAAATCACCCTTCTGCAGGATGCCCGCGGTGGGGTTGTCGATCAGCTGGTTGATGGGCAGGGTTTTCATGTTCTGGGCCGCGGCACTGCCCGCGAGCAGGCTTAGGCCGGCCAGGCCGGCCAGTCCGAACGTCAAGTGCTTCATCTTGAGTCCTCAGCTTATTTCTCAATCAGCTCGATGTTGGCCCGGGGCAGCGTGACGCGCTCGCCACCCTCCGTCTCCACCTCCAGCACGCGCACGCGGGCGCCGCTCTCCACCACGGTTAGTTCCGCGGGCAGCGCGCTGACCCGGCCCTTGCGGCCGAACCAGGGTTGGCGGATGATCCGCACTTCGCTGCCGATCTCCAGCGCGCCCGTGTGACGCGACTCCTCCACCAGCGCTTTCTCGGGCAGTGGAACCACGATCTCCGGCCGGATCACGCCGGCGCGGATCTGGGTGGCACCGTTGACGGAGGCGTGGCGGCCCTGCAGCTCGCCCAGCAGGTCCCAGGTGCGCTGGGTCATCGGAATCTCGCCGTAGCCCTCGGTCAGGATCAGCGTGATCCCGATCTCCTCGTTGCCCGTGATCGCCACGCCCAGTTCGAAGCCCAACAACTCGGTCAGATCGCCCTTGTCGAAGCCGCCGGCGATGATCCCGCTGACGCCCAATTCGCGGGCCTTGAACAGCGCCTCGAGCGTGACGCCTGCGCCGCCCACCAGCAGCTTGCCGCGCTGCTCTGGCTTCAGCTGGGCGACGGTGAGCAGGTCCGCCGGGCCGGCCGTGGCGCGCTCCAGCGGACCCCAGGCCTCGCCGCCCACGCCGAAGATGCCCTGGATGTAGGCGCCCTGGGTGCGGATGGTGACGCCCTCGCGCTCGTGCACGGCGATCACCTCGCCGTCCATGAAGGCCGTGACCTCCACGGGCACCGGCGGACGCTGGAGGATCACCTGGCCGGTACGCAGGGAGATGGATTCCACGGTCCCGTCGATGGGGCTCTCGCACGTGGACTTGAACATCCCGAAGAAGGAGCGGGTCAGGGCCAGCGTCTCGCCCTTGGCCACCGGATCCTTCTCCTTTTTCAACATGGCGTCGCGCAGCTCGCCGGGCTCCACGCCCAGGGCGTGAGCCACCTGGACGGGATAAATGTCGCCGGGCAGATCCGTGCGCGCCACCACCTGATCGAAGGTGACCCGCTGGCCCACCTGGACCGTCACCTCGCCCAGCAGGGGAAGGCGGCGTTCCTTGGTGACGATGGTGCCGCGCGCCACGCGCAGGCCGGGAGTGAAGGAGGTTGCCATGGAGCCTCGGGTTTGATCGCTGCCGGCGGAAAGTGGCAAACCGTCAGGAGTCGCCCGCTTCGACTGCGGGCCTACCGCGTCAGCTGGCGGTACTTGAGCCGGTGCGGGCCGGCCTCCAGTCCGCGCTCCTTGCGGTTCTTCTCGTAGTCGCTGAAGTTCCCCTCGAAGAACACCACCTGGCTGTCGCCCTCGAAGGCCAGGATGTGGCTGGCGATGCGGTCCAGGAACCAGCGGTCGTGGCTGATCACCACCGCGCAACCGGCGAAGTTCAGCAGGCCCTCCTCCAGCGCGCGCAGCGTATTCACGTCCAGGTCGTTGGTGGGCTCGTCCAGCAAGAGGACGTTGGCGCCCTCGCGCAGGGTGCGCGCCAGATGCACGCGGCCGCGTTCGCCGCCGGACAAGAGGCCCACAGGCTTCTGCTGGTCCTGCCCGCCGAAATTGAAGCGCCCCACCCAGGCCCGGGCGTTGATCTCGCGGTTGCCGATGGTCAGCGTCTCCTGCCCGCCGGAGATCACGGTGTAGATGCTGTCCTCGGGGTTCATGGGCCGGCTCTGGTCCACGTAGCCCAGCGTGACGGTCTCGCCCACCCGAATCTCGCCCGAGTCCGGCGTCTCCTGCCCGGTGATCAGGCGGAAGAGCGTCGTCTTGCCCGCGCCGTTGGCGCCGATCACGCCCACGATGCCGCCGGGCGGCAGGCTGAAAGTCAGGTTGTCGAAGAGCAGGCGGCCGTCGTAGCCCTTGCCCAGGCCCTTGGCCTCGATGACCACGCCGCCCAGGCGCTGGTTGGCCGGGATGAAGATCTCCAGCTCGTCCTGGACCTTCTCGGTCTGCTGGGCGGACATCTCCTCGAAGCGCGCGATGCGCGCCTTGCTCTTGTCGTGGCGGGCCTTGGGGCTCTGGCGCACCCACTCCAGCTCGTGTTCCAGGGCCTTGCGGCGCCTGCTCTCCTGCTTCTCCTCGGCCGCCAGGCGCGCCGACTTCTGCTCCAGCCAGCTGCTGTAGTTGCCTTCGAACGGGATGCCCGAGCCGCGGTCCAACTCGAGGATCCAGCCGGCCACGTTGTCCAGGAAGTAGCGGTCGTGTGTCACGGCCAGCACGGTGCCCGGGTAGCGCGCCAGGTACTGCTCCAGCCAGGCCACGGACTCGGCATCCAGGTGGTTGGTGGGCTCGTCCAGCAGCAGCACGTCCGGCGCGGAAAGCAACAGGCGGCAGAGGGCCACGCGGCGCTTCTCGCCGCCGGAGAGCACGTCCACCAGCATCTCCGGATCCGGGCAGCGCAGCGCGTCCATGGCCTGCTCGAGTTTGCTCTCCAGATCCCAGGCGCCCAGGTGGTCGATCTTCTCCTGCAGCACGCCCTGGCGGGCCATCAGTTTGTCGAAGTCGGCGTCCGGGTCGGCGAACGCCTCGCTGATGGCGTTGAATTCCGCCAGCAGCAGCGCGGCCTCGCCCGCACCCTCGGTGACGGTCTCGCGCACGGTGCGGCCCGGCTCCAGTTGCGGCTCCTGGGGCAGGTAGCCGAAGCGCAGGCCTTTCTGGGCGACGATCTCGCCCACGATGTCCGTGTCCAGCCCGGCAATGATCTTGAGTAGCGTGCTCTTGCCTGAGCCGTTCAGGCCCAGCACGCCGATCTTGGCGCCGTAGTAGAAACCCAGGTAGATGTCGCGCAGGATCTGGCGCTTGGTGTCGCGCAGAACCTTGCCCACACCGATCATGGAAAAGATGACCTTCTGGTCGCTCATGTAGCCCTCTGGTTGTGAATTGGCACCAAGGTACGAAGGGCGGCGCCCCATTCTGTCACGTTGGCGTCCAAGCACACCCATGGCCTGCCAACCATAGCCTGTCATCCCAGCGGAAGCTGGGATGACAGGCCCCTGGGATGACGGTTGACGCCGCTGCGCATTCATGATTTCTTTTGTCGCCAAGGCGCAGGATTGCCTCCTTCCCTGTAGTCCTTCAACCCATCCCGCACAGCGGAGCCGCATCCTGGAGGTGGCATGGAGCAAGTGGCGACATCCCGACCCACCCGTTTGGTGAGCCCGGCCCGCCGCCTGAGGCGCGGCCTGGATCCTGGCCCTGCGCCGTCCGGCAGCGCCCTTCTCCCATTGACTTGATGAACCCCCAGCCTGGAGCCGCCGATATTTTTCGACCTCTACGACCTCTTCCAGAACATCCGCATCCGCGAGGCCGCCCACAAAGCCGACCGGGCGCGCGACTTGGCCGGCGACCTGGACGACCGCGTCGAGACCTTGGAGCGCCGCGTGGCCATCCTGCTCATGACCAGCCAGGCCTTGTGGGACTTCATCAAGCGCCACCACGACATCTCGGATGCCGACTTGATCGCGCAACTCAAGGAGATCGAGGCCGAGGCGGGAAGGCCGGACGGCAAGGCGGTCAAGGAGGCGATCCGCAACTGTCCGGCCTGCGGCAAGACGCTGCAGAAGACCACCGGAACCTGCCTGTATTGCGGGCACAAGGCGGAACTGGCGCCCTTCGAGCGGACCTGATCCCGCGCCGCCCACATTCCCGGATCCGAGCCTGTTTTGTCTGGACCAGGCCGTTGCGGCGTGAGGGAAGAAGGCGTCCGAACTCTTACTCCTCGCCCAGCCTAACACGACCACAACGGCGAAAGGTAGAACCAGGCCCTCCCACACCTTGACCTATCGTCGCGTGCTCAAGGCCCCGGCCGAGCGCGTCTACCGGGCCTTCCTGGATCCCGCCGCCTTGGCCAAATGGATGTCGCCCCACGGCTTCACGGCCACCATTCACGAGCAGGATGCCCGCGTGGGCGGTGGCTACCGCATGTCCTTCACCAATTTCTGCAGCGGCGGCAGCCATTCTTTTGGTGGCCGCTACCTGGAACCGGTGCCCGGCGAGCGCATCGTCCACACGGACGCTTTCGACGACTCCATTTTGCCCGGCGAGATGGTGGTCACCGTGGAGCTGAAGACCGTCTCCTGCGGCACGGACTTGACCATCACCCAGGCCGGCGTGCCGGCGGTGGTTCCCGCCGAGGCCTGCCACCTGGGCTGGCAGGAATCCCTGGCCCTGCTGGTGGAGGCGGAGATTCCGGACGAGGCATAAATCGGCGCACCGGCGCGAAGTCAGGGGCAACGGCTGGCGAACGCGCCACAGGTGAACGACCTTTCCCGCCGTCGACGCGGGCCGCGTGATGCGGCATCGCCCTCCGACGCCGAGGCACTTCCATTTGTCAGACCAGGAGGACCCCATGGCAAAGGGCGCCAATCCCCCCAAGAAAGAGACCAAGAAGCCCAAGAAGGACACCAAGGCCAAAGAGCCGAAGAAGTAGTCCTTGACGCTGACCTCCGTCCGCCCCGCCAGCGCCTCCTCCGGGAGACGTGCCCCGGGGCGGACGCGTGTTGACCGCTCCGCCGGCTGGCGCTGAGCCTGGATCCCCCAGTCCCGTCAGCGGACACAGCAGGAGTGAGCCGTGCGCACCCTTCCCTTTCGCAAAGTCGACGCCTTCGCCACCGACGCCTCGACGGGCAATCCGGCGGGCGTGGTGCAGCTGGCCGCAACCGATGATCTGAGCGTGGCGGACATGCTCCGCCTGGCGGCCGAGCTGCAGGGCTACGTCAACGAGGTGGCCTTTCTGGCCCCGCAAGGCGAGCGCCTGGCGCTGCGCTTCTTCCCGGCCGAGCGCGAGGTGGAGTTCTGCGGCCATGCCACCATCGCCGCCCTGCACGACCTGCTCGCCACGGACACCTCCTGGCGGGCCCGCCCCGTCGTGGAGATCATCACCCGCAAGGGAATCCTGGCAGTCGAAAACCAGCTGGCGGCGGAGGACACGGTCTACATCACGGCTCCGGCTCCGGCGCCGCCCGTCGCCGCCACCGCGCCTCCGGCCGGATCGCTGGCGGAGGCCCCGGGCCTGCCGCCTGCCGCGCTGGACGGCACCCATCCCGCGGACGTGGTCAACGCCGGGCTGGAGACGCTGCTGGTGCCGGTGGCGAGCCTGGACGCGCTGCTGGCCCTGGCGCCGGACTCTGCCGTGCTGCGGGCTTTCTGCCTGGAATAGGGGTTGGACATCGTGCTGGTCCACTGCCGCGAAACCGTCGACCCGGCGCACGGCTTCCGCACGCGGGTCTTTGCCCCGACCTTCGGCTACCTCGATGATCCGGCCACCGGCTCCGGCAGCGCCGCGTTGGGCCATCACCTGCTGCTAAGCGGGGACTGGGACGGCGCGCCCCTGATCCTGGAACAGAACGGCCGGCGCGACTACGCCAACCGGGTGCGCTTGAAGGCCCGGCGCGCGGACGACGGCGACTGGCACCTCTCCTTCGGTGGCGGCGCCGTGACCCGCCTCCGCGGCGAGTACCTGCTGACCTGAGGGCTCCGCTCCGCGCCGCGCCGGCTCTGGCCCGCGCATGTATCACACCAATTCGGGAACGAGCGCCATGAAGCACCGCACTCCGCGTCGCGCCCACTTCGAACCCATCGGCCTGGGACGGCAACAAGCCCTGGCGGGCGCGCGTTTCGCCTCGTTCCGCCGCCGGGCCCTGACCTTCGGCGTGGATTTCGGGCTCCTCTCGCTGGGCCTGGGTCTCTGCCTGTTGCCCGGCGCTCTGCACGGCTCGGGCGACGGTCAGGTCAACATGGACTTCACCATGGACATCGATCCCTTCCACGGTTGGCCGCTGCTGAGTCTCCCGTTGTACTTCGGCCTGTTGACGTGGTGGGGGCGTGGCCAGACTCCCGGGAAGAAGTGGCTGGGAATCCGGGTGGAATCCCTGGTCCACGAACGCCTGACGCTTTGGCACTCCGTTGAGCGCTCCTTGGGCCATGCGGCCTCCGTGTTGGAGGGCGGTACTACATCCACCCCAACCGCCAGACCGTCCATGACCGGATCGCGGAGACCATTGTGACCCGCGTGGAGGCTCGCGCCGCGCTCGTGCCGACAGATGACGGCGTGCCCGCTCCCGTGGCCGAGCCGGAACCCATGGCGCCCACCTCGGAGCCTGCGTCCGCGCAGCTTCCTGCGGCCACGGAAGGGAGTCCGGAGTGACACACACCTCCACGCCTGTGCCCGCGCCGGATCCGGAGCGCGAGGTCGTCCACATCCGCCGCCTGGACGCCGCGCCGGAGCGCGTCTACGATGCGGTGATCGACCCGCTCCAGCTGGCGGCCTGGTGGGGGCCGGCTGGCTTCCGCAACACGTTCCACGACTTCGATCCGCGCCCGGGCGGCCGTTGGCGCTACACCATGCACGCCCCCGACGGAATGGCCTATCCCAACGAGACGGAGTTCGTCGAACTGGAGCGGCCCCGGCGGATCCTGCTGCGCCACCTGCGGCCCCGCCACCGCTTCGAGCTGGAGCTGCGGCTGACTCCGCTGCCGACGGGCACCGAACTGGTGTGGACCATGCGCTTCGAATCCGCCAAGGACCTGGCCGGAATCCGCGAGTTCATTCGGGCCGCCAACGAGCAGAACCTGGACCGGCTGGCGGCCCTGCTGGGTGTGGCGGGTGGTGCTCCACCAAGCCGCGAGGAGCCCGCATGAGAGTTTTCACACGCCGCATCGCCGGCCTGCTGACCCTGATCCTGCTGGCCGGGGCCATGGACCTGGCGCGCGCCGCCACCCCGCCGGCCGCCCGGGTCGAGTATGAGATCCGCCACAACGGCGAGGCGGCCCCGGACGAGGGCCTCATCCAGGTGGACTGCGACGCGCGGGGCGCCCGCGTGCTCCAGCTGCCGCGCGGCGAGTGGATTCCCGGCGCGCCGCGCGAGACCGGCTACCAGGACTTCGCGGCCGGCCGCACGCTGCAGCTCCTGGTGGATCGGGAGGGCCGGCGTTGTCACACGCTGGCGGAGTTCGCCGCGCTGCCCGCGCTGGAGGCGACGGACGAGACGCTGGAGATCCTGGGCCTGCCCTGCCGCAAGTGGACCGCCACCTTGTACTCCAACCACATCGAGCTGTGGTCCAGCACGGCCGCCGGCTTGCGTGGCGGGCCGCGGCTCTCCCTGCTGGATCCTGACGGACTGGTGCTGCGCATTCTCGTCAACGGCGAGCTGGAGTTCGTCGCCACAGGACTGGAGGCGCTGCCGCGCCCGACGGACTTGTGGCCGACGGATCCCGGCGAGGCTGTGGACGCGGCCGAGTACCGGGCGCGTGTCACGGCGGGCTGGGTCACCACGCTGCCCGTGTTCCGGCGGGAGCAAGTTTGCTTCAACCCGGCGGCCGTGGACACCAGCGCCATGCGGCTGGCTCTGCGCGCGGCCCGGGACGCCGACAGCAGCGCCGTGCTGCGCTTCGGCGCGGGGACCCTGCTGCTGCGCAAGCTCACGCTGCCCCGCCTGGCGCCGGGCCAGCTCTTCGCCGAACTGGTGGAGCGGAGCCGGGGCGACGCCTACGACCGCACGGGCTCGCTCTTTCTGTTGTCCGAAGAGCGCGGCGGGAGTCTGCTCGACGCCCTGGAGCGCGGCATCGGCGCGCTGCCGCGGCTGGCCACCCGCGACGGGCGCGACTATCGAGGTCTGACGGCCACGCCGGACTACCTGCCGCCGTTGGAGCTCTTGCGCTTCATCACGCCGTTCGGGGTCGGCCACTACAACGAGCAGGTCAAGGTGAAGGGAGAGGTCTGGGCGGATTCCGTCATCTACCGGATGGAGCTGAGCGACTTGCTGCCCGTGCTGGCGGGGCCGGTTTGGATCGGCGCCTTCGTGGGCAATTACGACACCGGCGGCCACGAGCTGAGCCTGACCTTGCGCCACCATCCCGGCGAGCGTACCGTGCAGCCCGCGCCCGCCACTGACACCTGGTGCCAGCCGCTCTTCAACACGCTGAACGTACTGGAGATGGCCGGCCAGGAGTACGGGCGCCTCTTCGAACAGGACACGCTGCGCGTGGACTTCGAGCTGCCCGCCGAACTGACGGAACTGCGCCTGCGCTACACGAGCACGGGCCACGGCGGCTGGGGCGGCGGCGACGAGTTCAACCCCAAGCCCAACCGGATCCTGCTGGACGGCCGCGAACTGGCCACGGTCACGCCCTGGCGCAGCGATTGCGCCGGCCTGCGCAGCCTCAATCCAGCCTCGGGCAACTTCTGGAACGGCGTCTCGTCCTCGGACTTAAGCCGCTCGGGTTGGTGTCCGGGCGCGGTGGCAGAACCGGTGACCATCCAGCTGCCCGAGCTGGCGCCGGGCCCACACCGCCTGGAAGTGGCCATTCCCCAGGGCGCGCCCGAGGGTGGCAGTTTCAGTGCCTGGAACGTCTCGGGCACGCTGCTGGGCAGCCGGCCCACCACTCGTCATTGAGAGCGGCCGCCCGCACATCCGCAACTTGACGTAGGACAGGTTCGGCAACCCGCATTCTCCCCCCAGTGTCGAGACCGAAATGAGCGACGACCCCACCCGCCTGCAGCGAATCCTGGACCAGCTGACCGTGCTGATGGACCAATTGGCTGTCCAGACCTGGTACCTGACGGACGAGGACACCTATGGCCTGGTCAACCAGGCCCACGCCCAGTTCCTGGGTCGCGACAAGGACGAACTGGAGGGCCGCCGGCTGGAGGAGCTCTTTCCCCCCGCCGTGGCCGAGATCTGCCGCCGCTCCAACCGGATCGTGCTGGAGAGTCGCGCCGCGGTGGAGGTGGAAGAGTGGGTGACGGATGCGCGGGGCGAGCTGCGCCTGCTGGAGATCACCAAGACGCCGTCCATTTCGGCCGCCGGCACGGTTTCCCACATCATCTGCTCGGGGCAGGACATCACCCGCCGCCGGGCTGCGGAAGAGCGGCGGGCCCAGAGCGAGGCCAACTTCCGCACCTTGGTGGAGACCCTGGACGACCTGGTGCTGATCAGCGGCGCCGGGGATCGCATCCTCCACGCCAACCCGTCCGCCGTCCGCAAACTGGACTATGCGGACTCGGTTCTGCAGGCCATGACCCTGGTGGAACTGCATCCGACCTGGGACAAGCCCGAGGCCGCGCGCAGTCTGGAGGAGCTCGTCGCCGGCACGCGGCCGAGCTGCCGGCTTCCGCTTCGCAACCGGCAGGGTGGGCTGATCCCCGTGGAAACCTGGATCTGGGCCGGTACCTGGAACGGCCAACCCTGCCGCTTCGGTCTCTGCAAGGACTTGAGCAAGGAGCAGGAGTCCCAGCAGAAGTTCGAGACGCTGTTCCGCCGGAATCCCGCGCTGATGGCGATCAATGAGGCGCAGACGCTGCGGTTCGTCGACATCAACGAGGCCTTCGTCAAAGTGCTGGGCTATTCCCGGGAGGAGCTGCTGGGCCGGACCGGCCGCGAGCTGGAGCTGTTTCCCGACCCGGAGCAGCAGGCCCGGGTGGCGGAGATGGTCCGCACCTACGGCAAGGTGGAGGAGGTGGCGTTGCATGTGCGGGACAAGGCCGGGCAGCTGCACACCGGCTTGTTCGCGGGCGACATGGTGGAACGTCAGGGCTGCCATTGCTTCCTCACCGTCATGGTGGACATCACGGAGCGCCGCCGGGCGGCGGCGGAGCGCGAGCGTGTGATCGTGGAATTGCGCGCCGCCATGGACCAGATCAAGACTCTCAAGGGCATTGTGCCCATCTGCGCCAAGTGCAAGAAGATCCGCGACGACCGGGGCTACTGGCAGCAGGTGGAGGCCTACATCAGCCAGCGCACCGAAGCCAACTTCAGCCACGGCCTCTGTCCGGACTGCGCGGAGACCTTGTATGTGCAGCACGGGCTGGGAGACGCCGGCGGCCGGCCTGACCTTTCGCAGGCGCGGCCCTGGTCCCCGGCTGTGCCGAGGGTGGAAGATCAGCGGCGAGCAGGTGGTGGCGGCGTCCGCGCTGGTGACCGCCGTGGCGTCCATTTGCGTATCGGTTTGGCTGGGGTTGGAGACCCGCAGGCACAACCGGTTATCCGTCCAGCCGCGGCTGGACATCACCTTCAATCGAATGCCGCCTGCCCTGATCCCGGCCTCGTGCGCCGACGGCTGACGGCGCACCGCGCGCTGCCCGCTACAAAAGGTCGCCAGCGCGGGGATTCCAAAGCACGATGTGTGCTTCCCGGACTCCCTGTTGCGGCGCGATTGGCCGCGCACGCAAGTCGGCGACATCGATGCGGATGGGCACATTCGAGCAGGCAAAGGCCTCGCGCAGAGCCGTCAGTCGCGCAGGCATGAGGCGGGCGGCCTGCAGAGCCGTGTCGGCGTTGGCGGGATTGTAGGTGTGGGCCGAGAGGTTTCGCGCTTCGGTAAATGTGAACCACTCGGTGGGATCCGCCAAGAGGCCGCGCTCGGCGGCCAGGCGGAACAACTCCTTGCGCGACCAGGTGGGGACGGCGGACTCCGAATTGACGTTTTGGCCCACCCAGCGCTGGATGTACTTCCAACACAATTCGTAGACACACTCGAAGCGCTGGATCAGGCCATCGCGCAGCAACAGCCGCTCGGCCTCGGGCCCATGATGCGAGTCGTAGAACAGCACGGCTTGTTTGAGCGTCTCGACAGCAAGTCCCAGTGGCTGTAGATCGAGTGTCATGCTCCGGCTCCGCTCATGCAGGCTTGGTGATGTCCCAGCGCGCCAGCTTCTCCAGCCGGCCCGGCGTGTCGGCGGCCAGGCTGAAGGGCCGGCCGCGCGTGTCGATGATCAGGCCCGCCACGCCGCCCAGCACCACCCGGCGGATTTCCTTGCCCGGTCCGGCGCCCAGGTCGAAACCCTTCTCAGGCTGGAAGAGCAGGGCCGCCTCCTCACCGGGACCCAGCGGGAACAGGCGCAGCTCGTCCTGGGGGATCTGCACGTCCACGGGGCCCGACGGCAGTTCGCCCGTCATCCGCAGGCAGGGCTTGCCCGGATTCTTGACGCGGCCCAGTGGGGCCACGCAGGTGCCCAGGTAGATCAGGCAGTCCTTGTCGAAGACCTGGGTGGCGGCGGTCTCGTGGAAACTGGCCAGTACGCCCAGCTGGGGCATCATGAAGATCGAGTCCACTGCCAGACGCGTGAAGCCCTCGGGCAGGAAGCTGTCCACCAGCATCCAGGCGCCCTGGACGCGGCGCGGCGCGTGGGAGAGCACGCCGCCCGAGCCCACCAGCAGGTCCAGCTCCATCATCTTCACCAACGTGCGGCTGCCCGAGTCCTGGTCGAAGGCGTCGCTGATGGTGCGCTCCTGCTGCACGCCCTTCAGCTCCACGGCGAATTCCTTGTGTTGGACGAAGGACAGGCGCAGCGCCTCGCGGGCGATAGCCTGCTCGATCAGCAGGTCCTCCATGGTCTGGGGGATCGTGGTGGGGCGGATCATCTTGTTGCCGATGCGGTTGCGCAGCTCGCCCGGATCCAGCGGGAAGGGCACCCAGCGCTGGATGTTCTCCAGGCCTGCCTCCGCCAGCACGTTGCTGACGCTGTAGCTCATGCCCAGGTTGGCGCTCACGGTGCGGTTGAACACGCCGCCGAACACGGAGAAAACGTCCGTGGTGGCGCCGCCGATGTCCACGCCCACCACGTTGATGTCCTGGATCTCGGCCACCTTCTCGATGATCTTGCCCACGGCGCCGGGCGTGGGCATGATGGGCACCTGGACGGGTCCGCCGCCCGTCGGGCTGTCGTCCCAGTAGCGGCAGAAGCTCATCAGCTTGTCGTAGCCGGGGGCCTGCTGCATCACGTGCTCCATGAACAGGTCGTGGATCTTGTCCCGCGCCGGGTTCAGGTTCTCGCGCTCCAGCACGGGGCGCAGATTGTCCACCACGGTCAGGGCGCTGACGGGGGCCAGGATTTCGTGGATCTCGACTTTCAGCGCGTTGTTGCCGGCGTAGATGATGGGCAGGTTGAAGCCCTGGCCCAGGCGCGGGCGGGGCTTGGCGGCGGCGATCAGCTCCGCCAGGTCGAGGGGCAGTTTGCTGCCGCCGTCGGTGCCGCCGGCCAGCAGGATCATGTCCGGGCGCAGCCGGCGGATGCGATCGATCTTCTCGTGGGGCAGACGGCCGTCGTTGGAGGCGATCACGTCCATTACGATGGCGCCGGCGCCCAGAGCCGCCCGCTGGGCGGACTCGCCGGTCATGGAGGCCACCACGCCGGCCACCATCATCTGCAGGCCGCCGCCGGCGCTGGAAGTGGAGATGTAGGCGTCCACGCCCTCGTCGCCCGTCTGGGGCACGATGATCTCCCACTGCTCACTGCCGTCCGGGCCGGCCACCTGGCGCAGGAAACGCCGCTGGGGCGTGGCCTCGCGCACGGCGCCGTCGGAGAGCGTCAGGCGCTGGCGCGACAGCTCCTCCACCTCGGTGACGGCGTTGATCACGCCCATGGTCACGTCCTCGAAGGGCGCCTCCACCGTGGTGGGCGCTTCGCCGCGGATGGTCTGGCGGTAGGTGTCGCCGATCTTCTCGATGAGGATGCACTTGGTGGTGGTGCTGCCGCAATCGGTGGCCAGGATGGAGCGGATTTCCTTCATGGGGACTCCTGAAAAATCAGGGGCAAGATCGCGCTTGCCCCTGAAGAAGTGCCAGTGTCGGTCTTGCCGAAACCTACAGCCGGATCCTGCCTTCCAGCCCGGCGCGGGAGACCAGCTTGCGGGCCTCGAGCTTGGCGGTCTTGAGCACTTCCTCGTGGTCCAGCCGGGTGGCGCGGCGGTCCTTCACCAGGAATTCGCCTTCCACCATGGTGTGCACCAGGTCCCGGGAGGAGGCTGACCAGACCAGCTGTTGGGCGGGGGTGCCCGCCGGCTGGATGCTGGGGTGGTTCAGATCGAAGAAGACCAGATCCGCCTTCTTGCCCGGTTCGATGGAGCCGATCTCCTCTTCCAATCCGATGGCGCGCGCGGCGTCGATGGTGGCCAGCTCCAGCAGGGTCTCGGCGCTCAACGTGGCCGCGCCGCGGCTGACCTTTTGCAGCAGGCCGGCCAGGCGCATTTCTTCCAGGATGTTGAGGTTGTTGTTGCAGGCGGCTCCGTCAGCGCCCAGCCCCACGCGGATGCCCCGCGCCAGCAGGTCGGAGAGGGGCGCGATCCCGCTTCCCAGCTTGAGGTTCGCGCTTGGACAATGCGCCAGTACGGCGTTGCGGTGAGCGGCGATGATCAGCTTTTCAGCTTCCGTCAGGTGGACGGCGTGGGCACCCAGGAACTTGCCCTCCAGATAGCCCAGGGCTTCGTAGAGCTGCACGGGGTTGCGGCCGAAGACCTCGCGGGTCAGCTGGACCTCGTCCCGGGTCTCGGCGACGTGGGTGTGGATCCAGGCGCCGCTTTCCCGGGCCAGGCTGGCCACGCCCTTGAGCAGATCCGCGCTGCAACTGGGGGCGAAGCGCGGGTTGAGGGTTACGCTCAGGCGGCCCTTGCCGTGCCAGTCCGCCAGATGCCGACGGGCCAGATCCAGCGAGGCCGCGGTGTCCTCGCGCAGTTCCTGCGGCACGCCGCGGCCGCTGTCCATCAAGGCCTTGCCCGAGTAGGCGCGCTGGCCACCGGCCAGCAGCTCCTGGAAGACGGTTTCCGTGTGGTGCGTGGTCTCCATGGTGAAAACCGTGGTGGTGCCGGAGAGCAGCAGTTCCAGGATTCCCAGCCGCGAGGAGGCGGCCAGGGAGGCCGGGTTGTGGGCGGCTTCCAGCGGCCAGATCCGGTTGCGCAGCCAGTCGAACAGGGCCAGGTCCTCGGCCATGTGGCGGAAGAGAGTCTGGCAGAGGTGCACGTGCAACTGGACGAAGCCTGGGAAAGCCGTCAGACCGTGGACGGACACCACCTGCTCGTCCTTGCGGGGCTTCAGGCGCTCACCGATGGCCGTGATCCGGCCGTGCTCCACGCGCACGTCGCCCGGCATGATCTCGCGCACCATGTTGAGGGTCACCCAGTTGGCGCCCTGAAGGAGCAGACTGGCCCCCGCCGGCGCCTTCAAATCCTGCACAGAGACGGGTGTGGACTTGGCCGGTGCCTGGGCGCCCCCGTGCACGGTCTTGGGCGCCGGTTTGGGCGTAGCGACAAGCGGCAGCTTGGCAGCTGGCTTGGTCACCAAGGGTGCCGCGGGTTTTGCCACGGGCTTGGCCGCAACCTTCGGCGCCGCTTTCGCGACGGATATGGGCGAAGATTTGGGAGCGGGTTTGGCAGCGAGCGCAGGCGCTGGCCGAGCCGGCGGCTTGGCCTTGGCGAGCGGCTTGGCGGCGGGCTTGGCCAACTTGGCGCCGGCAGCTGCCTTGGGGGCCGACGCGGGAGCCGGAGCGGGCGGTTTCTTTGCCCCTGTCCCGGCGGATTTGCCGGCGATCAGCTTGCTGCTCTTGGCAGTGGATGGCTTGGCAACGGGTCGGGACTTCTTGGATGCATCAGCCACGGCGCACCTCTTCAAGCTGGTGAATCTCGTTACAAATGTACGGGATCGACTCGCGTTTTTCCAACAACTCTTGGAATTGGTCGATTTTCGACTGGTCACTAACGATTTTTATAATCGGCGAAAGAAAAGCCATAGCCTGGCTGATGACGAAGTTCAGCGGGCGCAGGCTTTCCAGCATAAAGAGCGCCGGAGCGCCCAAGCGGCGCTCCACCAGTTCCCGGGCCAGCCAGCGCGCGAGTTCACACTCAGCCGCGCTCAACTGCGAGCCGGGGTCCGGCTGCGGGCGGTCGCTCACTCCTCCGCGCGCTGCGGGTGGGTCAGCCATTGGTGCCACTCGTGGACCTTGGCGTGAAGGGCGCCGGGAGGTGCCGGCAATTCAACTCGTTGTTTATTCAATAAAGACAGATAAAGCTGCGCATTCTCTAGTTCCAGCCCGGCGATCTCCGGCCATTTCCAGCATCGCGCCCCGGTAAGCGGGTGGGACAGGGACAGGCCGTCTTCAGCGAGCAGGACGCTGCGGGCAAACAGAAGATTGCGTAAAGAAAAAATGAACGCCACCATCAGCACATTGCTTTCCCAACTCAAGCCCAGCCAGTAATACACCAGCGAACCGGAGAGGATCACAATGGCCAGCAAGAGGATGAACTGCCGCGGACGCGAGCGCGGCGGCCAGTGGCTCCAGGCCAGGTCGAGGGGACGTTCCAGCATGCCGCAACATAGGAAATGAGCGACGGGCATTTGCCACATTGACTTCACACCGTTAATCAAGAAATTCTGCATGGTTGAGGAAGAAATCTTCACGCAGAACCGCGCGGAGTTCCTGCGGCTGGACGCCCAGCTGAAGGAGATTCTGGCGCGAGCAGGGTGGCGGGACGGTCTGTTCCTGGTTCATGTGCCCCACACCACGGCTGGGGTGACTCTCAACGAGAACGGCGATCCGGATGTCCCGCGCGACCTGCTGTTGCGTCTGGACCGGCTGGCCCAGGATCCGGATTACCGGCACGCCGAGGGGAATTCCGCCGCCCACCTTCAGGCCAGTCTCTGCGGTTGCCAGGTGTGGGTTCCTGTGCAGGGCGGGCGCCTGAAGCTGGGACGCTGGCAGTCCGTCTGGTTCTGCGAGTTCGACGGCCCCCGGCGGCGTCAGGTCTGGGTGGAATGGATCCCGGGAGGCCTTGGTGTACAACCCTAGCAATCCGCTTATCATCCAGTCGGATCGGACGGTATTCCTGGAGACCGCCAATCCGCTCTTCGAGGACGCCCGGGACGACCTGGGCCGCTTTGCTGAGCTGGACAAGTCCCCCGAGCACCTGCACACCTACCGGATCACGCCGCTCTCCCTCTGGAACGCCGCTTCCAGCGGGATGGGCGCCGCGGAAATCATCAACATCCTCAACCGCTACTCCAAGTACGAGGTCCCCACCAACGTGGTGGAGGACATCCGGGAAACGGTCTCGCGCTACGGACGCGTGCGCCTGATGCGGGACGAGGTATTGGGCCTCCTGCTGGAATCCGACGACGAACTGCTGATGATGGAGCTGACCCGCCACAAGACGGTGGTGCCCTATCTGGGGCAGCAGCTGGACGCCCGGCGCGTGCTGGTGCGGCCGGAATACCGCGGACATCTCAAGCAGTCGCTGATCAAGATCGGCTTCCCGGTGGAGGACCTGGCCGGCTACACCAATGGCGCGCCGCTGGCCATCGGCTGGCGCGAGCAGTGCCGCAGCGGGCGGGACTTCGAACTGCGCCGTTACCAGAAGGACGCCATCTCGGTGTTCTGGGCCGGCGGCGACAAGCGCGGCGGCAGCGGCGTGCTGGTGCTGCCCTGCGGCGCGGGCAAGACCGTGATCGGCATCGGTGTGATGGAGAAGGTGCGCATGCACACGCTGGTGCTGACCACCAACGTCACGGCACTGCGCCAGTGGAAGCACGAGGTCCTGGACAAGACGGACATCCCCGAGGACCAGATCGGCGAGTATTCGGGCGAGTTCAAGGAAGTGCGGCCGGTGACTCTGGCCACCTACCAGATCCTCACCTGGCGCAAGAACAAGAAGAGCCCGTTCGCCCACTTCGCCCTGTTCAACCAGCAGGACTGGGGCTTGATCATCTACGACGAGGTGCATCTGCTGCCCGCGCCGGTCTTCCGCGCGGTGGCGGAGATCCAGAGTCGGCGTCGACTGGGCCTGACCGCCACGCTGGTGCGCGAGGACGGCAAGGAGGACGACGTGTTCTCCCTGATCGGACCCAAGAAAATCGACGTCCCCTGGAAAGAGTTGGAGCGCCAGGGCTGGATCGCCCAGGCCAGCTGCATCGAGTACCGCCTGGCCATGGACAACGACCTGCGGCTGGAGTACGCGCTGGCCGAGACGCGGCGCAAGTACACGGTGGCCTCCTGCAACCCGGCCAAGCTCGAAGTCATCGAGCACTTGCTGGCGCAGCATCCCAACGACCGCGTGCTGATCATCGGGCAATTCCTGGACCAGTTGCACACCATCGCTGCGCTGCTGGACGCGCCGCTGATCACGGGCAGCGTGCGCAACCAGGTGCGCGAGGATCTCTACGAACGCTTCCGCACCGGCGCCGTGCGCGTGTTGGTGGTCTCCAAGGTGGCCAACTTCGCTGTGGACCTGCCCGAGGCCAACGTGGCCATCCAGGTCTCCGGGACCTTCGGCAGCCGGCAGGAAGAAGCCCAGCGCCTGGGGCGCGTCCTGCGGCCCAAGAGCGGCGACAACCACGCCTGGTTCTACACCTTGGTCACCCGTGACACCATCGACCAGGAGTTCGCCATGAACCGGCAACTCTTTTTGACGGAGCAGGGCTATCGCTACGAGATTCGAAACTTCGACTAGTCGCGCCACGGGCCTCCTGGTTATGACGCTGTTGCTGGGCCTGACGGCGCTCTCCCGGGCGGCCGTGCGCGTCAGCTCCGTGCCGCACCTGCTGCAACATTCCCAGCCCGACGGCGGCCTGCTGCTGCGGCTGGACGGCGCCGCCGATTTGCCGGCGGAGTGGCCGCTGGTGGTCCGGCACCAGGGCCAGGCGCTGCGGCTGGAGACGTCGGGCGGGGCCCGGCTGGATCTACCCGTGCGCGCGCTGGAAAGTGCCGGCGACGGGCGCTGCGACGGCCTGCTGGTGCCCCGGGTCCTGCTCGAGGGCGGACTGCTCTTGCGCGAGGAGGGTCGCGCCCCGGAACGCCGGAGCGCCGGTCTGCGCGCGCTGGCGCCGCCCGACCCCTGGGCCCGCCACGCCTTCGCTCGGCTGCAGGTGGAGGGCGAGGGGCTGATCCGGGTCACCGGCGCTTGGCTGGCCGAGCACGTGCCGGGCGCGCTGCCCGATCCACGCACATGGACCCTGGTGCGCAACGGTCTGCCGGAGCCCATGCTGGCCGAAGGCTGCGAGGACGGATCCTTCGATCCGGACGACCAGCTGATCTTCTGGGCCGAACCCAGCCGGCCCGCCGTGCCCGAACTGGGTGTCGATACCCAGGAGGATCCCTGGTGCCGGCGCGAGGTCTGGTTCCTGGCCAGCGACGGCAACCCCGGCCCGCGCTTCGCCCAGGAGACGGGCGAGATCATCGAGACCGATCCGGAGCGCTACAGCGCGCCGCTGACTTTTCCCGCCACAGCGCATGTGGAAGAGTACAACCACTTCAGCCGGCTCACCTACGTGCTGGACGAGCCCCATCCCGACCACATGTTCTGGACCACGGGCATTTACGGCGGCACGCTGCGCAGCGTGACCTTCAACGCGCCGGGCCTCTATCCCTACTCGGCGCTGCCGGTGCGGATGAGAGTCTGCCTGCGCGGGCTGAGCGCGCCGGCCGAGGAGGGCGAACCGGACGTTTACCAGCGGTTGCGCCTCTACGTGAACAGCACGGGCGGCGGCGCGCTGGAAGTGGGCGCGGACGGCAACTGGCGCAACCAGGAGTTGCGGATCGCCGAGTTCGGAGCTGAGGCCTTTCCCGACCACAGCACCTTCGTCGAGGGCCTCAACACGCTGATTTTGGCCGGGGTGGACGAGCCGCCGGCGGGCGAGTTCTCCTCCTGCCTGCTCAATTGGCTGGAGCTGACCTACCAGCGCGAATACAAAGCCCGGGAAGACCGCCTGCTCTTCAGCGCCGATCCGGCTCTGGACGGCCGCGTGGTGAACTTCGAGGTTAGCGGCTTCAGCGGCGAGGATATCCGCGTCTTCAAGCTGGGCCAGTCGCACTTCCGCAGCGTCATCGTGCGGCCGCTGGCCGGCGCGTGGCGGCTGCGCTTCCAGGACGAATTCCTGGCGGGCACGCGCTACGTGGCGGCTACGGAGCGCTCCCTGCGTGCGCCGGACGCCGGGGAGCGCGTGGAATACCACGGACTGGCCGAGGGAGTGGGCGGCGCGGGGGTGCTGGTGGTGCTGGCGGACAGCCTCTGGCGCTCCGGGGGCGCCGACCTGCTGGAGCCCTTGCTGCAGCAGGTGGCCGGCCAGGAGGGCGAGGTCCTGCTGGTGAGCGATCGCTGGGTCTACGACGAATTCAGTCATGGCAAGGTGCGGCCCCACGGCCTGCGGGACCTGATCCTGCGCGCTTGGCGCACCTGGAGCACGCCGCCCGACTGGGTGCTGCTGGTGGGCGACGGAGCCCCCGCCGCGCGCCTGACGACGCCCGGCCTGGAGCCCGTGCTGCCGCTGATGTACGAACAGGTCTACAAGTGGGGCGCGGCCTCCAGCGACGACTGGTTCGCCCGCGAGGAGAACGGCGCCCAGCTGCCCGTGGTGGTCAGCCGCTGGCCGGCCGCCACGCCGGAAGATCTGGCCAATCTGGTGGCCAAGGAGGCGGCCTATCGCACGGCCGCGCCGGGCGCCTGGAACAACAGCCTGCTGCTGGCCGCGGGCGCCCGCGCCCAGGACGAGGGCATTTTCATGCAGCAGACGGAGGACCTGATCCGCCTGCAGGTGCCGGACCGCTTTTTCATTCGGCGCATCCTGGCCGGGGAGCAGGGTGGGGCCTACATCGGCTCGCGGCCCGAGCTGCTGGCCCTGGTCAACGAGGGCCAGTTGCTGGTGAATTACGCCGGACACGGGGGCGGTGCGGTCTGGGAGGACAACCAGCTCTTCCGCAGCGAGGACGTGGCCCTGCTGGACAACGCCGAGCGGCTGGCCTTCTTCACCAACGCCACCTGCTTCATCGCCAGCCTGGACTACCAGGGTTCATTGGGACGCGCGCTGCTCAACACCCCGGATGTGGGCGCCATCGGCGTGCTGGGCTCCACGGGACTGGGCTTCCGTGACACAGGGATGGAATTGGTGACGGATTTCTGGGCCCTGCTGCTGGGCAACCCGGAACTTGCCGTGGGCCAGGCCCTGCGCGAGGCCAAGCAGCGGCTCTGGCTGCGGCGCGTGCCGGGCCATGAAGGCAGCCTGGAAGAGAAGTACGTGCACGCGGTCAACGTGATGAACACAATCCTCGGCCTGCCCTGGCAGCGGCTGGCGCTCCCCGGCGAGAGCCAGCCCGCGCTGGCCAATCCGGTGATCGAAACTGGCGGCGTGCTGCAGCTCTCCGGCGTTGGCGCGGCGCCCGGCGGCCAGGGGCTGGTGGAAGTCTATTCCAGCGCCGAGCGGGCGGCCCAGTCTGGCCCCAACTTTGTGACGGACGTGATCCGCGTGCCGGTGAGTGCCGGGACCGACGGAGCCTGGACGGCCGCGGTGCCGCTGCCAGCCAGCCTGTCCGGCGGCGGGGCCACGGGCTCCCTGCGGGTCTGGATGCCCGGTGCCGACGGTGGGGGCCACTCGGGCGTGAGTTGGTTCCACCCGGCGGACAGTCTGTCCGGCTCGCTGGTCTGGCAGGCACGGCTGCTGCCGGATCCGCCGCGGCCCGGTCTGCCGCTCCGCGCGGAAGTGCTGGTGGCCTCGGCGCAGCCGGTGGACAGCGTGGCCGCGCTGCTCAGCATCCAACAGCCGGAAGAGGCCGCCGCGCAGCTGCGCCTGAGCCTGACTTCCCTGGCCGGCGATCCCCAGCGCTGGCAGAGCGCGGGCACGGCCGGTCCCTTCGCCGATAGTACGCTGGTGGGCCTGCGCTTCGCCCTCTACGCCGCGGACGGCCCGGACAGCACCACCACCTCCTGGTACTGGGTGGAGGACGCCCGGCCGCTCATCAGCTGGTCCCTGCTGCCCGGCACGGACACCGAGGGCCGGCCGGAAGTGGTGGTGGGCAACGACGGCGAGAGTGATTCGGACACGCTGACGTGCCGGCTGGTGCGCCTGCTCGACGGTAGCCGCGCGGCGGGTCGGATCCCGCCCGTACCTAGGGGCGGTAGCCGGCGGGTATCCATGCCCCTGCCGGCGGGGACCATGCACGAGGCCTTCCGCGTGGAGGCCGACTGGGATCCGACGCAGGGCGGCCCGCAGCCTGCGGCGCTGGACTTCACGCTGACACGCGTAACCGTGCCGGCCGATGTCTGGACAGAGGTCGTTGCCGGCGGCGGCCTGCGGGTCCGCCACGATGAGACGGGGCGGACTCTGACCGTGCGCGAGTTGCCTGTTGACAGCCTGCTGGTGGAGCAGACGGGCCGGCGGCTGGACGCGGGTCCCTGGCAGTTGGAATGGCGAGACGGCCTGCCCGGAGGACCGATCCAGGGAGAGCTGGAGCTGACCTCCCTGGACAGCCTGCGCCGACTGGACACGGAACTGCTGGAATTTGATGGGTTGACGAAACAGCTGTTGGCCCGCTTGGACGGCCAGGCTCAGCTGGAGCGCGGTGACACGCTGCGCGCGACGTTCACGCTGGGTTCCGCGGAGGGATTCGCGCTGGGGCGCTTGGCGGATTCCGGCTCCCCGGTGGTCCACCTGGAAGTGGACGGCCAGGTCTTCGACCGCGGCGGTTTCGTGCCGCCCCGGGCGGCCTTCAGCTGGACCCTGACCGATCCCGGCGGGCTGGACGCGCGCCCGGAGAACATCCAGCTGACCATGGACGGCGACAGCGTCGCCGCGGAGGAGTTATCCCTCTTGCCGGATCCCGCTGGCGGCCGGCTCTCCGTGCGCTACGCGCTGGACGGCTCGGCGCCGCGCGGCGAACCGCTGGCCCTGCGACTCTTCGTCCAGGACGCGGCGGGCAACGGCACGCTGCACGAGTCGGAGTTCATGGTGGGCGAGCGCTTGGCGCTGCAATACATGGGCACCTATCCCAACCCTTTCCAGCGCGAGACCCGCTTCGTCTTCAGCCTGAGCGGCGTGGCCAACGGCGCGAAGATCGAGATCTACACCGTGGCCGGCCGGCTCATTCGCCGGCTGGATATCTCCGGCCCGCTGATCAACTACGTGGAGACGCTGTGGGACGGCCGGGACCGCGTGGGCGACGTGGTGGCCAACGGCGTGTACTTCTACCGGCTGACGGCGGAAGGGCCGGAGGGTCGCGTGGAGCACACGGGCAAGGTGGCGAGGCAGAAATGAGCACGACGCGATCCCGCATCATCAGCCGCCGCGGCGCGGCGACCCTCGGGCTGGCCGTGGCCCTGCTGGCGCCCGCGGCGCGGGCCGGCCGCTACGCCGGCGAGTTCCTGTCCCTGGGTGGCGGCGCGCGCGGCCTGGCCATGGGGCAGGCCCTGGTGGCCGCCAGCGACGACGCCTTCTCCTGCTTCTGGAATCCCGCCGGGCTGGCCCTGGTGGACCGCCGCAGCGTGTCGGGCATGGCGGCCAGCCAATTCGGCAGCTTTTCCGATCCCCTGGGCGTGCACGCCCAGGCCGGACTGGTCTGGCCCATCGGCGGCGGCAACCTGGCGCTCAACTATGTGCGCTTCCAGGTGGACGACATTCCGCGCTTTCCCGGCTATGACGACGCGGACTACACCTTCGAGGAGCGCCGGCGCCTGATCGAGGAGGCCGGCGGCAGCCCGCTGGGCTATTTCCAGAGCGTGGACCAGGCACTGCTGCTCAGCTTCGCCAAGCGCAACGAGCCCAAACTGCACTTCGGCTGGTTGTATCACGACATCCCGCTCAGCGTGCCCTTCGGCATCAATCTGAAGCTGATCCGCAGCGAGCTGGACGCCAGCGCGGGCAGCGGCATCGGGCTGGACGCCGGCGCGCAGCTCCACGCTGAACTGGTGGACTTGACCGGCGTGAAGAATTTGGGGCGGATCTCCGCGGGCGCGCGGCTGGAGAACTTCACCAACACGGGCCTGAAGTGGGACGGCGGCGAGGACGCCATCCACTACTACCACGTGCTGGGAGCGGCCTGGCGGGCCGGGCTGGGCGACCTGTCCTGGACGCTGACCCGCGATTACGACCACCACTACGACACCCAGGCCCGGACAGGGCTGGAGCTGCGTTACGGCGGGCTGGCCCTGCGGGCCGGCCATCAGGGCCGCGACGGGCGCCTCACCTATGGCGCGGGCTTCCACGCGGGTCCGCTGGACCTGGATTACGCCGGCCTGGATCACGATCTGGGGCGGCTGCACCGGATGAGTTTCATCTATGCCTTCTGACCTGCTGCGCCGCAGCCGTCTGGCCGCCGGGCTGGGCGGCCTGTTGCTGGTCTTCCTCGCCTGCGGGGAGGATTCCGGCGACGAGGATCGCACCGCGCCCCCCGCGCCGCGGATGCGGGACCTCAACTGCGTGGAGACCGGCGCCGTGTTGCCGGAAACCGGCGTGGACGCCGACGGCAGCGCGGGCTTCGGCATCCGGCTGGAATGGGACATGGCCGAGGAACCCGCGGACCTGAACGGCTTTCTGGTCTACCGCGCCCCGCACCCGGATTCGCTCTTCGCGGAGCTGCCCCTGGATCCCGAGCGCTTCCTGGAGGGCCGGCCGGACTACTACCATTTCGTGGATCAGGATCCGGTGGTCCGGCCCACCTCGTTCTGGGGCGAGCGGTTCTGGTACTATGTGCGGGCCATTGATGGCGACGGCAACGCCAGCGCCCCTTCGGACACGGTGACCTACCGGCTCTGGGCCAGCCCGCGGGTCCTCGAGAGCCAGGTGGCCGTACAGGACGACACCCTGCATGTGGCCTGGCAGTACGAGTTCGTGGACTATTTCGCGCTGGGCTTCCGCGGCTTTCGCGTGCTGGTGGCGGATCCGGCCGGCACCCTGGTCTGGAGCGAGGACGTCCTGTTCAACCTGGAACCCCAGATGAGCGCCGCCTGGCCGGTGACGGAACTTGGCCTGGCGCCGGGGAGCTATTCCCTGCGCATCGACACGGTGATCGACCGGGTGGCCCAGGTGGATTCCCTGTTGGTGGAAGTGCCATCCAATCCGAATGATTGTCCCTTGTCCGGCTCGGAATCCTATTGGATTTCCTTTACTTTTTGACCAGCCAGATGCCAGTCGGCAGGAGGGGGATTGACCCGACTTGGAAAACTCGCCCGCATTCTGATTCTGTTCAGCGCCCTGCTGCTGCCGCTTCATGCCATTGCCCAAGATCTCAACGCCCTGCGGGCGGATGACGCGGGAGCTGAGGGCGGACGCGCGGCACAGTATTTTCTGGGCGACAAGAACGCCATCTACATCACGGTGAACGTCTGGGGAAAGGTGAACAAGCCGGGGCAGTACAACGTCCCCAGCGGCACGAACCTGCTGACCCTGCTGTCCGCCGCGGGCGGACCCGGCAGTTATTCGCGCCTGGACAACGTGCGCATCGTGCGGCTCGTCAATCAACGGGAGGAAATCCTGGAGATCGACGTCCGCCGTTATTTGAACACGGGCGACATCAGCCTGATTCCGGAACTCAAACCGGGTGATACAGTTGTTGTCTCGGGCAGCGCCTACAATTGGATCGCCAACGCGGTGGATGTAGTGGCCAAGGTGGGCATCCTGTTGAATGCCGTGGTTCTCATGCAGCGGTTGGATTGATCGGGCACCAGCAAGCGACGCGGAGAGGTGGAGGGAGTCGATGAAAGGTCTGCGCATTCTTGTGACGGGCGCGACCCTGTTGCTGCACGGCGCGGCGATGGCGGCCACCCAATTCATGGGCGGCAACTCGCTGTTCCACACCTGGACCACCCAGAGCCTGGAGCCCGGCCAGATGACCGTTCAGTGGCACACGCGGCTATGGGCGGACGCCGTGCCCGAGGGCAGCGTCAGCAACGTGTCCCAGGCCCTGGCGATCAACTTCGGCTTCGGGAAGCACCTGGAGCTGGAGATCGTCCCCATGCTCTACCAGGACCTCAATTTCAGCAGTCAGGACAACGTCACCTACAATGCCCCCGATGATGTCTACATGCGCTTTCGCCTGGGCCGCTTCCAGGGGCGCCTGCTCCAGACGCCCATCGAGTGGGGCACCCAGCTGGGCTTCCGGCTGAACTCCTCCAAGGTGTCCAACGTGTACCTGGAGCCCTACAACGCCGCGGCCAACGAGATCAGTATGGCCTTCGGGCTGGGCTGGTACCAGAATCCGCTCTACCCGGGCGAAGGGCCCAGCGCCCATTTCAACCTGGGCTACCTGAACCACAACGACAGCGGCCAGGACGCGCTGAACATCTTCTCCGGCGTGACCCACGATTTGGAGTTCTCGCTGGGCTATCGCCGCCCCACCCTGCGCTGGGACTTCTTCACGGAGCTCTACGGCAACATCTTCCTGAGCGACCTGCCGGAGTGGGCCTTCACCCAGGCCGATGCCATCTGGTTGCAGCCGGGCATCAATTATCGCTTCTTCCGCGGCCTCTCGGCCAGCGTGGGTGTGGATGTCCGCCTGATGGAGAACGGCCCCAAGGTCTATTTCACCGACGAGGATCCCCGCCCGGTGGGCGTGCACCGCAACCTCGAGCGTCTGAACTCCGACTACCCCGAGTTCTACCCAGCTTGGCGTCTGGCGGCCCGCCTGAGCTTCCAACCGTCCACGGCTTTCCGCCGCGTGGAAACATTCGCCACGGTGCGGCCCCAGAGCGAGCGGGACTGGGAGATGCGGGAGAAGATCGGCGTCACCGAGCGCGAGATGATCGACTGGCTGGGCGCCGAGGACCAGAGTGCCGAGTTCCTCGACCTGGAGCTGGAGAAGATCCGCGCCGAGCGCCGGCAGGCCGAGAAAGAGCTGGAGCGCCTGAAGGACAAGCTCAAAGACGACAAGGGCAATTGATTCATCCGGGCCCCTTCGCGGGGCCCTTTTTCGGGCTGCGAAGTTAGGATGGAAGAACTTTCTATCCCTGTCCGACAAGCTCTGCTGGAGTGGTTCCGGGCCGTGGCGCGGGATCTGCCCTGGCGGCGCGAGCGCACGCCCTACCGGGTCTGGATCAGCGAGATCATGCTGCAGCAAACCCGGGTGGGGACCGTCCTGCCCTACTACACGGCCTTTCTGGCGGCCTTTCCGGAGTTGGGCCAACTGGCCGCCGCGCCCGAGGACGAGGTGATGGCGCGCTGGGCCGGGCTGGGCTACTACTCGCGGGCTCGCAACCTGATGGCCTGTGCCCGCGAGGTTCAGACCCGTTATGGCGGCGAGTTTCCGGCCGACCCGGCAGCGCTGCGCGGGTTGCCCGGTTTCGGGCCCTACACCACGGCGGCGGTGGGTAGCCTGGCCTTCGGGCTGCCGCTGGCCGCACTGGACGGAAACGTGATCCGCGTACTCTGCCGCTTGTTCGCGCTGGAGGATCCGCCCGCCCGCCCAGCTGTGCGAAGCCGGCTGCAGGTGCTGGCCGACGAGTTGTTGGAATTCGCGGCGCCCGGCGACTGGAACGAGGCGCTGATGGAGCTGGGGGCCCGGGTCTGTCTGCCCCGGCGCCCGCGTTGCGCGGAGTGTCCGCTGGCCACGGAGTGCCTGGCCCGCGCCCAGGGCCGGCAGGAAGAGTTGCCCCGCCGCGCGGAGCGGCCCCGCGTGCCCGTCCGGGCCGTCCTGGTGCTGCTCGTGCGGGACACCGCGGGTCGGGTGCTGGCGCGCCGCCGCGGGGACGAGGGCATGCTGCGCGGCCTCTGGGAGCTGCCCGGCGCCGAGCGGCCCGTGGATCCGGCCGGGCTGGACGAGGCTTGGTCGGCGCTGGAGGCGGAGCTGCGCGCCGCGTTGGTAGGTAACCCCAGCGCGCGTGAGACAGGAACGTTGCACTTCCGACACGTCTACAGCCACTTCCAGGCCCAGGTGCTGGCCCGGCGATTGGAGCTGCCGGGCCAGGCCGAGGCCCCCGCCGGCAGCGTCTGGCTGGAAGCGGCGGACTGCGTGCGGCTGGGCTTCTCCGCCCGGGATCGGCGCATTCTGGACGAACCCTGTTGGGAGGTCACATGAAGACGAGAAACCGCTGCGCTGCGCTTCTGCTGGGGCAATGGGGCCAATGAAGCGCCGAATCCCCCGCGGGCGGCTGGCTATATTGCAGCCATGAATCACGCTTCACATCCCTCAATCAGCGCGGGCCTGCTGCTGCTGGGCCTGCTGGGAATTACCGTGTCATACGCCCAGGACGCCGCAGTCTACCGCCAGCCGCCGGATCCCATTCCCGCCATCCTGGATGCGCCGCAGCCCGCGGGGCTCACGCTGGCGCCGGATGGTCGCCAGGCGGTGGAAAGCACCCGGCGCCGACTGCCGCCCGTGGCCGAATTGGCCATTCCCGCGGTGGAGACGGCCGGTTTTCGTCTGAATCCGCTCACGGGCGGACCGCTGGACGAAGGCCACCTGACCGGGCTGACCCTGCTGGCGCTGGAGAGCCATGAACGGCGCGTTCTGTCTCTGCCCGAGAACGTGCGCCTGCACGATTTGCAGTGGTCGCCGGACAGCCGGCAGTTGGCCTGGTGCCGCGCCACGGACTCGGGGACCGAGCTCTGGCACACGGACGTGGCCAGCGGGCAAAGCGCGCGGCTGGGCACGCTGCTGCTCAATCCCGCGGTGACCACGCCCCTGCAGTGGCTGCCCGACAGCCGCGGCTTGCTCTGCCTGCGCGTGCCGCCCGGGCGCGGCGCGGCACCGGTCGAGGGTCCGCCGGAGGGCCCGGTGATCCTGGAGAACCAGGGTCGGGCGGCGGCGGCGCGAACCTATCCCTTCCTGATCCGCAGCCAGCACGACGAACGCCTGCTGGAGTACCACGCCACGGCCGAACTGGTGGAAGTCACACTGGACGGCCAGGAACGACTGCTGACCGGGCCGCAGCTCGCGCTGGACTTCAACATCGCGCCGGACGGCTCCTGCATCCTCTGGACCACGGCCCATCCGCCTTGGTCGCGCAGCCTGCCCCTGGAGGATTTTCCCCAACGCGTGGTGGTGCTGGATCGCCAAGGCCACGAACTTCACCAGGTGGCCGACTTGCCCCTGGCGGACGAGGTCTCCATCCGCTTCGGCTCCGTGCGTCCCGGGCCACGTTTCGTCCACTGGCGGGCGGACCAGCCGGCCACGCTCTGCTGGGCCGATGCCCTGGATGGCGGCGACGCCGGCGTCCCGGCCGCGGAGCGAGATGTCCTCTGGCAGCTGGCCAAGCCCTTCGACGGCGCGCCGCGCCAATTGGCGCGCTTCCAGGACCGCTTCAGCGGGCTGGTCTGGGGTGACGACGAGCTGGCGCTGGTCTGGGAGTCGTGGTACAAGGACCGCCGCGAACGTATCTGGCAGCTAAATCCGTCCACCGGCGCCAAGACCCTGCTGCTGCAGCGCGACAGCGACGACGCTTTCAGCGAGCCGGGCCGTCCGCAGACCCGGCGCACGGCCAACGGGCGCTCCGTGCTGCGCCGGTCGCCGGACGGGCGCTGGCTCTACTGGTCGGGCCGCGGCGCCGGACCCGCCGGCGTGCATCCCTTCCTGGACCGCATGCGGATCCGCGATGGGCGCCGCGAGCGGCTGTGGGAGTGCCGCGATCCCTGGTATGAAAGCGTGGAGGCCGTGCTGGACGACACAGGCGAACGCCTGCTTGTCTCACGCCAGTCACCGGATGAACCCGAGAACAGCTGGCTGCTGGACCGGCCCCGGGCCGGGCGGCAGCGGCCGTTGGGCACGGCGGATTTCCGGGCGCGCCGCGTGACACAGGCAACCGATCCGGCTCCCATGCTGGCCGGTCTGATCAAGGACGTACTGACCTACACGCGGGCCGACGGCGTGGAGCTCTCCGCCACGCTCTACCTGCCACCGGGCTATCGGCGGGGCGTGGATCCGCCGCTTCCGATGGTCTTCTGGGTGTATCCACGCGAGTTCCGCAACCGCGAGGCGGCGGGCCGGGTGACCACTTCCGAGTTCACCTTCAGCCGACCCGTGGGCACCTCGGTGCTCTTCCTGCTCACCCAGGGTTACGCCGTGCTGGCCGATCCCGCGCTGCCCATCCTGGGTGAAGAGGGACGCGAGCCCAACGACAGCTATCTGGAGCAGCTGGTGGCGGGGGCGCGGGCCGCCGTGGAGGAGGTGGCGCGCCTGGGCGTCGGGGACACCACGCGGCTGGCCATCGGCGGGCATTCCTACGGTGCGTTCACGGCGGCCAATTTGCTGGCGCACACCGAGCTGTTCCGCACGGCGCTCTGTTTCAGCGGCGCCTACAACCGCACGCTGACGCCCTTCGGCTTCCAGGGGGAGGACCGCTCGCTTTGGCAGGCCGCGGAGACCTATTTGCACATGTCACCGTTCCTGGCGGCCGACAAGATCACACGGCCCCTGCTGCTGGTGCACGGGATGGACGACCCCAATTCGGGGACTTTCCCGTTGCAGAGCGACCGCTTCTACGAGGCCTTGAAGGGACTGGGGGCCAGGGTGCGGCTGGTGCGCCTGCCGGCGGAGGGACACGGCTATCGAGCCCGGGAGAGCGTGGGCCATGTTCTGTGGGAAATGAGCAGCTGGTGTGACACCTGGCTGAAGAACGCGCCGCCGGAGACGCCCAGCCCGGCGCATCCCTGAGAGCTCAAACCGTCCGCGCCGCGGACGAGATCAGGCTCAGGTGAAGCCGCCGCCGCCACCACCACAAGAAGAACCCGAGCTGCGGCCGCCCCCGCTGCCGGAGCCCAGCGCCGAGGCGAAGGATGCCGCGCTGCGCGTGGCGCGCTCGCTGCCGCAGGCTTCACAGCGGACGGGCTCGTCGCGCTGGCTTGCGGGCCGCAGCAATTCGATCTCGGCTCCGCAGTCGGGGCAATGGTAGACGAAGAAGGGCATGGCGAACCTCGTTTGACAGGCCTGCAAAATAGTTGACACAATCAAATATTGCCATAGGCGAAGGAGTTTTCATGGAATGGGTGCTCCACATTCTGGGTGTGGTGTTGTGGCTGGGTGCTCTGTTGGCCGCCGGCCTGGTGCGCGGTCCCGAGCAGCCTGGCCAACCCTCCACGCGGCGCCGGGTGTTGAACACCCTGGCCCTGCCCGGTCTGGTGCTTACCGTGCTGGCTGGACTGGGGCTGATGGCCCACGCGCACTCCGGCACCCTGACGGGCTGGTTCCACGTCAAGTTGACGCTGGCCGCCGTGCTGGTGGTCCTGCACGTGCTGATGGCCCGCGGCCGGTTGGGCGGTGTCTGGTTCACGCCCGTGGTTGGACTGCTGGGCCTGGCGGCGATCACACTGGCGCACCTCAAGCCCTTCTAGCCGCCTGTGTCACACACAGCTTATGTGCTCGCCGGCTCCTACGGGCGGATCCAGCGCCGCCCGCCGTCCACGGTGAGGATCTCGCCGGTGACGAAGCCGGCTCCCAGCAGGTAATCCACAGCCTTGAGGATGTGCGCGGGTCCGCCGGCTTCCTCCGTCAGGCGCCGCGCCTCCGCCTGGCGGTAGGCGTCGGGGGCGTCGTGGGGCGGCAGGATGAAACCGGGCGCGATGCCGTTCACGCGCACGCCGGGAGCCAGCTGGCGGGCCAGGGCGATGGTGGCTTCGCGCAGAGCCTGCTTGGAGAGCGCGTAGGGCAAGTAGCCCGGCCAGTACAGGTCGGCTCCGGCGTCCAGCATGGTGATGATCAGCCCATGGCCCGCGGCCAGGCGTGGTGCCAGATCCCGGCTGAGCAGCAGCGGTGTCTTCACGTGCAGGGCGAAGAGCGTGTCGAAGAGGGCATCGTCCAACTCCTCCAGCCGGACGTGGGGAAAGAGCGAGGCGTTGTGTACCAGCAGCTGGAGCGGCTGGTCGCCCAGTGTCTCACCGATCTGCCGCAGCAGATCCACCCGGCCGGCCGCGCAGCCCAGGTCGGCCTGCAGCAACGTCACACGCTCCGGACCCAGCTCCGCGCGCAGGGCCTCGGCCGCCGCGCGGGAGCGGTGCCAGTGCAGGAGCAGGCGCCAACCCCGGGCGGACAGATGCCGTGCCAGGGCGGCCCCCACGCGCTGGGCACCGCCGGTGATCAGCGCCGTGGCCGGCGCGCCTGTGGAGACCATGCCCCTTCCTTTCCCTAAGACCAGCCGGACGCCCCGGGACGCCGCGCAGCCTGTCGAACGCGGGCAAGCTCAGGTTCCGCGCCGGCTCCCACAACCCCGCCGCCGCGCTCCGCTCTGCCGGAGCCCTTTCCTACCTTGAGCCCCGACTTTCCAGCTGATCAAGAGGGTTCCCATGGACCGAGATCTGGCCTCCATCCAGGAAGTGCGGGACATGCTGACGCGGGCCCGCGCCGCGGCGGATGTCTTCAAGCATTTCTCCCAGGACCAAACGGACCGGGTGGTCCATGCCATGGCCTCCGCCGCGCTGGCCAACGCCAAGCGTCTGGCGCGCATGGCGGTTGAGGAGACCGGCTACGGGCGCATCGAGGACAAGACGGTCAAGAACACCTTCAGCTCGAAAAACCTGATGGAGTACGTGGGTCCGCTGAAGACCTGCGACGTCATCTCGCGCGACGAGCGGCGCCGCATCCACGAGATCGCCGTGCCGATGGGCATTGTGGCCGCGCTGGTGCCCTGCACCAATCCGACCTCCACGGCCATTTTCAAGTCGATCATCTCCCTGAAGAGCCGCAACGCCATCGTCCTGAGCCCGCATCCCAAGGCCCGCGGCTGCATTCAGGAGACCGCGCGCCTGCTGCACGACGCCGCCTGCGCCGTGGGCGCGCCGCGCGACCTGGTCCAGTGCATGACCATCCCCACGCTGGAGGGGACGCAGGAGCTGCTGCGCAACAAGCTCACCAGCGTGATCCTGGCCACGGGCGGCAGCGACATGGTGCGCGCGGCCTATAGCTCGGGCAAGCCGGCCTACGGCGTGGGGCCGGGCAACGTGCCCGCCTACGTGGACCGCACGGCGGACGTGCCCAAGGCCGCCCGCGACATCATCGCCGGCAAGAGTTTCGACTGGGGCACGGTCTGCGCCAGCGAGCAGAGCGTGGTGGCGGACCGGCCGATCTCCGGCAAACTGATGGAAGAGTTGCGGCGCGCCGGCGGCCACTTCCTCACCGCCGAGGAGAAGGCCCGCCTGCAGGCCGTGATGGTGGACAAGCGCGGACACTTGAACCCCGAGATCGTGGGGCGCAGCCCGCAGCACATCGGTGGCCTGGCCGGCCTCAAGATTCCCCCCGCCGCGCGCGCGCTGATCGTGCTGTTGGATGACGTGGGCCCCAAGGATCCGCTCTCCTGCGAGAAGCTGAGTCCCGTGCTGGGCTTCTACGTGGTGGACGGCTGGAAGGCCGGCTGCGACATGTCCGCGCGCATCCTGGAGTACGGCGGCGTGGGGCACACCTTCGCCATCCATTGCCAGGACCCGGACATCGTGATGGAGTTCGGCCTGCACAAGCCGGCCTTCCGCATTGTCGTCAACTCCTCCTCCACCCACGGCGCCATCGGTTACACCACGGGCCTGATTCCCTCGCTGACGCTGGGGCCGGGCACCTGGGGCGGCAGCATCACCAGCGACAACGTTGGCCCCCTGCACCTGGTCAACATCAAGCGCGTGGCCTGGGAGATCAACCCGCTGGACGGGCCGGCCAAGGGCGCCGAGATGAAGTGGGGCTACGACGAGCAGTTCCGCTACCGGCCCAAGACCGAGGTGCAGGCCCAGGCCGCCGGCGCCGGCGCCGCGACTTCGATCCCCGGAACCGCCGCGCACCAGTACGGCAAGAGCGGGATGTCCGACGAGGAGATCGACCGCATCGTCAAGGAATTCAAGTGCTGAACGCAGCCATGATTGGGAGCAAGGGTCATGGAAACGCGCAAATTCACATGGTATCAAGAAGGCCCGGCCTTCATCGGTTGGCTGGATGAGTTTCCGAGCTATCGGACCCAGGCGGAAACCCTTGACGAACTGCAAGAGAACCTGCGAGACTTGCTGCAGGACTTGGTTTCCGGTGAGATCCCCCACGTGTTGCACGCAGGGGAGTTGAAGGTTGCATGAAGCGCCTGGACCTGATTCGAACCCTGGAACAGGCCGGCTGTGTGCTGCTTCGCCATGGTGGTCGACATGACTGGTATCAGAACCCAACCACAAAGATCAGTCAGCCCATTCCGCGACATCGCGAAATCCAGGAAAGTCTGGCTAAACACATACTCAAACTGTTGAAGGACTGACGCCTGGTGAGTCTGCTGCCTCGCATCCGGATCCTGGGGCCGCGCGTGTTCCTGAGCAAGGAGCACTTCGCGCGGCTCTTCGGCGCGGATGCCCGGCTGGAATTCCGCCAGGCCCTGGGCGCGCAGGCGGGCTTCCTGGGTGTCCAGGAGGTGGCCGCAGCCTCGCCACTGGGCCGGCTGACGGGCATCCCCGTGGTGGGTCCACTGGGCGGGCCGTCGCGGCTGGAGTGTCCCGCGGGCGCGGCCACGGCCCTGGGTCTGGAACCGCCGGTGCGCCACAGCGGCGATGTGGAGGGCGCGCCGCGGATCACGCTGCTGGGGCCGCGCGGCCACCTGGAACTGGAGCACGGTGTGATCAGCCTGACGCGCCGCCTGGCGTGCAGCCGGGAAAACGCCCGGCGGCTGGGCCTGCTGGAAGGTGACCGCGTGCTCTGCGCCCTGCGCAGCCGGCGGCGCACGGAGGTGCGCGAAGCCGTGCGCGACGCCATCCTGGGCGAGATCTTCGTCCATGTCTCCGACGACTGGGAACTGGAGCTGCTGCTGGACAGCGATGACGCCCACGCCCTGCGGCTGGCCGAGGGCGACACGGCGCGCCTGCTGGGCGGCGGACTGAACGAGGGTGGCGCGGGCCGGCTGGCCACGGGCCGCCTGGTCAGCGAGAAGGACATCCGGGCTGCGCGCGAGCAGGGACTGCGGATCCGGATCAGCCGCGGCATGCTGCTGACGCCTGCCGCGCGCGAGCTGGGGCGCGAGTGGGATCTGCTGGATTTCGAGGCTTGAATGCGGCCGATCCCGAGGGCCAGCAGGGACTTTCAGGCGACGGCCTTGACAAACCGATTCAGGTAAGATAGACTTGGGGCCTTGTTGGCGTTGGAGAGCACGATGAAGAGCGCCCTGCCGTTCGGCAGAGTCAACTATCTGCTGTTTCTGCTGGGCGTGGCGCTGCTGCTGATCGGCTTCATCTGCTCAGCCCAAGGCCCGCACAACGGTTTCGTCTCCTTGACCCTGTCGCCTCTGCTGCTGCTGGCCGCCTACCTGGTGGTGCTGCCGGCGGCCATTCTTGTGAAGAGCAAGGGCGATTAGCTCAGTTGGTCAGAGCACCTGCTTTACACGCAGGGGGTCACTGGTTCGAGCCCAGTATCGCCCATTTCCGGACCGGTAGTTCAATCGGTTAGAGCGCCAGCCTGTCACGCTGGAAGTTGCGAGTTCGAGTCTCGTCCGGTCCGCTCTTCAAGCCCCCGCGCCACGGGGGCTTTTCCTTTTCGGGCTGTTGCTGCCATGGTCTCGAGCGGTCCTTCACTCCGCCAGCGGGGTCAAGACCAGGCGGTCCAGCGGACTGAGGGCACCTGAGCGGTTCAAGGCCAGCACATGCGTGTAGATCATGGTGGTGCGCAAGTCCTGGTGGCCCAGCAGCTCCTGGATGGTGCGGATGTCGGCACCACCCTCCAGCAGGTGGGTGGCGAAGGAATGACGCAGTGTGTGACAGCTGGCGTGTTTGTGGATTCCGGCCCGGCGCAAGGCCAGATGGACGGCGCGCTGCAGGCGGTCGGGCGGCTGGTGCCAGCGCAGGGTCTCGCCGGCCGGGGACGGGCGGGTGACAGATGACGGGAAGAGCCACATCCAGGCCAGCTCGCCACTGGCCCGCGGGTACTTGCTACGCAGGTCGTCCGGCAGCGGCACCTGGACACCAGCGGCATGATCCCTGGCGTGCAGAAGCTCCACGCGCCGCAATTGCTCGCGCAGGGATTCCAGCAGCGCGGAAGGCAAGGGCACGGACCGGTCCTTGGCGCCTTTGCCACGCCGCACGATGATTTGTCGGCGGGAAAAATCGACATCCTTGACTCGCAGAGTCATGCATTCCTGAACCCGCAGACCGGATCCGTAAAGTAGCGAGGCCAGCAGTCGGGGCAATCGCGGCAGCTGCTCCAACAACCGCCCTACCTCCTCAATGGAAAACACCACGGGAAGACGATCCGGCACGCGGGCGCGCGCGAACGCTTCCACGGATCCCAGCGGAATCTCCAGCACAACCTTGTACAGGAACAGCAGGGCAGCAAGGGCCTGATTCTGAGTGGATGCCGCCACATGGCGAGTGGTGGCCAGCCAGCCCAGAAAGGCCTCCACGTCCCGGCCATCCAACTCCCGCGGATGCCGCTGCTCGTGAAAGTGGACGAACTGACGGATCCAGTGGCGGTAAGCTTCTTCTGTTCGTGGGCTGCGGTGTCGCTTCCGCAGTTCCTGACTGACATGCTCCAGCAGGCGAAGCGGACCTTCCATGCTCCCTCCCCAATAAGAGCACGGATAACGCCTCAGCGCGCGAGAAGTGCCGTCCAGCCGCACTAATCTGGAAGCTCCCGCTCAAGCTGACCGAAGAGATTGACAACCAATGAAGAGCTGCCGTTCAGAACAGCAAAAATGCCTTGAATCCGAACGGAGGCTTTTATAGCTTGCCTCCGTTTTCCGCCCCCCCCCGTACATACGCCGCAAATCCAGATCCCAGAACGAGCGCCTGAATCTGCAGTGGGGCGAAGAGCGTTGATCGAAAAGCACGTTAGGCCGACCGGAAGTGTTTTAGAAGGATTAGAGCGCCGTCGCGGGAGCCAT
>DYSB01000008.1 GCA_020726405.1 Acetofilamentum sp. | reverse complement strand
TGGTGCGGGCCTGCAACAACGGCTACAGCGCGGCCGTGGATCCGTCCGGCCGCGTGGTGCGCCAGCTGCCCAAGGGCGGCCTGGGCACGTTGTCCGTGAGCATTCCGCTGCGCGAGGGGGAGACCTTTTTCATCCGCGCCGGTGACCTGCTGCCCCGGCTCTGCCTACTGCTGGCCTCCTGGGCCGTGCTGCTGGCCTTGTTCATTCGTCCCAGGCGTTCCCGGTGAAGGCCCCGCTGTTGGCAGCGGGCCTGCTGCTGGCGGGCCTCACGCATGCGGCGGACCGCTGGCTACCGGCCGCGCCCAGCCGGGTGCGCGCCCTGGGCGGCTGCTTCGCCGCGCTCAGCACGCCGGACGACGCCCACCTCTTCAATCCCGCCGGACTGGCCCGCCTGGGACGGCGCCGGGGTTTCAAACTGGTCCTGGACGGCTCCGCCGCCTGGATCCGGCCGCAGGCGCAGGAAGAAGACTGGGACTGGGCGCCGCTGCTGCCCGCCCTGCTGCCCGTGCGCCGGCTGGAGTGGCGCGGCCGGCACCTGGCCCTGGCCCTGACTCCGGCGGAGTGGCATCCCGGCGCGACGGATTCCCTGGCCCGGACTTACGACGTGGCTCGGCCGCCCTCGGGCGAGTTGGTGCCCTCCGTCACGGCCGCGCTGGCCCTGGACGAGCGCGTGCGGTTGGGCTTCACGGTTACGGGTCTGCTGGACGCCGGGCACGACCGGCGCCGGGTAGGCGTGGCCTACGGCGCGATCATCCGCGCCAATCGGATCATGGACGTGGGGGCCCAGGCCCTTTATCTGCCCATGGGCGCCCTGGAGACCCGCAGTGCCCTGGACCAGCTGGGCGACGGCAGCATCAACGTGGGGATAGCCTGCTATCCTTGGGGACGCGACGAGGGCGGCCGCCGGGGTCTGGCGCTGCTGGCCCTGGACGTGCGCAACCTCACCCAGGAGAGCAGCCTGGCCGGCCGGCAGGAGCTGCACCTGGGCGTGGAGGGCCGCCTGCCCGCGGGACTGGACCTGCGGGGCGGCGTCTATTGGCCCAACCGCGGCACGGACAGCCAGGGCTTCCCCTGCGTGGGTGGCGGACTGGGTTGGGCGCTGGATCTGCCGCTGGGCGGGCTGCAACTGGATGTGGCCTGGCTGCAGGATCCCGCGCGGCGTGCGGACCACATTTGGACGGGCGGGCTGCGATGGCCACGCTGAATCCCCAGCCTCGGGCCGCGGGCTGGATTGCTACCTTCGCTGCAGGCTTAGGTTTGCGGGCCGCGCTGCCCGCCTGGGACGCGGACAGCCTGCTGCGCGCGCCCTTGCCGGTTGCGGACAGCCTGGCGGTCGCGGACAGCCTGTCCCGGGGTGCCGCCGGCCTGGCCCTGGATCTGCTGCTGATCCTGGCCGGCGCCCTGCTGCTGGCCCTGCTGTTTCACCGACGATCTTCGTGAGGAGTAATTGATGATCAAGTCCTGCCGCCTCCTGCTGCTGCCGGGATTCCTGCTGCTTTTCTTCGCCTGCAGCCAGCAGCCCCGCGAGCTGGATCCCGTGGACCAGGTCATGGCGCGGGCCATGCGCTCCTTTGAAAGGGGCCGCTACGTGGACGCGCTGGACCGCTTCACGCGAATGAGCCTGAACTACGCCGGCAGTTCGCTGATGGACTCCGTGCGTTACATGGAAGCCGAGTGCCAGTACCAACTCAATGAGTACCTGCTGGCCGCGGACCTCTACCAGGAGCTGATCACGCGCTATCCCACCAGCCCGCTGGTGGACGAGGCCCGGCTGCGCACGGCGGACTGCTGGTTCGAGCTGTCGCCGCACTTCGCCCTGGACCAGACCTACACCATGCGCGCCATCGACGAGTACCAGGGTCTGCTGGACGATTATGCCGACAGCCCCCACCGCGCCATGGCCGAGGAGCGCATCTCAGCCTGCCGCCACAAACTGGCGCTCAAGGATCAGCGCAGCGCCGAGCTCTACGTGCGGATGGAGCAGTGGCCGGCCGCGCTGCTCTACCTCAACGACGTGCTGGAGACCTGGTATGACCAGCCCGACGTGATGGAGCGCGCGCTCTACTTCAAGGGGATCACCCAGCTGCGCATGAAGCGGCTGGCCGACGCCCGCGCCTCGCTGGAGGAATACCTGGCCACTTGGCCCGACGGCGAGCACGCCGCGGCGGTCCGCCAGGAACTGACCAACCTGCAGTAGCCGGAGCGGCTGTGTCACGGATCATCGTCTTCGGCGGGACCTTCGACCCCGTGCACGCGGGGCATCTGGCCCTGGCCGAGTTCGCGCAGGAGGAGACCGGGGCGCCCTGCGTCCTGCTGCTGCCTGCCGCCCGCAGTCCGCTGCGGGAAGAGGCCGGCGCCAGTTTCAGGCAGCGCGTGGCCATGCTGCGGCTGGCCACGGCGGACACGGAGTTCGTGGTGGACGAGCGCGAAGGCCTGCGGCCCGCGCCCAGCTACACGGTGGACTCCCTGGAGGAGCTGCACGCGGAGCTGGACCGGCCGCTGGCCCTGCTCATCGGCGGCGATCAGTTGGCCCATTTCCGCGAGTGGCGGAACTGGGAGCGTATCCTGGAGCTGGCTGAACTGCTGGTGGTGAACCGGCCGGGCTGGACCTGCCCGCCGGATGCCGTGACACACAGGGCGCTGAACTGGCCGGGGATGGAGCTGTCTGCCAGCTGGCTGCGCCAGCGCCTGGCCGCCGGCCGGCGCTGTCGTCACCTGCTGCCGCCCGGCGTGGGCGAGTACATCGAACGGGAAGGATGCTACCGGTGAAGCGATCCAGGTCCGACAAGCTGCCAGCTGTGGTTGCGATGCTCCTCCTGAGCTTGGCGCTTTCCCTGGGCGCGGCGCAGCCGTGGAGCGGACGACCGCTGGAGCTGGGCGCCGACCGGCCGGGCGCCCCCTCGCGGCAAACGGACGAGGGTCCTTTCCTGCAGATGGGACTGGACGGCCCGCCGGCTTGGTACTGGCCCGACCTGCCTGGCACCGAAGTGACCTACCGCGTGTCCATCGATGTGCCGGACGGCCTGGCGCTGCACGGGCTGCTGGTGGGCCTGGCTGGCTCGCGCCACGACTCGCTGACCATGACCATGCTGCGGCTGATCGTGCGCAACCCGGCAGGGCAGGCCCTGCTGGACAGCGCGCAGATCTTCCTGCGCGGCTCGGAGGAGCTGGACACCCTGCTGCTGGGCGCCGACTTGCCATTGACCGGCCTGGACACGGTGCTGGTGGATCTGGTGCGCGACCAGCCCTGGAGTCCGGTCTGGGTCACGGCGGACGACGACTGCCAGCCGGGCAACCGCTCGTGGATTCGCGCAACCGCCCTCGCCGCCGAGTTTCAGCCGCTGGAGCGCGACCTCAACGTCCGGCTGCTCTTCCAGCGGCCGGAGGTGGATTTGAACCCGCCGCGTCTGCACGCGCCCCGCGAGCTGAGCAGTCATCCCGCCCGGAGCAACCTGCCGCTGCGCGTGCGCGTGCGCGAAGAAAGTGGCGTGGACACCGTTCGGGTGCTGTCGCCGCTGCTGCCTGGTGGCGAGCTGGACCTGAGCCGGTTGGGAAGCTCCGGCGCCGACGCGGACTGGGAGGAGTGGGGCACGGAGCTGCCCGCCTCCCTGCTGCTGGCCGCCGGCGTTGCCCAAGAGCTGCAGCTGCGGGCCCGGGACCTGGCGGGCAACGAGGCGCTGGCCTCCCTCTGGCTGCGGCCGGACGAAGCCTATTCCTGGACTGCTGGCGCCGGCCGCGAGGACCAGAGCTGGCAACCGGGCTGGCCCATCGCGCCGGGCAGCGTGCTGGCCGTGCCGGTGGAACTGGGCGCCGCCGCCCAGGCCCATGGCCTCTCCGCCATGGTGGTCACGGGCGCGCGCGTGCACGTGCGGGGTCTGGATCACGAACCGCCCGCGGCGGATTCCTTGCGCCTGCGGCTGGTGGCGGCGGAGGGTGAGGCGCCGCCCCTGCCCGGCAGCGGCGGCTGGAACGAGCTGGCCCCGCTACAGACCGTGGGGTGGACGGGCGCTTGTCCGGGCGGGCTGGAGGCCCGGTTCCAACTGAACGAGCTCGGCGTCGGCCAGGGCCAGCGGGCCTGGCTGCTGCTGGACTACTCGCACATTTCCCAGTTGTTGCTGCCCACGGCGCCGCTGCTGGAGTGGTTCGCCCCGGGCGAGACGGCCGCGGAGCTGGACGTGGGCGCCTGTTCCTGGACCTACCGGCCGCTGGAGAACAGCTGGGCCCGGATCCCCGTCGGCCGCCTGCGCGTGGACGCCCTGCTGGAGCCCCTGGACTGCGATCGCGGCCTGCCGTTCGTGGCGGACTTCGACGACACGTTCCCGGACCTCGAGTGCTGGACGCGCACGGACCTGGGCACAGCCACGGATCCGGGCTGGCAGAGCACGGCGGTGGCGGAAGCCAACGGCAGTTTGGAAGGCAGCCACTGCTTCTTCCCCGACCCGGCCGGGACCTACGTCCCGCCCAGTCTGGTGACGGACCCCGCCAGCCTGACCAGCGGCGAGTTCCTGTTCGTCAACTCGGATTTGCAGGGCAGCGACCAGATTCAGACGGACAGCCTGTTCACCCCCTGGCTGAGCTATGCCAGCGGCGCCGTCCTGGGATTCTCCACGCTGGCGGGCGGCACGGGCTTCGACATGTGCCGCGTGCTGCTGCAGACGCGCAGCGGGGATCAGGAGGAACCGTGGTCCGAGCTGTTATCGGATGACGTGGCGATGGACTCGCTCTATGTGCCCGGCACGATCAGCTTTTGCGGGGTGCTGCACGGCCTGTGGACCCGGGTGGAGCGCGAACTGGCGCCGACAGGCACCTCCGGCGAGCTGCGCCTCTGCTTCGCGTATCACGGCGTATATGGCAATGGCTGGGCGCTGGACAGCATCCGGGTGGATCCCGCGCCGCCGGCGACCGGCCCCTTTGACGGGCCGCCCGTGAAATCGGCGGAATTGGGGCGGATCCACCCCAATCCTTTCAACCCCGAGACCGTGATTCCCTACCGGCTGCGCCAATCCGGCGCCGTGCGGCTGGAGGTCTACAACATCCGCGGCCAGCGCGTGGCCGTGCTGCTGGATGAAGGCTTCCGCCCCGCCGGCGAGTACCGCGCCGTCTTCCGTCCCGGCGATTTGGCCAGCGGCGTCTACCTGGCGCGCCTGGAAGCAGCGGGAGTGGTGGACGTGCGCCGGCTGGTCTATCTGAAATGAGCGACAGCGTGCCCATCCTACATCTGAAACGGGACATGGAGCGCCGCGTGCGCGGTGGCCATCCGTGGATCTTCTCCAATGAGATCGCCCAACTGCCCGCGGGCCTGGTCCCTGGCGACCTGGTGGAGCTGCGCGACCAGAAAGAGCGCCCGCTGGGGCATGGTTTCTGGAGCCGCGGCAGCCTGATCGCCGTGCGCATGACAGGCTCCGGCGGCGGCGAGCCCGGCAGCGTGGACTGGTTCCGGGAGCGCATCCGGCGCGCCGCGGCCCGCCGCGCCCACCTGGGCCGCGACACCTGCCGCATCGTCTTCGCGGAATCCGACGACCTGCCCGGGCTGATCGTGGACCGCTACGGCGACGTGCTGAGCGTGCAGTGTCTCACGCAGGGCCTGGAGCGCCGCCGGGGCGAATTGGCCGCGGCCTTGGGCGATCTGTTCGCGCCGCGCGCCCTGCACTTCGACGGGAGTTCGTCCTTCCGCGAGCTGGAAGGACTGCCGCGCAATCGCGAGTGGTGGACGCCTGCCGGCACGGGCTGGAACGTCACGCCCGCCGAAGAGCTGGGCGCCGACGCCCTGCAGTCGGTGGAGCTGGACGGCCTGCGTCTGGAGCTGGATTTCCGCTCCGTGCAGAAGGGCGGGCTCTTCCTGGACCAGGTGGAGAACTGGAGCCGCGCCGCGGCCCTGGGTAAGGGCGGGGCCGTGCTGGACATCTGCTGCTACCACGGCGGCTGGGGCCTGCAGGCCGCCCGCGCCGGCGCCACGCGCGTGGACTTCCTCGACCGCAGCGCGAGCGCGCTGGACCGCGTGACCCGCAACCTGGAGCTGAACGACCTGGCCGATCTGCCCGGCGAGCGCATCTGCGCCACGGCCCTGGACGGCATCCGCGGCCTCTTGCGCCACAGCCGGCGCTACCGCCTGGTGGTGGTGGACCCGCCCGCCTTCATCAAGAGCAAGCGCCACTTCGCCGAGGGCCGGCAGGGCTACATCGACCTGAACCGGATGGCCATGGCCCTGGTGGAGGACGGCGGCTTCCTGGCCTCCTGCTCCTGCAGCCACCAGATGGGCGTGGACAATTTCCGCGAGGTGCTGCGTCTGGCGGCCGGGCGCGCGGGTTGCCGCCTGCGCATCCTGGGCCAGCTGGGCCAAGGCCAGGATCACCCGCAATTGCCCCAGGTGCTGGAGACCGGCTACCTGAAGGGCTTCCTCTTGCAGGTGGAGCGGGAGGCCCATGCCTGAACTGCCGCGCGCGACTCTGTTCACAGACGGCGCCTGCTCGGGCAACCCCGGTCCCGGCGGCTGGGCCTGCCTGATCCGCACGGCGGAGGGCGAACTGGAACTGAGCGGCGGCGAGACCGCCACCACCAACAATCGGATGGAGATGCTGGCCGCGCTGCGTGGCCTGGAAGAGCTGTCGGAGCCCAGTCACGTGGAGCTGTGGACGGACAGCCAGTATCTGCGCAACGGCATCACCAGCTGGATCCACGGCTGGATGCGCAAGGGTTGGCGGACCTCGTCCGGCGAGCCGGTGAAGAACGAGGATCTCTGGCGCGCCCTCTGGGATCAGACCCGTTTTCACGAAGTGGACTGGCGCTGGGTGCGGGGGCATGCCGGAAATGCCGATAACGAGCGCTGCGACCGCCTGGCCGTGGCCGCCGTGGCCCGGGCCCGGCGGGGTGTGACGGCCTTGCAACGTGGAACTGGAATGGGAAGCGCAGCCATGAAGAATGAAGCCCCTACCGAGTTGGCACCACCGGCCCGGACGCGTAAGAGTGCGGCCCCCAACAGCGCGCCCGCCAAGGGTGGGCCTGCCAAGGGCGCGGCCCCGGTCCCGGCCCCGGTCCCCGATCTGTTCAACGGGGAACGCGAAGCCGAGAAGGGCCGCAACCTTGAACTCAAGCTGCCCTGCCAGGCCCTGGACGAGGTGAAGCGGCGGGCCGGCACTCTGGGCGGCAAACTGGACGGACGTCTCACCCAGGACGACCAGTTCTACAATTGCGCCGACGGCACGCGGCTGAAGTTGCGCCGGGAGATCCGCCACCTGCCGGACGGCCAGGCGCTGCTCCATGCGGAGCTGATCCGCTACCTGCGCGAGGATACCAGCGATGCCCGCGTCTCCGACTACGAGCGCACGCCCGTGGCCGACCCCGATGCCCTGCACGCGGAACTGAGCCGCGTCCACGGCCTGGGCCAGCACGTGCGCAAGGGTCGCGAGCTGGTGCTACTGGGCCGCACGCGCCTGCACCTGGACGCCGTGGCCGGGCTGGGCACTTTCGTGGAGCTGGAGCTGGTGCTGCGCGCGGGCGAGGAGCCCGCCGCGGCGCGCGCGGAGCTGGAGCGGATCATCCGCGGCCTGGGCCTCTACGGCGTGCCGGCCGAGCCGCGCGCCTACGCCGACCTGCTGCGGGACAAACTGGCGCGGTAGCTCCCCTCAAATCATCAACACAGAGACACGGAGACACAGAGACACGCGAGTGTAAGACGGCAAGTCAGTCGTCCGCACTCTGAGTCCAGCGGTCGTCCGTCTCAGTTTTCCTTCCCGTACCAATCGACCCGCCGGGTGAAGAACATGGCCGCGGCCAGCACGGCCAGCAGGCCCAGGCTCCCCATCAACAGCGCGTAATCTTCCAGCTGCAGCACGAGGTAGAGGTAACCGTGCAGCGTCGCCAGCAGGGCGCCCACGATCCACATGAAACCCGTGCCGCCAACGGCCGCGCGCGAGTAGCCGGCGATCAGGGCCGTGATACAACCCGCCGCGAGCAGGTAGGCCAGGCCGAACGCGACGTGCTCGCCCAGCGCCAGCAGCAGCAGGTAGAAGAGCAGCGTGGCCAGGCCCACCAGCAGGTACTGGATGGGATGGACGCTGCGTCGGCTGGTGGTCTCCGTCAGGAAGAAGGCGGCGAAGGTGAACACCAGGAAGAGCACGGCGTACTTGGCCACGCGCGTCGCCTGCTGATAGACGTCCTTGGCGTCGTAGAGGCGCACGCCGAAGGCCGCGTTGGCCAGCTCCGGGCTGGGGGCCTGCAGCACCTGGGGGAAGTTGCGGTTCAAGTCCAGCACCTGCCAGCGGGCCGTGAAGCCGGCCTTGTCGATCTGCGACTCCGCGGGCAGGAAGCCGCCGCTGAAACTGGGATCGGCCCAGGGCGCGCCCAGCTTCAGGCGCGTGGCGCGGCCCACGGGGCTGACCAGCAGCTCCTCGCTGCCGTTGAGTTCGAGCTTGAGCAAGAAGCTGTCCTGGCCCGCGCCGGCCGGCGGCAGCAGGGCGCGCACGCCCGAGGCTGCCAGTCCCGGACCGCAGAGACCGGGGTCGACGCGGCAGTCCAGGCCGTTGTAGCGGGCCTCGATCCGCTCGGCCACGCCGCCCAGGTCCGAGATCCCCAGTTCCAGCACAGCTTCCTTCCACAGCACGTCCCCGGGCGCTACGCCGGGCAGCACCAGCTCGGCGGGATCGAAGCGGCCCGCCAATTCCAGGCTGGCCCGGTAGAAGACGGCCTCGAACAAGCCGCGGCGCCGGCGCTCGGGGGCCAGCCGGCCCTGCACGTCGAGCTCGCTGGGCAGCAGGTGGACGATCCGGCGCGTGACCGCGGTCTGCCCCGGCACCCGCTGCAGCACGGGGATGGCCAGCGCGGGCCCGATGATGGTCTGACGGTCGCCCCACTTGGCGCGCATCTCCATCAGCGCCTCGTCCCGGCGCTGGCTGCGCTCGCGGACCAGCTCGCCCAACATGGTGGCGGGAATCAGCAGGAGCAGGATGAGCGCGCCGATGCCCAGCAGGCGGAAGGTCGCGGATTGACGGAGACTCTGACCCAGCCGGGCCAGCGGATCGGTTGGCAGCATGTGTCACCTCGGCAGGAAGAGAACAAGGAAGGCGTGTCCGCCCCCGGGCCTTCCGGCGGCCCCAGCGGACGAAACACGGGCCCTTCAAGCAGCGGACGCGCGACTTTGTTCTGCCGGTGTGGAGTTTCCTTCGCCGGGCGGGCTGGATATGGATCAGGTCGGACATCACAGTCGCGCCAGCCTCAGTCGAGCGGCAATTCCTCGCACTGGGATTCCACCAGGGCGCGGAACTCGGGCGCGAGGCGGTGCCAGTCCACCACGTCCACCAGAATCGGCAGCTCGCTGATCGAGAACATGTTGCGCAAATGCTCCAGGCGCCGATCGGACAGTCTCGCCGGGCCGATCAGGGCCAAATCCAGATCTGAGAGCGGCTGGGCCTTTCCTGTCACCCGGGAACCGAAGACCAGCACGCGGCACTCCGGCACATCGAATGCCAGGATCCGCTTGACCTCGGCCAAGTGCTCGGGACGCAGGTCAATCATGCTGCGCTCGGAGTCTCTGCAAGACCGAGCGGACCTCGGTCAGGAAACGGAGGGCCAAATCTCGAACGGCTTGGGCTTGCTTATCGTCGTAGGTGTGGGCAGTCAGATTGCGCGCGTTACCGAACTCGAACCACAGGTCCGGGTCTGCCAGCAGGTCGGCCCGACCCGCACGACGGAACAGATCCCGGCGAGTGGGCAGGTCGTCCTCCGCCAGCCCCTGATTCAGGCTCAACCAGTGCTGCAGCAGTTTCCTCGCCAGCTCGTATGCGATCTCGAATTGCTGCACGATCCCCGCCTGAGCGGCCTCCAACAGCGGATCATCCGGCTGAAGGGTCGAGTCGCCCACCGCCTTCACCGATCGTTCCAGGGCGGCCACGGCCTTTTCCAGGCTGTCGACATTGAGAGTCATTCTCGCTCCCGCTCAGATCAGGTCGCGCATCACTTCCGGGCGCGGATTGGCGTACCAAACCGCGCTTCGCTCAGATCAGGTCGCGCATCACTTCCGGGCGCGGATTGGCGTACCAAACCGCGCTTCGCTCAGATCAGGTCGCGCATCACTTCCGGGCGCGGATTGGCGATGACCACCTTGTTCACCAGCAGGCCCTTGGCGCTCACCTTGGCGGCGCCCGCCTCCACAGCGGCGCGCACGGCGGCCACCTGGCCGGTCATGGTGACGAAGGCCTTGCCGCCGATGGCCATGGCCAGGCGGATCTCCAGCAGCTTGACCTTCGCAGTTTTGGCGGCCTGGTCGGCGGCTTCGATCAGACTGGCCACGGAGAAGCTCTCGATGATCCCCAGCGCCTCCATCTGGCCGTACATGACTGTGCCCTCCACGGCCGGGATCACGTCCGGGTGCAGGTTGGGGATCATGAAGGTGTCCACCACCTCGCGCTCGCCCAGCTCGGCGGCGGCGTCGATGGCGCTGCGCACGGCCGCCGTGTCCCCGGCGATCATGCTCATGTGCTTGCCCGGGCAGATCGTCCGTGAGACAAGCAGGCGGATCTCGGCGGTCTTCAGCATGTGGTCCGCCGCCTCGATGCCGCGCGCGATGCTGCTGAACTCGATGATCCCGACCGCGCTGTCGGGGCGCTCGTTGGTGAATTGGCTGTTCTGGTTGCGCATCATTGGATCACGATCTCCGCTTGGGTGACGCTGACCGCCTGGCCAGCGCGCGGGCTGTGGATGGGGACGCCCAGTTTGCCTTCCGGCGGCGCGGCCACGACCTGCCCGGCCTGCACGTGCTCGCCCTCGCGCACCAGCGGCAGGGCCGGCGCGCCGATGTGCTGCTGCAGCTTGAGGCGCAGTGGCGCGGACGTGCCCGGCCAGGGCGTCCAGGGCGCGTCGTGCTCGAAACGCGACAAGCCCAATCGGGCCAGCAGCTTTTTTGTGGGGATGCGCCGGTGTTCGTACATGGGGTGCGGTGTGACGAGTTTCGGCCCGTTGTAGCGTTCGCCCAGGGCGGCCAGGCTGCGCTTGGAGTCCTGGCAGGCCTCGCGGGGGAAGAGACCCTCCGGGCAGGCGAACAATGTGCAGATGCCGCACTCGCAGCAGATCTGGCCCCAGCGGCTGTGGGCCGGGTACTCGGTGACGAACTGCTGGCGCATGGCCTGGTGCGGCTCCAGCGGATGGCCCAGCAGGTAGCGCGGGCAGAGCTGCGTGCACAGGCTGCACTGGTCGCAGACGGACTTGCCGATGCGGTGCTTGGCCTCGCGGCTGCGCAGTTCTTGTGTCACGTACGGGTGGTCGCGGGGCAAGACGATGACGCCCGAACTGGTCTTGACCACCGGCGTGGCCGGATCCTCCACGATGCGGCCCATCATCGGCCCGCCGTCGAGAATCACCCAGTCCTTGAGTTTCGTGCCGCCGGCGGCCTCCACCAGGTCGTGGAAGGATGTGCCCAGCGGGGCGCGCACGGTCATGGGCTGTCGCACTGCGCCGGAGACCGTGAGGAAGGAGTGGGTCACGGGTTTGCCCTGCAGGGCCTCGTGCAGGGTGAGGGCGGTCTCGTTGTTCAGCACCACCACGCCCACGTCCAGGGGCAACCCGGCGGGCGGCACCACGCGGCCGGTGAGTTCGTAGACCAGTGTGACCTCGTCCCCGGCGGGATAGAAATCCCCCAGGATGCCCACGTCGTAGAGCCCGCTGCCCGCCGGACCCAGGCTGGTGGCGCGCATGGCCGCGATGGAGGCCTTGTTTTTGTCCTTGATGCCCACGATCACGCGGCTGGCGCCCGTGAACTCCGCGGCGACCCGGATGCCCTGGGCCACGCCCTCGGCGAAGTGCTGCATGACGACGTTGTCCTTGCGCAGCAGTGGCTCGCACTCGGCGGCGTTGATGAGCAGCGTGTCCACCCGGACGGCCAGTTTGACGTGGGTGGGGAAGCCCGCGCCGCCCATGCCCACGCAGCCGGCGCGTTGTATGAGAGAGAGGTCCATGGGGCCCTTCCTGTGTTCGGCGGGCAAGGTAGCATTCAAGGTCGCCCGCCCCAGCCGCCCGAGGTGAGGAGGCCGGAGGCGGAGCGGAATGCGATATTGGGCCACCTTCTGCACAGGACCCAAGCGAGGACCTCATGAGCGACGACATCAGCCCGACCCCGAGCCCGGACGAACTCCACGAACAGGAATCTCCCGAATCCACTGCTGCGCCGCTGCCGGAGCCGACGGCCGAGCAGCAGCCGGCGGAAGCAGGCGCTCCTGCTGAGCCGCAGGAACCGGAACTGCTGGTAGGGGAGGCGGATGAGCGCCCACAGGAGACAGCCGGTCCGGCGCCCGTCGCGGAGCGGCCCGCTGCCCCCGTGCGCCGCTCCTTTGGACGCATCCTGCGCATTGAGGAGGACGGCACGGCCTGGGTGGCGGACTTCCGCCCGCTGGGCCGCGAAGTGCTGGTTCGGCTGCGCAGCGCGTTCGTGGCCAACCCCGGCCACCTCCTGGAGTACGAGCTGAAATCTGGCGGTCCCGGCCGCTGGTCGGGCGTGGACGTGGTCTTCAACCGGCCGCCGGAGCTGGCCGCCGTGCTGGCCCTGGACGAGGGCCGCGGGCTGTCGCCGGAAGGCCTGGAGTGGGTGAAGCGCGCCATCGTGCAGGAACCCGCACTGCTGAAGGCCGTGTTCGGCGGCACGCGCCAGGTGGGGCGTCAACTGCTCGATGACACGAGCTTCCCGTTGCCCCGTGCGCTGCTGACGGCCGCGTTGAAAGTCCCGGCCCTGGCCTCCGCCGCGGCCCGGCGCCTGCAGGGTGGGCCGCTCAAGGACGCCGCGGAGTGGACGGCCCTGATCCTGGCGGCGCCGCCGCGCGATGAGGAGGCCTGGCTACGCCGCCTGTCCACCATGCATCCCACCTGGCTGCTCGAGGCCCTGCCCCTGCCCGCTCAGGGCCGGCGCGAGCGCGTGCTGCGCTGGTGGCGTCGCACAGGGGGTCTGCGCTGGCTGCTCCAATTGGCCGGGGACGAGCTGCCCGCCGAGGCGGCGTTGCCGCTGCTGCTGCGCGGAGTGCTGGGCGGGAACGACGCGCTGGAGCCGGCCGAGCAGGTCGCCTGGGCCCAGCGCCTGGATGCCCCGACTCGCCTCCGCCTGCTGGCCGCGGCCTTTCGGGATCCGGCCCGGCGCGGCGACACGAGTTGCTTCGCCGCCGCGGGTCCGGAGTTCCGCAGCGTTCTGACCGAGCTGGCCACGGATCCGGTCCTGGGCGCCGAGGCCCGGGCCCTGCTGCTGGAGCGCGGAGAGCTGTCGCCCGCCGCCGCCCTGGACCTGCTGCGCAAGAATGCCCGCGGCGAGGCCCGCGAGCGCCTGCTGGCCATCCTGCTGGCCGCTGCCCCCGGCGAGCGTCCGGAGCCCGGCCCCGAACTGGCGCTGGAGTTGTTCCGCACGGGCGCCGCCGCAGGGGATCCGGCCCTGCTGGAGTGGCTGGGCGCACATCCGGCCGTGCAGGAGCAGGTGGAGGGTTGGCTGGCGGATGAGACCACGCGCGAGCTGGGTTTGCTGGCCTTGTGTCACGGCCGGGAGTTCAGCCGGGCCCGCGTGCAGAAGCTGCTGGGTCTGGGCATGACGGAATCCACGCGTTGCCGGCTGGTGGAGGCCATCGGCCGGGTCAGCCCGGAGCGCTGGCAGGAACGCTATCTGGTGAACGCCGAAGAGAAGGCGGCCTGGCTGGTGGCGGGCGCTCCGCTGGCCTGACCCGGACCCCCGGACGGATGGATCAGCGGGGCAGCGCCGCGCTCAGACCCGCCTGCAGATGGAGCACCAACAGATCGTCAGCCGGATCCGGCTCCGCCGCCCGGGATGTTGTTTTACGGACGTAGTTCAGCTGGATTCGCAGCACGGTCGCGGGCTGCCAGTTCACGCCCAGCGTCCAGTGCCGCTCGCGGGTGGGATCATCCACCGGCAGGTATTCGCTGCGGAAGTCGTCGCAGCGCAGGCCCGTCTCCCACGGGCCGACCCCCGGCGCCCAGAGCCACCAGATCCCCCAACCCCGAAAACGGAGGCGGTAGGGCTGACCGCCCCAGAAATCCTCCAGCCGCCCGCCGCCCAGAAAGGCTCCGCCGCGCTGCCCGGGCCACGGTGTCGCGTGCAGATCCACACTCCAGGTGCGACGGTCAAGGTCGAAAACGGGACCGCTGGCATCCAGCGAGGCGTTGCGGTGGCGGTTGCGGCTGCCGTGGCGCCCAGGCGCAGCGGCGTCTTCCTGTTCTGCTCGCCTTGCGGGCTCCACTCCACCCGAGCCCCGCTGTAGAGGTCGCCCGGGTTGTTGGTGTAGAGGAATTCGCTGCTCTCCGGGCCGCCCACGTAGTTGCCCGCTCCCAGCCCGTTGCCGACCATGAGAAAGGCCGTCCAGGATGTCCGCGCGCTCTTCCAGCCGCAGGCGCAGCACGATTTCCACCTGCTCACGCACGGTCCTCCAGATGCTGGCCCGGGCCTCCAGCGTCACACGCAGCGAATCCGGCCCCGCCGCCCGGGTAGCCGGCGGCGACACGGCCAGGAGCACGGCCAGCGCCCAAGCCGTGCCGCTCCACCCCATGGCCGTAGATGAGGATCATGGCACCGTCGACCATTGCCCAGCCCCCGTTCTGGATGTCGAACTCTTTGAATCCGTCGGGCATGGGATTGATCCGCAGGATCACGGCGGCTTTGACCATGCTGCCCGCGTTGTGTCCTTGGCGCTCTGGTAGTTCCACTCCGGCAGCGTGCAACCGCTGATATCCCAGTTCTGGCCGCGGTCCGGCTGGTTGAGGGCGTCGTCCGTGGCTCCGGGCGGGATGACGTTGCGGTAGGACCCTTCGCCGATGACGCGGCCGGTGACCGGATCGAGATACGAGGATTCCAGCGGCTGCCCTTCCCGCTCGTAGGCCAGCAGGTGCCACTGCTCGTCGCCGATGAAGTCGCCGCTGGCATAGCTGTAGGTGTTCGCCGGGTACTCCACGAAGGCGCAATTGGCGTCCAGATCCGCCACCCCGAACCCGCCGAAAAAGCGGTGTGCCGGGAATTGCTGGGTGATCTGGGCGACGGTGAAACTGCGCGCATAGCCATCCGGGGCCATCACGTCGACACTCGTGACACCACTCAGATCCACGCCCGCCGCCGCGAGCAGGTCGCTGATCTTCACACCCGTGTAGGTGGCGTAGAAATCGAACTGCTGCTTGCTGGCGTTGGCCAGGCCAAACTGCGTGTGGGCTGGCAGGGCCCGGATCTCGTCCTCCGTGAAGGTCAGCACCGGCGCCAGGGACAGGCCCGGGTAGCTGCCCGGATCCCCGGGATAGCGCAGGTCCGCGATTTCATCCGAGTTGGCATGGCCATCCCCGTCGCTATCCTGCCCGGCCAGGGCGCGCAGTGCGTCCTCCGTGCGGCCTCCCGCGAGGTAGGCTGCGCCGTAGGGATTCAAGGTGGCCGCAAAGTCCTCGGGCAGTTAGCTCCAGCCATCCGGCGGGTGGAGGATGTAGTGGCAGTAGTCACAGGGATTGGCGTGCACGTCCTCCTGGTCCTCGTCCAGCACAGTGGCCGCCGCATGGCAGGTCTGGCAGTCGTCCAGGCGCGTGCCCACCGTGTGCGGGTACGCGCGGACGAAGGCGTTGATGTCGGCGTCGCTGGCGTGACCCTGGTAGGAGCGCGACGAGATGGGATCTTCCCCACTGTCTTCGCCGCAGGAGGCCAGCAGGACGGCGCCGGCCAGCAGCGCGCCGACCGCCAGCCCCAGCCTGAGATGTGCCGTGTGTGGTGCGCAACGCATGAGAACCCTCCCGATTGAGGTTGAGATGGATGTGACAAGCCCTGATGTCGGGGGATGTCTCTACGGGAGGAGAGAGGATTGCGGCGCGGGGCCGGTGCGGCGGCGAAACGGGGGCGCAACCCTGCAAGGGGAGGGTCGCGGCCAGTTCCCGGAGGTCCCTTCGGGCGCCGCACGACAGGAGGCTATCATTTCGGCCACGGGTTGACAAGGTTTTTTTCGGCAGTTTGCGCCTTGCACCTTCCAGAAACGGCATGCACGTTTGATCCACGACTCCGCATTCTGGCGCAACTGATCCCCTGACGATGAGGCACCGTGACACACAGCGTAGCCCAGATCCCCGTCGCCACGGCCCTGCGGCGATTGGAAGAGCTGCCCCTTGATTGGGGCGTCCAGCAGGTCGCGCTGGCGGAGGCCGCCGGCCGCGTGCTGGCGGAGTCCCTGCAGGCCGATCGGGACTTTCCCCCTTTCCACCGCGTGGCCATGGACGGCATCGCCGTGTCCGCCGCGGCGCTGGCCGAGGGCCGGCGCGAGTTCCGCGTTGTCGGGATCCAGGGCGCGGGCGAGCCTCCGCTACGCCTCGGGGATTCCCACGAAGCCGTCGAAGTGATGACGGGGGCGGTTCTGCCGGAAGGCGCCGCCGCGGTCATTCCCGTGGAGGAATTGGCGCGGGAGAGAGCCACGGTTCGTCTCACGAGCGGCGGAGTGCCCAAACCCGGCCAGAACGTCCATGTGGCCGGCAGCGATGCCCGCGCCGGCGACCTTTTGCTGCAACCTGGCCTGGTTCTGCACGGTCCGGCGCTGGCAGTGGCGGCCAGTATCGGCGCTGGGCGGTTGACGGTGCGCCGCCGGCCGCGCCTGGCCCTGTTGGCCACTGGCAGCGAACTGGTGGGAGTGGACGAGCTGCCGGCCCCGTACCAGATCCGCGTCTCCAATCTGACCGCCCTCCGCGGCAGCCTGGACCTGCACGGCTACGCCCCGGCGTGGAGCGGCCGCGTGGGAGACAACCGGGTGGAGCTGGGCCGCTTGTTGTCCACCCTGCTGGAGGGGCATGACGTGCTGGTGTTGAGCGGCGGTGTCTCCCGGGGCCGCTACGACCATGTGCCCGGGTTGCTGGCCGAGCTGGGCTGCCACATCCTGTTCCACGGGGTGCGCCAGCGGCCGGGGCGCCCGCTGCTGGCGGCTACCGGTCCCCGGGGGCAGTTGGTGCTGGCGTTGCCGGGCAACCCGGTCACCACGGTGATCTGCCTGCATCGCTACCTCCTGCCCCTGCTCCAGCAGCGGGAGGGCCGGCCGTCCGCCGCGCGCCGCGTGAGACTGGCAACCGCGCTGCGCTGGGGACGGCCGCTGGCCCTGTTCCTGGGCGCTCGGCTGGAGTCCGCGGCCACCGGTCTGCCCTTGGCCTGGCCCTTGCCCACCGGCGGCTCGGGGGATTTCGCCCCGTTGGCGGCCAGCGACGGATTCCTGGAACTGGAGGAGGGCCGCCCCGGCTGGGAGGCGGGGGAGGAGGCCACTTTCTGGCCCTGGATGCCTCGATGAGCGGCCTGGTGGATCCCCAGGGCCGGCGGATCCGCAAACTGCGGATTTCGCTGACGGAGAGCTGCAACCTTCACTGCTTCCATTGCCACCGGGAGGACGCGCTGGCGGCGGCGCCGGCGGACTGGCTCTCCCCGGAAGAGATCGCCGCCATTGTCGCCCGGCTGGCGGCGCAGGGCGTGGATCAGGTCCGTCTCACGGGCGGCGAGCCCACCCTGCGGCCGGACCTGCATGAGATCGTCGCGCGGTTGGGCCGTCTGTCCCTGCGGCGGCTGGGCATCACCAGCAACGGCCTGTTGCTGGGACCGCTGCTTCCCGCGTTGCAGGCTGCGGGCCTGCACAATCTCAACCTGAGCCTGGACAGCCTGGACCCGGTCCGCTTCGAGCGGATCACGGGCGCTGGCGAGCAGGGTCGGGTTCTGGAGACCTTGGCGCAGGCCCGGGAGCTGGGGCTGGAGGTGAAACTCAACGTTGTCCTCTTCCGCGGCATCAACGACGACGAGGCCCTGGCTTTCGTCGAACTGGCCGAGCGGCGAGGAATTGTCGTCCGCTTCCTGGAGCTGATGCGCATCGGACCCGACCACGAACAGAACCGCCGCTATTACGTGCCGGCGGCGGAGACGCTGGCCCGAATACGCCAAGCGGGCGTGCGCCTGCGCGCCCTGCGGCGGCCGACGGGGGCCACGGCCTTCGAGTACCGCACGGGCGGCGGCGGACGCATCGGCTTCATCGCCTCCGAATCCCGGCCGTTCTGCGCGACTTGCTCGCGCCTGCGGCTCAGCGCCGCCGGCGTGCTGCGCTCCTGCCTGATGCGGGAGGACGGCCTGTCCGTGCGTGGCCTGGCCGCGGCGGAGTGGCCGGAGGCCGTGGCCCGCGTGCTGAGCTGGAAGCCCGTCCTGCGTCCCGGTCACGTGGATCAGCCCATGGTCCGCATCGGAGGTTGAGATGACCCTTGTTCCCGTCCCCGCCGCCCAGGCGGAACCGGGCCGCCGCCACGGCCGCGCAGGCGGCTTCCTGTTTCATCCTTTCGAACTGGCTCTTTGCGGCCAGAAGGGCACGGGCCGCACCCGACTGGTGGAGGCACTGCTGCCGCTGCTGGAGCCCCTGCGGGTCGGATACGCCAAGAAGGACGTGCACGGCTTCCAGTTTGATCACCCCGGCCGCGACACTTGGCGCGCCGCGGATGCCGGCGCCGCGGTGGCCTGGATCGAGCACGCCCAGGCCAGCGCCCACCAGCAAATCCAGGCACCCACGCCTACCCTGCGCGCCGAGCTGTTCGCCGCCTGCGACCTGGTTCTGGCCGAGGGGTGGCGGCATGAACCCTTGCTTCCCAAGCTGCTCTTCGTGGATGGCCTGGATCCCGAACCGGAGCTGCCTGCGGTGGCGGCCTGTGTCACAGCCGATGCGGACCTGGCGCGCCGGGGTGCGGAGGCTCTGCCACCCTGGCTTCGACACCCGGCGCGGCCGCTGTTCCACAGCGGGGAGACGGCGGAGCTGGCCGGCTGGATCCGTGAGTTCTTTCTGTCCCGGCTGGCGGCCCGACCCCTGCGCGGGCTGGTGTTGGCCGGTGGACACAGCACGCGGATGGGCCGGGACAAGGCCCTGATCGACGTGGCTGGCCAGCCTCAGGCGATGCGGGCGGCCCGCCTGCTGGAGCCTTTCTGCCGCGACGTCAGCCTGTCCGTGCGCCCGGATCAGGCTGGGGAACGGGCGGCGCTGGGGTTGCCTCTCGTGTTGGATCGCCACCTGGACCTGGGACCCGCCGGCGCGCTGCTGAGCGCCCTGGAGCTGGATCCGGACGCGGCCTGGCTGGTGCTGGGCTGCGATATGCCCCTGGTCACTCCCCGCCTGCTGGAGGAACTGGTGCGGGCACGGAATCCCTGGCGCGTCGCAACGGCCTTCGACTCCGCCCGCGACCAGTTGCCGGAACCTCTTTGCGCCATCTGGGAGCCGCGGGCCCGGCAGCGCTTGTTGGCCCATCTCGGATTGGGCCAGCCTTGTCCGCGCCGGGTTTTGCTGAACAGCGCCACCCAGCGCTTGGCCTCCCCGCCCGGCGACGAGTTGCTGAACATGAACCGGCCAGACGATTTGGAGCAGGTCCTCCGCCGCCAGAACTGATTCTGATTCAGGCACTTCGCACTCCTGTAGCGGGACGGAGACCCAGGCAAGCGACCAGTGGAGGAGACAAACCTCGCAGAAATCCTGTTAAAATTTAAAACGAATGAAAATTCATTTATCGGTGTAATATCTTTCCAACAGGCAAAATGAATCGTTCATCGAACGAATTTTTGATGCTTGAAGCAGCGAAATACCTCTTGCTTTGAATCCGAATTGTTATCAGTTTCACAACACACGCATCCCCTCGGGCCAACCGGACACAGCCGACGGCCGCACATCGACATGGTTCACTGGTTTTGGCCCGATCCTGTGGGAGGCGAATGGCTTGCCATCGTGTACGGTTGGCAGAGGAGGACGCCATGTCACCCACCAGTGCGGCCAAACCGGATCCAGCACACCTCCTGGAGCGCCTGCAGGAAGATCTGGACAACCTGAGCGCGGAAGTTTGGCAGATGCGACCGCTGGTGTTCGAGCCACAGTGGGTCGCCCAGGCCGCAGTGTGGCAGGCTCAGGGTCGGCCGCAACTGCCGGACACCGTTCAGCCTGACCCGGATGCCGTGGTTTTTGCCGGCCAGCGCCTCGCCTCCCTGTTGGAGGCCGCGCTGCCCAACGACGGGGCTGGATTCCAGGGCCTGGTCCGCTGGGTGCAGGCCGACCCTGTCCAGATCTTCGACCTGATTTGGCGGGACCAGGGCGGAGATCTGCTCGCCCGAATCCGCGCTGCCAAGCTGCCTGAGGAGCTGGCCGTGCTGTTCGCCGTCCTGCTGGCCCGCCCCTTCCGCTCCTGGATCGCCCAGGAACTGCACGCCGAGAGCCGCCTGGATGGGTGGAAGGAGGGCAGTTGCCCGCTCTGTGGCCACTGGCCGTCCCTGTCCCTTATCGCCGACCAGGAGGAGGGCCGGCGCTACCTGTGGTGCCTGCATTGTGGCACCAGCTGGCGCCACCCCCGCCTGCGCTGCTCTTTCTGCGGCTGCACCGACCAGGCGCAACTGCTGCACCTCCACCTGGAGGAGCGGCCGGAGTTCCGCCTGGAGGGTTGCCGGTCCTGCAAGCGCTACGTCAAGGAATTCCGCTCGACGGAAGAACGCGCCAACCTTCCCTGGGAGGCGCTGTTTCTCGGCACCGCGGCGCTGGACCTGATCGCCGCCGACCACGGCCTGCTGCGGGATTCGCCACTCATCGGCGCCACGACGCGCCAGTTCCCGCAACGCACACAGGGTCCCCGGCCAGTGCCCGGCGACCATTCCCCTCACGATCACACCACCTCTTCCAACCCGGAGAAGAACCGATGAATCTCACACGTCGCGGGTTTTTGGGCGCCACCGGGGCGGGCGTCCTGGGCATCGCGGTGGGCGTGCTGGGCCTGACCAAGGCCGCCGGCGCGTCTCGACGCAAGACCTTCAAGACGGCGGAGACCAAGGAGAGCAGCACCATCTGTCCCTATTGTGGCGTCGGGTGCGGCTTGATCGTCTCCACACGCGATGGAAAACTGGTGAACATCGAGGGCGATCCCGACCACCCGATCAACGAGGGCGCCCTCTGCTCCAAAGGCATGTCGCTGTTCCAGGTGGCGCAGAACGAGCGCCGCCTGCAGACGGTGCGCTACCGCGCGCCGGGCAGTGACAAGTGGGAGGAGAAGTCCTGGGACTGGGCACTGACCGAGATTGCCAAGCGGATCAAGAAGACGCGTGACGCCACGTTCAAGGCCAAGGATGGTGTCCGCCTGGTCAACCGCACCGAAGGCCTGGCCTGCCTGGGGGGCGCGGCCCTGGACAACGAGGAGGCGTACCTCTACTCGAAACTGGCCCGGTCCCTGGGGGTGACCTGGCTGGAGCACCAGGCCCGCATATGACACAGCTCCACGGTCGCCAGTTTGGCGGCCACCTATGGACGGGGAGCGATGACCAGCCACTGGATCGACATGATCCACGCCGATGTGGCGATGGTGATGGGCTCGAACGTGGTGGAGAACCACCCCGTCGCCGCCAAGTGGCTGGCCCGCGCCAAGGAGCGCGGCTCGCTCATTCTCAACGTCGATCCGCGCTACACGCGGACCTCCTCCTTCGCCGACCACTACTGCCAGTTCCGCAGCGGCACCGACGTGGCCTTCGTCAACGGGATGATCAACTACGCCCTGGAGCACGACTACATCCAGCGCGAGTACGTGGTCAACTACACCAACGCCTCGTTCATCATCAACCCGGACATCGGATTCCACGACGGCTTGTTCAGCGGCTATGACGAAGCGAAACGCAAGTACGACGCCGCCACCTGGCAGTACGAGATGGGGGCGGACGGGATGCCGCTGCGGGACCTGACCCTGCAGCACCCGCGCTGCGTCTACCAGCTGATGAAGCGCCACTTCTCGCGCTACGACGTGGACACGGTCTGCTCCATCACGGGCGCGCCGCGGGAAGACTACCTCAAGATATGCCGCAACTACACGTCCACCTGGGCACCGGACCGCGTGGGCACCTGGCTCTACGCCATGGGCACCACGCAGCACACCAATGGCACGCAGAACATCCGCACCTACGCCATCCTGCAGTTGCTGCTGGGCAACGTGGGGCTGGCGGGCGGTGGCGTGAACGCCCTGCGCGGGGAGTCCAACGTGCAGGGCTCGACGGACTTCGGCCTCCTGTTCCACATCCTGCCGGGCTACAACCCCTCGCCCCTGGCGGCCGAACAGGGGCTGGCGGCCTACAACGCGGCCAACACGCCCACCAGCAAGGATCCCAAATCAGCCAACTGGTGGGGCAACCGGCCCAAATACGTGGTCTCGATGCTCAAAGCCTGGTACGGGGACCACGCCACCGCGGCCAACGACTTCGGCTACGACTTCCTGCCCAAGCGGGACGGCGACTACTCGCACATCTCCCTCTTCGAGGCCATGTACGAGGGGCGGATCCAGGGCCTGATCCTGTTGGGCCAAAACCCGGCGGTGGGCGGCCCGAACTCGCTCAAAGAGCGCGCCGCGCTGGAGAAGCTGGAGTGGATGGTGGCCGTGGACCTGTGGCAAACGGAGACCTCCACGTTTTGGCGGCGCCCGGGCACGGATCCCGCCAGCGTCCAGACCGAGGTCTTCCTGTTGCCCGCCTGCTCGTCCGTCGAGAAGGAGGGCAGCGTCATCAACAGCGGGCGCTGGGCCCAGTGGCGCTACAAGGCCCTGGAGCCGGTGGGGGAATCCGCCTCCGACCTGTGGATCCTCGACTCCCTGTTCAAGAAGCTGCGGGCCGAGTACGCCCAGGGCGGCGCCCTGCCCGAGGCGATCACCAAGCTGAACTGGGACTACGGCACGCCCGAGCAGCCGGATCGCCACCAGGAGCCGGACGTGCACCGGGTGGCGCGGGAAATCAACGGCTACTTCACCCGCGACACCACCATCGACGACAAGGGCACGCCCAAGAGTTTCAAGAAGGGCGACCAGGTGCCGGGCTTCCCCATGCTACAGGCGGACGGGTCCACGGCCTCGGGCAACTGGCTCTACTGCAACAGCTACACGGGGCCGGAACCGAAGGACAACAAACTGGCCCGCCGGGACGGCAAGGACGCGGCCAACGAGATCGGGCTCTATCCCAATTGGGCCTGGAGCTGGCCCATGAATCGGCGCATCCTCTACAACCGCGCTTCGGTGGATCCTGCGGGCCGGCCGTGGAACCCGAAGAAGTGGGTGATCCGCTGGAACGAGACGGAGAAGAAGTGGGAGGGCGACGTGCCGGACGGGCCCTGGCCGCCCGGGGAGAAGCACCCCTTCATCATGCGCGCCGATGGCCATGCCGCGCTCTGGGCCGCCACGTTGAAGGACGGTCCGCTGCCGGAGTTCTACGAGCCGCTCGAGAGCCCGCAGCACAACCTGATGTCCAGCGTGCAGGTGAACCCGGCGATCAAGCTCTGGCACAAATCCAATCCGGAGTTGAATCCGGTGGGCGAGGAGGCCACCTACCCGATCATCGGCACCACCTACCGTGTCAGCGAGCATTGGCAGGCCGGGGCGATGACCCGCAACCTGCCGTGGCTGGCGGAGCTGGTTCCGGACGCCTTCGTCGAGATGAGCCAGGCGCTGGCCAACCAGCGCGGCATCGTCAACGGCGACCGCGTGCAGGTGGTCACGGCGCGGGGCGCGATGGACGTCTACGCCCTGGTGACGAACCGCTTCCAGCCCTTCCGCGTGGATGGCCGGCTGGTGCATGAGGTGGGCGTGGTCTGGCATTTCGGCTGGGAGGGCATCGTCAAGGGCGACAGCGCCAACGTGCTCACGTCCCACGTCGGCGACGCCAACACGATGATTCCGGAGTACAAGGCCTTCCTCTGTGATGTGCGCAAAATCACGGGAGGCGTGGCATGAACGCGATGCTGATCGACTCCACTCGCTGCGTGGGCTGCCGGGCCTGCCAGATCGCCTGCAAGAGCTGGAACGAACTGCCCAGCGAGAAGACGCAGTTCTTCGCCGGCAAGGGCTACCAGAACCCCAAGGACCTGTCGGCGACCACCTGGACGCTGATCACCTACAACGAGACCAAGCGGCGCGGACGCTTTGATTGGGTGTTCGGCAAGCGGCAGTGCATGCACTGTCTATTGCCCGCCTGTGCAACCGCCTGCCCCGTCACGGCGCTGAAGAAGACACCCGAGGGGCCGGTAGTCTACGACTCGAGCATCTGCCTGGGCTGCCGCTATTGCCAGTTGGCCTGTCCCTTCGACGTGCCACGCTTCGAGTGGGACAAGGTGTTCACCAAGATCACCAAGTGCACCATGTGCGCGGACCGGGTGGCGGAGGGCATGGAGCCGGCCTGCTGCAAGGCCTGCCCCACGGACGCCATCGTGTTCGGGGAACGCAGCAAGCTGTTGGCGGAGGCGCATGCGCGCATTGACGCCAATCCGCTCAACTACGTCCACCACGTGTTCGGGGAGAAAGAGATGGGCGGCACCTGCGTGCTGCATCTGAGCGACGTGCCGCACCAGGAGCTGGGCCATGCGGGCGGCCTGTCGGAGGAACCGGCCAGCGCCTACTCCCGGCCGGCGATGGCTTCCATTCCCTTCGTGCTCACCGGGCTGGGCATCGGCCTGGGCGCCGTTTCCTGGGTCGTCAATCGGCGGCAGCAGCTGGCGGCGCAGCAGAAGGAGATCGAGCGCCTGCACGAAATAGCAGAGCAGGCAGAGGGGAAGGAGCCGGGAGGGACGAATTCATGACCGATTTCTTCAAACGGACCAGTTCGGGCCTGCTGGTACTCTACGCCCTGGCGGCCTTCGGACTGCTGCTGATCGTCTACCGCTTCGTGATGGGCCTGGGAGCGGTCACCAATCTCAGCGACTCCTATCCCTGGGGGCTGTGGATCGGCGTGGACGTGCTGGCGGGCATCGCCCTCGCCTCAGGCGGCTTCGTGGTGGCCGGGACCGTGCACCTGTTCGGCGCCAACAAGTACCACTCGCTGACCCGCACGGCGATTACCACCGCCTTCCTGGGCTACCTCATCTTCATCTTCGGCCTGATCGTCGACCTGGGGCGGCCGTGGAACCTCTGGCGCGCCCTGTTCAACTGGAACCACACCTCGCCCATGTTCGAAGTGGCCTGGTGCGTCATGCTCTACACCAGCGTGCTGCTGATGGAATTCCTCCCGCCGGTGTTCGAACGCTTCAAGTTGACGGCCCTCCATGAGAAGTGGAAGACCATGGTGCCGTGGGCGATCGTCTTCATTCTCGGCATCTTCACATTCGCCATGACGGATTCCCTGATTTGGACGGTCGTCGTCGTGTTCGTCCTCCTGTTCTGGGAGCTGGTCTTCCGGGCCGGCCTCAGTCCGCGCAGCATCCAGATGCCCTTGTTGATGATCATCGCCGGCGTGATGTTCTCCACCATGCATCAATCCTCGCTGGGGACCCTGTTCACGCTGGCGCCGCACAAGCTGCACCCGCTCTGGTATTCGCCCATGCTGCCCGTGCTCTTCCTGCTCTCGGCGGTGATGGTGGCTCCGGCGATGGTGATCTTCGAGTCCATCGTGGCCGAGCGGTCCCTGGGACATCGCGCGCACATGAACGTCCTCTCCTCGCTGGGCCGGGCCATGCCCTGGCTGCTGGGCATTTATCTTGTGGTCAAGGTGGGCGACCTGCTGGCGCGTGGCGCCGTCTCGGACGCCCTCTCGATCAGCTGGCAGTCATTCTCCTGGTGGGGCGAGGTGCTGCTGGGAGTCGTGCTGCCTTTCACCCTGTTCCTGTCCCAGGATCTGGTGCAGAAGCGCGTGGGATTGTTGACGGCCGCGGCCCTGGTGGTGCTGGGACTGGTCTGGAACCGAGTCAATGTGGCCGTTGTGGGGATGATCGACCTCGAAGGGGACGTCTACTTCCCCTATTGGGCGGAGATCTTCATCACCCTGGGCCTGATCAGTCTCGGCATTCTTGGGTATCGACTGGCAAGCCTGCATCTGCCCCTGCACGAAGAGGAGACGGCGGCCACGCACTAGGAGGATCTCACGATGGATCGACGACAAATCGACTATACGCGGGCCGTGCTGGTGTTCATGATGATCGTGCTGGTGATCGGCATGGTCTTCCGCGTCCGGCTGGGCGTGGAGATGCTGGACAAGCTGACCCGGATGGAGCAATTGCTGACCAGGAACCAGGAGCAGGACACGGCGGCCCTGCCCAGCGCCTTCAGCGTATTGGAGGAGTCCTGCACGGATTGCCATAGCGAACGGCGTTTCGGCGGGCTGGCCCTCAGCAGCAAGTCCGTAGACGAACTGGTGACGAAGATGAACCGTCATCCCGACGTGGAGTTCACCACCGTCCAGTGGGGCCGGATCCACGCCGCGCTCGTGCTGCAACGCTGTCTGCCCTGCCACCAGGAGGACGCCGTCAAGACCTTCCTGGCCCTGCCCCACTATAATCGGCAGGGTTTGGTGGACCACATGATCCACAGTTCCGGCTCGACGATCACGCGTTCAGACACCGAGGAGATCCTCAATGCGGCCCTTGTGCTGGGCTCAAACTAGATGGTTGAGAGAGTTCTGCGGGTCGGCGGGGGCAATCCTCGCCGGCCTGTTGGTCCTGGCGGCGACAGTCCTGGCCCAGGCCGCGCCCAGTGGCACCTTGGCGGTTTTCCACGCTGGCAGCCTGGCCGTGCCGATGGATCAGCTCTGCCGCGAGTTCACCCGCCTGCATCCCGGGGTGAAGATCCAGCGTGAAGCGGACGGCAGCCGCACGTGCGCCCGCAAGATCAGCGAACTGGGTCGGGCTTGCGACGTGCTGGCCGTGGCCGACCACCGGGTGATCGACGACCTGCTTCTGCCCGACCACGCCGCCTGGAATCTGCGCTTCGCCTCCAACGAGCTGGTGCTGGCCATGAATCCGGGCCAGGCCAAGGCCCGGGGCGTGACCGCCGCCACCTGCTTCGATCTGCTGGTCAAGGGCCGGCTGGTCTTCGGGCGCTCCGATCCCGACTCCGATCCCTGCGGGTATCGCAGCGTCCAGGCCATCCGTCTGGCGGGTCTCCACTTGAAGCGACCGGGGCTGGCGGACTCGCTGCTGGCCCTGCACCACCGGCACATCCGCCCCAAAGAGGTGGACCTGCTGGCCCTGCTGGAAATGGACGAGATCGAGGTTGTGTTCATCTACCGCTCGGTGGCCGTGCAGCACGGGCTGGACATCGTGGCCCTGCCGCCGGAGATCAACCTGGGGGATCCGACGCGCGAAGCGCTCTACCGGCAGGCGTGGGCCGACGTGGCCGGCAAGCACCCGGGCGAGACGACGCGCATTTACGGGGAGGCCATGATCTACGGCGTCACCATTCCGCGCCGCAGCCCCAACCCCGAGGCGGCGCTGGCCTTCGTCCGTTTCCTGCTGACCCGCGAGCAAGGCGGGGCGATTCTGGCCCGGCTGGGACAACCCAGCGTGGTGCCGGCCGTTTGCAGCAGCTACGAGGCTCTGCCCGCTCCGCTGCGGGGCTTCGCCAAACCAGCGGACCGGTCGAGGTGAGACGATGAGGCGCTTGGACAATCTGCACCTCGCGTTCACCCTGCTCGGCGGCACGCTGCTGTTGTTCATCGTCGCCCCGCTGGTGGCGGTCTTCCTGCGCACCTCCGCCCCGCAGCTGGTGCAGACCGCCCTTGATCCCGAGGTGCGGCGCAGCATCGGCCTGACCCTCTGGACCTCGATGGCGGCCACGCTGCTCTGCGCCGTGCCGGCCATTCCGCTGGCCTGGCTGCTGGCTCGGCGGCGCTTTCCGCTGCATTCCCTGGTGACGGGCATCATCGACCTGCCCATCGTCATCCCCCATTCCGCGGCCGGCATCGCCCTGCTGGGGGTGCTGGCGCGCAACACGCCGGCGGGTGGCCTGGCCGCGAAACTGGGCATCGAATTCGTTTCCCATCCCGCCGGAATCATTGTCGCCATGGCCTTCGTCAGCCTGCCCTTCCTGATCCACTCCGCCCGCACGGGATTCCAGGCCGTGCCCGAACGGCTGGAGAGGGCCGCGCTCAACCTGGGCGCCTCGCCGACGCGGGCCTTCCTCACCATCTCGCTGCCGCTGGCGCGGCGCTCGATCCTCACCGGGCTGGTGCTGATGTGGGCGCGCGGGTTGAGTGAATTCGGCGCGGTGGTCATCATCGCCTACCATCCCACCATCGCGCCGGTGATGATCTTCGAGCGCTTCGGCTCGTATGGCCTGCGGCACGCCCTGCCGATGACCGCCCTGTTCGTGCTGATCTGCCTCCTGCTGTTCGTGGTGTTGCGTTTGCTGGCGGGGGACCGGGACCATGTTGCGGCTTGAGCGGCTTCACATCCGCGTGGGCGGATTCGAACTGCGCAGCATCGATCTGGAGGTGCGCGAGGGCGACTACTTCGTCCTGCTGGGGGCGTCCGGCTCCGGCAAGACGGTGCTGCTGGAGACCTTGGCGGGGCTGCACCGGCCCGTGGCGGGTCGCATTCTCGTGGACGGATCGGACATCAGCCGCGATGCCATCCAGGAGCGTCCTATGGCGCTGGTGTACCAGGACCAGGCCCTCTTTCCCCATCTGTCCGTGCGTCGGAACGTGGCCTACGGACTGGAGCGGCTGCGCCTCGACCGGCAGGAGAAGGCTCTGCGACTGCAGGAGTTGGAGCGCACCGTCGGCATCGGCGCGCTGGACCGGCGGATGCCGGCCACGCTCTCCGGCGGCGAGGCCCAGCGGGTGGCGCTGGCCCGCGCCCTGGCCCGCCAGCCACGCTATCTGCTGCTGGATGAGCCACTCTCCTCCCTGGACTGCGGGGCGCGGAGCGGCCTGCGCAGGCTGCTGCGTTCCCTGCACCGGCAAGGAAGGACGCTGCTCCACGTGACACACGATTTCGAGGAGGCCCTGGCCCTGGCCTCCCGGGTGGCGGTGCTGGAGAGTGGCCGCATCGTCCAGACAGGCACACCGCTCGAGGTGTTCCGGCATCCACGCAGCCAGTTTGTGGCCCGCTTCGTCGGCCTGCGCAACGTCTTCCAGGGCCGGTTGGAGAGCTGCGACGAGGGCGGGGTGACCATGGGTCGCTTCCATGTGGAGGACCATGTCTTCTCCGTGATGACTGACGAGGCGGGCGGACCGGGCTGCCTGCTCTTTCGCGGCGAGGACGTCTGCCTGCTCTCCGAGCGGCCGCGGGCCGAGCTGCCCAACTTGTGCCACGGCCGGGTGACGGAGGTGACTCCGGCACGCGCGGGACTGGAGATCGGGGTTGACATCGGCGTCGAGATCGTGGCTCTGCTGGGCGACGAGGAGGCAAACCGGCTGCGGCTCCGCCCGGGCCGCGAGGTCTGGGTTTCCATCAGCAGCGCTGCGGGACGTTACATCGCGGAGGCGCCATGACCAGCTGGCCGACCATGCTTCTGCTCGGCGCCACGGGGCGCAACTTGGGCAAGACGACGTTGGCCTGTCGCCTCATCCGGGAGACAGCCGCCGGCGGCGCCGTGGTCGCCCTGAAGGTGACGGTCATCCGCGACGAGAGGGCCGGCTGCCCGCGCGGGGGCGCCGGGTGCGGCGTCTGCGGCGCGCTCGACGGGGAGTTCCAGCTGACGGAGGAGACGCGGCCCGGGGCCGACAAAGACACGAGGCGGATGTTGGCAGCGGGGGCCCGGCGGGTTTGGTGGCTGCGTGTGCGTCGCGAGGCCCTGGCCGCGGGGATTGAGGCCCTGCGGGCCTGCATCGAGCCGAACACACCCGTGGTTTGTGAATCCAACAGCCTGCGCCTGGCCTGCCGGCCCGGCCTCTTTGTGATGATCCGCGACGGCCACGGCGGCCAAGTGAAGGCCACGGCCGGAGCCGTCCTCTCGTTGGCCGACCTGTTGTTGAGCAGCGATGGCACCCGCCATGTTCCGGATCCGGGCCAGTTGACCTTCCTCCATGGTCGCTGGACATGGCACCAACCCGCATCCTCCCGGTTGGTGACCGCCGCATTCCCGCTTCCCACCTGTTAAAACTTAGTTCCACCTAAGAATTTACCCTGACGCGTCATCCTGAACGCAAACCGGGAGGTTGCCATGTCGCGCGGGTTTGCACTGCTGTCGTTGCTGCTTGTTCTACTGCCAGTTTCCGCCGTGCGGGCCCTGCCGCGCTTCGCCGCCCAATACGGCCAGAGTTGTCACCTCTGCCATGTGAACCCGGCGGGCGGCGGGCTGCGCACGAGCTTCGGCAGCCAGTTCTTCACCGGCACGGAGAGGCCGCCAAGGGGCTGGCCCAGGAACAATTGGAAGAACTCAGCCCGGCCCTAAGCAAGCGGGTGGAGATTGGGCTGGATTTCCGCGGCATGTTCCTGCAGGAATCCCAGTCCGGCGCACCGGCCACCGTCCTGGCCAAGCATGAGCGCAGCAGCTTCTTCCTGATGCAGGGCGACATCTACCTCGGCCTGAAGCTGCACGAGAAGGCCCGCGTGGTCCTGGAAAAGAGCCTGAACGGGACGGGGGAAGGCTACGGCCTGCTGAGCGTGCTGCCCTGGCACGGCAGCGTGAAGGCCGGCCGCTTCCTGCCCAACTTCGGCTGGAACTGGGTGGACCACGAGACGGCTGCGCGCCGCGCGTTGGGCTATGGCGCGGGCCAGCTGGACACGGGCGTCGAGGTGGAGCTGCATCCGGACCATTACAGCCTGTCGCTGGCCGTGGGCAACGACAACGCGGGGCCGCTGGACGGCGACCCGGGCAAAGCCTTGACCGTGCGCGCGCTCTGGCAGCACGAGGCGCTGGGTCAGGGCTCGTCCGCCTGGTTCCAAGTGGACCTGAAGAGTCTGGACACCGGCATGTCCTTGCGGAACAAACATATGCGGGAGAATCACATGCACACGGACAAGTACCCGGTTACGCGCTTCGAAATGCGCAGCCTGAGCGTGCCGGTGGCAGCCCTGGCACCGGGCAAGACCACACGCGTGACAGCCACGGGGGACTATCCGCTGCACGGCGTCACGCGCTCGCGCACGCTGCCCGTGGACGTGACCTGGTTTCCCGATGGATCCAAGACGCCGGCCAAGGCCAAGGGGCCAGCGCTGCACGTGCTCTGCCAGGGCGGTCTGGCCGGCTGCGCGGATCTGGGCGACGAGCCCGGCACAGCGCCGGTGGATGAAGACGTGAGCTTTGCCAGGACGTGCGGCCCATTTTGCAAGGCAATTGCACAGTGTGCCACATCGCGGACGGCAGTTCGGGCGGGCGGGCTGGATCTGGGCAGTCTGGCGGGTCTGCGGGCCGGCGGAGTGAGTGGCGCCGTGGTGGTTCCAGGCGCGGCGGATTCCAGTCTGCTGGTGGCGCGGTTGGAGGAGAGCAACCCGGCGCTGCGCATGCCGGCGGGCGGGCAGTTGCCGGCGGTTCAGATTGAAGTGATCCGAGACTGGATTGATCAGGGGGCCATGGATAACTGATGACGTGGTCCGGTGCGTGGAGGTTTGGGTTTGTACCCGGCGCAATGGTTCGGGAAAATGTATCGATGCGCCCTCCCACTAACCCCCCACCCGCCCCTAGAAGGGAGGTTCCGGGGGCCGCGCGGCCAAACGGGAATCCGTCGAAACGGGTTCCCGAAGTTTCACTGCCCGCAAGTGTTTTTTCGTCGCACCCTGTCGCTTGATAAGACAACGGGCCGAGCCGCGACACGGTCTGACCGCGACTGTCGAACTCCCGGGACGCCTACACCTGCAAGCGTTTGGCCACCGGATCGTAGCTCATGAAGTCCGCGTGGTGCACGATGCAGGCCTCGACGCTGCGAGTCACCAGATTCCCCTCCGCCGCGTGCGTGGCCACGATGTGCGAGACCGCGTCCGGCACTCCGGCTTCCATGCACAGGGCCACACCCGTGAAGGGATGGCGCAGGTACTTGCCTCGCGCGCTCTGGCGGCTGCCCCCGGCCGGATCCGGCTCATACTCGAGCAGTTTGCCCACGTCCGCCAGGATGGCCCCCGCCACCACCACATCGAGGTCGATGGGCAAATGGTCGCCCATGAAGGCCTGCATGGCGCGCGCCGACTCCCGGGCGATGTGCACGACACAGCGCTTGTGCGCCATGAAGGTCACCGGCGTGGCGTGCAACAGGGTGAAGGGAATGCGCTGCAGGTCCGCGCCGCTGAGCGGGCTGCGTTCCAACGCCAGCTTCCAGGCCCGGGCGGTGGCGGCCCGCAGGGCGTCGTTTTCGATCCAGTCCAATTCGGGCCAGAGGGCCAGGATGTCGGGTTGCTGGCTCATGCCGTCTCCGCTGCTTGTTGTGGCTTCAAATGCCAAGTTACCACCGGAGCAGGGCTCCCGCCCTTTCCCACACACAGGAGAATTCCGTGCGTCCGATCCTGCGCGCAGTCAGCTTGATCGTGCTGCTGGCGATTCCACTGGCCGGCGTCCGGAGTGCGCCCGGCCGGGCTGCGGACGCTGGATTCGGCTTGACCTGGCCAGGCCTGCAGGAGCCCACGCGGCCCGCCTCCCCCACCAGTCGCCAGGCAGTCTGGGTTTTCCTCAACGGGCATGGTGGGCAGCGAGGCGTCGAACGGGTCACGCCCGATCCCCACGCCCGGTGGCGGCGCGACGTGCGGGGCCGCCGGGATCGTCTGGAGGATCCCGATCGCCGCGTCTCCGCCTCCTACCTGAAGAGCATCCGTGAGACGGGCGTCCATGTGCGCACCCAGAGTCGCTGGTTCAACGCCGTCTCCGTTTCCGCCAGCCCGGCCCAATTGCAGAAGCTGCGCGCCCTGCCCTTCGTGCGGGAAGTGCGCCCAGTGGCCACCGGCCGGCGCCGGCCCGATCCGCGCATGGTGGGTCGCCCTGACGCCGCCGCGCGCCTGCAGTACGGCACCTCCTTCAATCAACTGGAGATGCTGGGCGTGCCCGCCGCCCACGACGCGGGCTTGAGCGGCGCGGACATCCGCGTGCTCATGCTGGACACGGGTTTTTACACAGATCACCAGGCCTTCGGCACGGGGCGCGTGCTCGAGGAGTGGGACTTCATCAATCAGGACGGCGAGACGCAGAACGAACCCGGCGATCCCGAGGCCCAACACCGGCACGGCACCGCCACGGCCACGGCGCTGGGCGGCCACTGGCCGGGCGAACTCTACGGTCCGGCCTACGCCTGCCAGTTCCTGCTGGCGAAGACCGAGGACACGGCCAGCGAGACGCCGGTTGAAGAGGACTATTACGTCGCAGCCCTGGAATGGGGCGAAGCCCGCGGCGCCGACGTGGCCTCGGCCTCGCTGGGCTACACGGACTGGTACCAGTGGGAGGATCTGGACGGCCGGACGGCCATCACCACCCAGGCGGTGGATCTAGCCGTGGGGTTGGGCCTGTGCGTGGTGGTCTCGGCCGGCAACAACCGGGACGACGATTGGGGACACATCGGCACGCCGGCGGACGCTTTCGGCGTGATCAGCACGGGGGCCGTGGACGCCGCGGGACAGTTGGCCTGGTTCAGCAGTCCGGGCCCCACCTACGACGGCAGGCTGAAGCCCGAAGTCAGCGCCCAAGGCGTGGGCGTGGCGGCGGCGGGCTGGGACAACCCCACCGACCTGCGCTATTTCGCCGGCACCAGCCTGTCCTGTCCGCTGGTGGCGGGCTGCGCGGCCCTGCTGCTGGAGGTCCATCCCTTCTGGACGCCGGCCCAGGTGCGGGCCGCACTCATGAGCACGGCGGACCGGGCCAACCTGCCCGACAACGATTTCGGCTGGGGCGTCATCAACCTGCCGGCGGCCCTGGAGCGTTTCCCGGAGCCCGGCCCGGTGAGCATCGCCCTGAGCGGCGGACAGGTCCGGCTCAGCTGGCCCCGGCGCGGCTACGATCACTTCCGGATCTACCAGGCTGAACAGCCCTGGGGGCCCTTCACACTGCTGGGTGAAAGTGCGGACACGCTCTGGACGGGTTCGGCCCAACTGCCTTCGGGCAGCGGCTTCTACCGCATCCAGGGCCTCGTCGACCCGGGTCGATGAGCTGGCGGATTCGGACGGCCCCCTGGGCGCGCCCCTTCATCGGCGACGCGCCGGCCCTGGGCCGCCTGCTACTGGCGGCCACGCGCCAGCCGGACCGCAGCCTGCGGGACGACGCGCGCAGCCGCGTGCTTTTACTGCACAAGGCGCCGGCGGGCACTCCCCCCGAACTGGTCCACGCCGCGCCGGCCCCCTGGGTGCTCAAGCGTCCGCTCTGGCGGGACGGCCGTGCCTGGAACCGGTTGGTCTCACTGTTCCAGCCCGGCGAGATGTGCCGCGCCTTCCGCGCGGGCCTGTTGTTGTTGGATTCCGGCGTTGCCACCCCGCGGCCACTGCTACTGCTGGAGAGGCGCTGCTGGGGCCTGCTGGTCGAGTCCTGGCTGGTCTACGAATTCGTGGACGGCGGGCCGGTCGAGGAGCGACATTGGCCGCGGGTGGTGGAAATCCTGAGTCGCCTGCACTCCGTCGGTTTGTGTCACCGCGATCCGCACCTGGCCAACTGGCTGGTGGCGGCCGACGGCCGGGTGGTGGCGCTGGATCCCGGGCCCCGGTGCCTGCGGCCACTGCTGGCCGATGATGCCTACGATTTCGTGCTGCTGCGCAACTGCCGGCCGGAGATCCTGCCGCTGCTGCCGTTGCGGATGAGCTGGAAATGGCGCGTGGCCGAGGAGCGCAATGCGGCCGTGCAGGGCTGGCGGCGCCTCAAACGCTGGCTGCGCGGCAGACGCTGAACCCCAACCCAAACCGGGATCCCCCATGAGCGAACTGCTGCGCGAAGCGCTGGGAACCCAGTTCCAGGCCGCTCTCCAGATGCTGGGCAACGCCCTGCGCGCCTGCCCGGAAGAAGATTGGGGCGAGCTCTCCGACACGCCCGGCTTCTGGTACACGACCTTCCACACCCTGTTCTGGCTGGACTTCTACCTGTCGCCCAGTGTGGAGGGCTTCGCCCCGCCGGCGCCGTTTGGATTGGAAGAGCTGGATCCGGCCGGCAAGCTGCCGCCGCGCGTCTACACCCAGCAGGAGTTGCTGGACTACCTGGAACACGGCCGCGGCAAATGCCGGGAGGCCTGCGCCCGGCTGGATCTGGCGAATGCGGCGCAGCCCAGCGGGATGCGGCCGGGCCTGAGCCGGCTGGAACTGCACATCTACAACCTGCGGCACGTGCAGCACGGGGCGGCCCAGCTCAACTTGCGGCTCCGCCAACGGGGCCGAACGGTGCCGGACTGGGTCTCCCGCTCCCGCTAGGAACCTGACTGGGCGGCCTGGATCAGGTGATTGGCCCGCTCCGCCATGTTGGGGAAGAGGTCCGGCGGCACGGCCGGTTTGCCCAGGGCCTTCATGACCAGATGACGCGCACATTCGTTGAACGCGCCCTGGCAATAATTCTGTTTGTAGACGCCGGCCATGGCCGGCTTCATGGCCATGCGGTCGTTGAAGAAGGGACAGGCCTGAATGCAATCGCAGTCCATCTCACATCTCTCCCGTGGTTCGAAGTCTTTGCCCACCCCTATCGACAATTGATATCCCATTCTTGATAGTGAGCCTACGCCGACTCGTTCAGGACGGAAGTCCCTGATTCTGAGGGGATTTCCTTGCGATTCCCCTCCTCCTCCGCTATACTCTCGGCTTGCTTTTTGGCCCTGCCGGGATCGGGGGGGCCCATCCTTGCCATCCAGATGGGTTGGATGGCCTTAGTCCACAAGGAGATGCGATGAGTGAGCTTCGCAATTACGAAGTCACCTTCATTGCCGAGCCCAATTTTGACGATGAGCGGGTGAATTCCCTGGTGGGGAAGTATTCCGAATTCATCGAAAAGAACGGTGGCGAGGTGCAGAAGGTGGAACGCATGGGCAAAAAGCGTCTGGCCTATGCGGTGGAGAAGCGTCAGTACGGCTACTACATCTACACCGAGGTGAAGATGCCTGGTGAGGCGGTGGCCCTGCTCAAGCGCTGGTTCGCCCTGTCCCCATCCTTGAGGATCACGGCTTCGGTGGCAACTACGACCGGTTCGGGAAGGGCGGCTTGCTGGAGCGTATCGCCACGGAATGCGATGTCATCCCCCGCTTCCTGCTGGCCGCAAAACATACGGTTCCTTGGAACGGCTTTGAGCGAGTT
>DYSB01000093.1 GCA_020726405.1 Acetofilamentum sp. | reverse complement strand
GCGGAATTCAGCTGCCTGGGCTGCCACGAACACTCGCGCAGCGAGATGGACGGGGAGCACGATGAGGTGGGCGGGTACAGCTGGGAGAGCCAGGCCTGTCTGCAGTGCCATCCCAACGGGCAGTCCAACGACCGGCTGCCGCGGCGCCAGCGGACCATCGGGCTGGATCCCCGGCCCCGGCATCCCCTGCGCTGATCCAAAAACGAAAAGACCTGCCCGAGGGCAGGTCTTCGTCTCACGTGACTCATACCGCGTACGGGATTCGAACCCGTGTTACCGGCGTGAGAGGCCAGCGTCCTAACCACTAGACGAACGCGGCAGAAGGCCCCAAGTTTACCAAAGGACAGCTAAGAGCGCAAGAGACGCCCCGCGCATTGCGCCGTGCCACTGGTCCCTGGCGGCGAACCCGGTCTACTTGAGGCGCTTGAATTCCTGCGTGCCGCTGGCCTCGTCATTGGCCCACGTGCTGTTGAGGATGTCGCCCTCCAGGCCCGTGGTGGCGATGCGGACGTCGTAGCCGCTGGATGGCACGTGATACGTCCAGCTGAGGACGCTGCCGTCCCAGTTCTGGGCCGTCACGGGGAAGTCCTCCCCGTCCGCGTCCACCACGGCTTGCACCTGCAGCTGGTTCGCCTTCAACACCACCGTGGTCAGGGAGAGCGTCTCCAGGTCCTGCCAGACACCCACGTAGGGAGCCATCGCGGCCTTGTCGGCAGCGCTCAAGCTGGCCTTCCCCTGCATGCAACCCATCACCAGCAACAACCCGACCAGCGCCACCAGGGCTCCGATCGTCCGTCCGCCTTGCTTCTTCATGTGCCTCCCAAAAAGAAAAGCCGGGGCAGTGACCCGCCCCGGCCGCCATTTCTACCAGCCGAAGCCTTGATATGGCTGGTCATCCAGCAGCAGTTCCGGTTTGCCCGAACCCAGGATGGACAGGCGCATGTCCTGCGTCAGACCCACCTGTTCGGCGAACAGGCGCTGCTGCGCCGCGCTCATGCCACCACCCTGCCTCAACATCTGCAGGAGCTGGATAATGTCCACATAGGACAGCGCGGGATGGATTTCCTTGATCTTGACGTCTTCCTTCTTCAGGTCGGCCTTGAGGCGGGCCAGCTCGATGCCGTCCCGCAGGCCGCCCTGTCCATCCACCAGACCCAGCTTCTGCGCCGCGGGACCGGACCAAACCCGGCCTTCGGCGATGCCGTTCACCTCTTCCCACGACTTGTCGCGGCAATCGGCCACCTTCTGCACGAAGTCCGTGTAGAAGTCCTTGATCATGGCGTGCAATTCCAGCGACTGGTTCTCGGTCAGCTCGCGGCCGAAAATCGGCAGGGGCGGCATGCGCAGTTGGGCGGAACCCGCCTTGAAATCAAGCGGCGCCGCGACCATGGTGCCGCCGAAACTCTCCTTCTTGCCAGCCCAGACGCCGTCCTGACGCAGCTTGGCGTTGTTCATCAGGCCCTTGTCGAAGAACAGGCCCGCCGCCACGCCGATGGAACCGGTGATGGTCATGGGCGTGGAGAGGATGGTGTCCGCCGCCATGGACAGATAGTAGCCGCCCGAGGCCGCCACGAAACCCTGGACCACGATCAGCGGCTTCTTCTTCTTGAGACGCTCCATCTCCCGCCAGACCAGATCCGAGGCGTAGCCGCTGCCGCCAGGGCTGTCGATGTGGAACACGACGGCCTTGATGTTGTCATCCTCGCGCACCGCCTTGAACTGCTTGATCAGGGTCTCGTCGCCGATGGCCAAGGGGCCCAGGCTGCGGCCGGAGTAGATCGGGCCGGAAGCGTAGATCACGGCGATCTCGGGCTTGCCGCCCCAGCGGCGGTGGATCGGCAGCTCCGTAAGCGAGGCCAGCGAGACCACCCGGTCACCCTTGAGCTTCTCCAGGTCCTTCATATTGACGCCCAGCGAAATGGTGAAGCCGACGGACTTCTTGTCATCGTCGTCGTCGCTGGATTCGCGCCGGCAGACCCAATCCTCCACCTGGTCGTCGTAGAGCAACGTATCCACCAGCTTCATCGCCATGAGCTGGTCGCGGGTCACGAACCAGTGGGCGAGCAGCTCGTCCAGCTGGGCCTGGCTGAGGCCGTAGCCCTCGCGAATGCCTTCCGTGACGTGGTTGTAGATGTCGTTCAGGCAGGCGCCCACATTCTCACGCACTTCCGGGGACATGGCGTTCCGGTCAAAGTCCTCGCCCGCGCCCTTGTAGGCGCCGATGTTGAAGCGCACGAAATCGATCCCGGCCTCCTCGAAGGCATCGGCCAGGTAGAGGCGCTCGCGGCCCATGTTGTCAATCTGCGCCTCGCCGATGGGCAGCATGGCGCGTCGGTCGGCAACGGAGGCCAGGTAGAGGGTCCCCAGACTGTGTCCATGGCAGTAGACCGCCACTTCACCGCCGGTCTTGGCCTTGTACTCGACGATCCGCTCGCGGATTTCCCGCAGCAGGGCCATGTCCGCCTGGAAGTCCGGCCGGATGTTGAGGAAGAGGCCCTTGAGGCGCGGATTCTTCTCCGCCGCTTCCATCTGGGTCAGGAACTTTTGCAACTGGAATTTCTGGCCCACCATGAGCCAGGGATACTCGCCGGCCATGCCCGCCAGCTCGATCCGGGCGAAGAGCTGCTTCTTGTGCCGCAGCGCCAGGCCCTTATTGAAAGTGCGATCACTGAACAGCACGGAGTAGCGCGTGCCGGGACCCGGCTTGGCGTCGGATTCCGCGTCGGGCAGGATGGCACCCAGGCTCAGGTGGCGCAGATTCAGCCCGGCCTGGAAGACGATGTCGTCCGTATCCAGGTGCTTGCGCGCGCTCAGGCGCAAGTAGTCGACAGGCTCCACTTCCACGCCGGCCCAATACTCGGCCGAGCGCTCGATGTACGACCCACCGTCGAAGCGCCAAGCGCCGTCCACGGACAAGGTCACGCGATCCGTGAAGGGACGCAGGGCCAGACCCGACTCCAGCAGCGTCCCGGGCTGCTGATAGGTGTTGCCCAGGACCCAGGTCGCGGTCGAGCCGAAGCTGACATAGCGATGGGGCTGGGTCAGGTAGGAGAGGATCAGCTGATCCGGCGTCTTGGCGGAGTCGTCGTTGCCCTCGCTCCAGCCGTAGGCCAGACCCGTGTAGTTGCCCCTGGTCCCGGAGCCCAGACCCAGCCGGTACTGGTTGACGAACAGCCCCGCGGGGCTCTCTTCGTGGATCATGCCAAAGCCCAGCCCGCCCAGGTTGGCGAACACGCCCAATTCATCGGTTTGCGGATGATCCTCATCCTCATCCTCATCCTCGCCCGAAAAAATGAACTCCAGCTGGGTCGTGCCCTGCTCGTAGCCTAGCAGGGCGGGGTTCCAAAATGCGGCGGCCGGACCCCGGCCCGCAGCCACGGATCCCACGTGCCACGCTTCCACATCCTGCCGGATGCCCAGCGGCGCCAGATCAGCGGCGTACAACATTGTGATTGCGGACAGGGTGAGCCCCAGTCCGAGCATGGATCGCTTCATGATTCCTCCTGTTTGGGAAGCGCAAGCGGCACTGACCGCAGCTCGCCAGGCGGGTTTCCCCGGAATTCAGTTTTCTCTGCAGGCCCTGCAGCATTTCGGAGACTCACCTGCTCTGAATGTTGAGATTGGGCGCTGGGAACGCAATCCGTGCTCCAGCTCCGTGGGAGATTCCGGCGCGGACCGTCAGGAGAATAAAACGCCCGGTGGTAAGCCGGGCGCGGAAGGTCGATGAAGCTGAAAAGACAATTACATCAGCATGAAAGCTGCCACCAGAATCAGCAGAAACAAGGGCGACGAGAAATACAAGTCAACCTGTTTGCGGATTCCGGAAACTTGCTTGATCGCACGCTGCTTCATACTGCGGCCCCCATCTAATTAGAAGCCCACCCCACCGTTTGAATCACCTCGACCCCCATCGGGCAATCCCCTAGTGGGCTTCAAGCGGCCTCATCGCAATTCCGATTTTGCTGAGCAACGTAAGAGCAAAGCCCATGCCAAGCAGCTGGACGGAGCGAAGTTCAAGCAGAACAAGGACTCCCAGACTCCTCTTTCCCAACCCGGCCAAGGGGATTGTCCAGGAACCGGACAAGCTGAACACATTCGGGCACTTGGCCGACTTCGGCCCTCATGCCACTTTGGTGGAATGAACCACCCCGCATTGGGGTATATCCACCGAATCCAGACTCAGTGACCCTGCTTCTTCCACCAGCCATAGCGGGAAATCAAGCCGGGCGCGCCACCTCCGGCTCCCCGGCAGCAGGCGGGTGGTGCCGGCGGCTAGTGCCGGCGCCAGCCAAAGCGGACCAGGAGCAGCAGCAGCAGTGTGATCAGCGAGATCCAGCGCCCGATCACCCAGCCCTGCGGCCGGTATTCCAGCACCAGGCGATGATCCCCCGCCGCTGGCAGAGCCACGGCGCGCAACAAGTGGTCGGCCCGCAGGATGGGCACAAGCTGACCGTCCAGGGTGGCGACCCAGCCCTTGGGGAGCCAGATCTCCGAGAGCAGGGCCAGCGTCGGGCCGCCGCAAGTGATGGCGTATTCCACCCGGTCGGGTTCATAGCTCAGCACGCGTCCCTGGCCACTGCCCAGTGCGGGTGGCAGCGCCGGGGCCGGGTCCAGCACGGCCAGCGCGCGCGGATCCAGCCCGTTCATCACCCGCTCGAATTGCTGCTCGCCGGCCACGGCCTCCCAGCCGGCGGGAAAGGACAGCCGGGGCAACGCGCCGGGGTTGTGGAACAGGAAGTCGTCCCCGAAGCGGCCGACGGGCTGCAGCCAGGGCAGCGGCGAGCGGCTGATCACCCACTGCACGTTGAGCAGGTCCAGCCAGGCCGGATGCAGACTGCTGCCCGAGCCGTCGGGCAGATTCACGCGGCCATCCGTCAGCACTTGTTGGATGCCCGCGGGCTTGGCCCCGTGATAACCCTCGATGCTGTGCAGCTCGTGCCAGGCCGGCTCGTTCTGCCTGTAGACGCCGTCCGGCCAGATCCGGAACGAGTTCTTCTCCGGCAGGGCCACCAACTCGGCCAGCGCGCCCCGGGGCCGGAACAGCAGTTCGAGATTGCCGCGCGGTTCGAAGACCAGGGTCTGGCGATCCACCCAGACCAGGTCCGCCGCGGTCAAAAGGCCCAGCCAGACGGCCAGCCCGGCCGTGGGCAACTCGCGCTGGGCGTGCAGCCAGAGCGCCCCCCCGGCCAGGGCCACGAACAGCAGCGTGCGCGCCGCGTCGCCCCGGGACTGGGCCGCGCGTTCCGCGCGCAGGCCGCCGTGCACCATGTCCACGTAGTCCTGGCGCGGTTCCTGGCCCCGTTTGATCAGGTAGTTCTGGATCATCGCCGTGTCACGCGGGTTGCTGTAGGAAGTCCCGGGCGGCAGGCCTTTGGCCGGGTCCGGACGGGCGCCCCAGAACAGCCCGGCCAGCACCAGCGCGCCCAGCGAGACACCCAGCAGCCCGCGGCGGAGCTTCGCGCCCGCAGCATCAGAACCGAGCTTCAGCAGGCGGTCCAGGCCCACGCCCGCACTGAAGACCAGGCCCAGCTGGGTCAGGGCCAGCGCCCACATGTGGGCCCGCAGCTTGGCATAACCGGGTAGTCCCTTCACCAGCAGATCGAAGAGCTGCGTGTGCCGGCCCAGACCCAGGATCAGCAGCAGCAGGGAGGGCAGCAGCCAGGGCCAGATGCGCCGCCGGTCTTCGGCCTTCCAGAACGCCACCGCCAGCAGGGGCAGCCAGAGGGCTCCGGCGTAAAGCGGAAAGGCCGTGTATTCCAGCGCGCCCCAGTAATCCGCGCCACCAAAGCCCCGGGCGCCCGGCATCCACCAGCTGAGCAGGTCCGAGGGCGGAAAGGAATAGGCTTCGGCATAGCTGCCGCCGGCCACGGCGGAGAGGGTGCCGGAGCGCATGCTCATCCCCGAGTATTCCAGCACGGGCAAGTAGAGGAAGGCAGCCAGCGCCAGGGCCAGCCCCACCCAGGCCAGGGCCCGCAGGCCCGCGCCCAGCCAGGGGCGGCCGGGCTCGCGGCGCATCTGCCAGAGCCGCACCAGGGTGTAGACGCCGGCGAAGAGCAGGAAGTACCAGCTCATCTGGATGTGCTTCACGCTGAGCAGCATGGCCAGACCCAACGCCGCCACGGGCAGGGCACGCAGGCGTTTGTCCGTCAGCAAACCCTCCAGCAGGTAGAGGTTGAGCGGCATCCAGCACACGGTCCAGAGCTTGATGGTGTGGCCCGCGCCCATCAGACCCACCAGCGTGGTGCCGAAGGTCAGGCTGAGGGCGGCGAAACCCGCGGCCAGCCAGGACAGCTCGCGCCGGCGCAAGTAGAGGAAACTGCCGCAGCCCAGTAGCAGCAGGTGGAAGACGTGCAGGACCACCGGGTCCTTGAAGATGGGCAGCACGCTGCCCAGGCCCCACGAGCTGATCACCGACATCAGATAGGTAGGCGTGACCATGATGCTGGCGTAGCAGGGCATGCCACCGAACAGATAGGGGATCCACTGGACCACGTGGCCGTGTCCGAACATCTGCGCCGCGCCGAAACGCGCGAAGGGCAGGCTCTTCACCGTGTCCGAAGGCAGCAGGGTCTGGCCGCTCAGGAAGGGATGGAGCAGGACCAGCAACAGGGCCAGCACAAGGCCGCCCAGCCAGAACATCTGGTGTTTGGTTTTCATTCCCGCCTCATGATTTGACGGCCCGGCGGGCCCGCCAGAGTTTGCCCAGCTGTCCGCTGCGCCGCTCGTAGTTTGCCAGGAACAGCCCACCCGCCAGGGCGAAGCCCAGATTCACCCAAGGATTCCAGACCTGCAGCCAGCCCTGCTCCAGCCAGGCCAGCGCCGCCAGACTGAGCAGCAGCGCAGGCGCGATCCAGGCCAGCACACGCCCGGCGCCCAGTCCCAGGCGGCGCGCGTTGCCCAGCAGGATTCCCAGGGAGAACAGCCAAAAAGCGCCCAGCGCCGTCAGCGCGCCCGCCAGCGCCCGCTCCAGCCCCGCCACCGGCGGACCGTGGGACAGCACGCGTTCCAGCCAAGGCTGCCAGGCCGCCACGGGTCGCAGATCCAGCCCCAGCAGCAGACCCAGGCAGACAAGCGCCAACAGTCCAACCTGGACGGCCCGCCCTTCACTCATCAACAAGCTGACCAGAATATAGGAGAGGAAGATCGGGCACATGCCCAGCACGGCCAGTTGTAACACGGGCATGCCCGGTGTGAAGCGCGGCAGCAGCAAGTCGAAGAGCCAGGGCAGCTGGAGCAGGGTCAGGCCCAGCAGCAGGGGCGTGCCCACCGCCACCAGCCCGGACTGGCGCGCCACGTCGGCCAGCAGGCCCGGGCGCAGTGCCGGATCCCCCTGGCGCGCCGAGTAATCCGGGATCAGCAGGGTCAGCAGCACGGCGGGCAGCAGCAACAGGCCGTCGCGGATCAACACGCCCTGCTCGAAAATGCCCAGCGCCTGGGGTTCCAGCACGCGGCTCAGCACCAGCCGGTCCCCCACGATCAGCAGCATGAGGAAGAGCGAGGCCAGCGCCAGCGGTGGACCCGAGCGTCCCAGCCGGCCCAGGGCGCGGGCGTCGAAGCGCGGCCGGCTCACCGCCTCGTGGCGCGCGGCCCAGATCAAGCTGCCGGTCAGGGAGAGCGCGACGCCGGCGTGCAAGGCGTAGACTTGAGCCCCGGCCGGCAGGGCAACGAGCAGCGCCAGGACCAGGACGGCGCGCAGCAGGCCCTGCAGCACCTGCAGAATGGCCAGATCGCGAATGCGCCGGCGCCCGATGAGTTCGCTGTAGCTCACCTTGTAGGCGGCATTGCTCAGCCCGGAAGCCACGGCAAAGGCCAGCAGGAGCGGATCGGAGATCCAATTGCGCAAGGTGGTTTCCAGCACCAGCGCCACAACCAGCAGCAGGGCGCCCAGCAACCCCGTCATGTACCAGGCCGTGGCCACCAGGCGCCGGCCCAGACCCGGATCGTCCGTGGCAACCGGCAACTCCCGCACCAAGGCATCGGGCAAGCCCAACGCGAGAAAGGGCGTGGTGGCCAGCACCAGATTGGGCAGGCTGAGTTGGCCCAGTCCCTCGGGACCCAGCACGCGGGCCACGACGAGCCCGACGGCCACGCCCAGGATGCGCACGGCCAGTCGGGAGATGGCCAGTCCGCCGGCGTCGCGCACGAGGTTTTGCGGGTTTTGGGCGTGGTTCATCGGGTCAGCCAGTGGACGCGCAGACTCCGGGCCAACCCACGCAGGGGGGCTGGAAGCAGGCTGAATGCCAGCGGCGTGAGACAAGCTCCGAAACCCAGGCCATGTTGACGGGCCCGGGCCAATTCAGCGCGGGCCGCGGCTGCCCCGTCGCCCATCAACAGCGCGCGAGCCGTTTCCAAGTGGAAGTGGGCCCGCCGTTCGGCTTCGGGTTCGGGGCCTTGGTCCGGCGGCTGCACCAGACCTGCGTCCACCGGATCGGCCCGCCCTTGGCGCCGCTCCCGGGCACAATGCCGCGCCAAGTCGGCATAAGCCGCCTGGCTGCGCCGCTGCCGGAACGTGACGGAGTCCGGATCCAGGACCCAGTCCGAGAGGGCTTCCGGCAGATTGCCCAGCGGGCCCCGCTCCGCCAGACGCAGGGTGAGATCCAGATCCTGGCTGAAGCGGAAGAAGGGCCGATACCCGCCGACCGCCACAAGGGCCTCGCGGCGAAACATCAGGGATGAGTGCTGGAACAAGTTGATTCGCAGCAGGCCGCGGGCAATCCGCTCGGATTCGCACACCACTTCCGACACACCCAGCAGGCGGCCGTCCCGGTCCAGGCGCCGCACGCGGCAGCCCAGTGCCAGCAGCTCCGGGCGCGCGCCCAGCTCCGCCGCTTGCCGGGCCAGGCGCTCGGGGTGGCAGAAGTCGCCGCTGTCCAGCCGGGCCACCCAGCGGCCGCGCACCGTCTCGAGCCCGCGACTGAGGGCCCGGGTCTGGCCCGCGCGCTCCTGGCGTATCACCTGCAACGGCAGATCACGCCTGGCCTGCAGGCGAGCCGGCGTGTCATCGGTGGAGCCGTCGTCCACCACCACCACGTCGCTGTCCGGCGGCAAGGCGGCCGCCAACGAGTCCAGGCTGCGGTCCAGTTCCGCACCCCCGTTGTGGACGGCCATGAGCACGCTGATCTCCACTCTCACTCCCTGCTGCCCAAGTCCGACAAGCGCCTGGAATGTAGCACCGGGGCGGGGCCGGGCAGCATGGCGCGCCTTGCTTTCCGATCTTGCCGCATGTTGAAGCCGACCCCAAGCCCGGATCTCAAGGCCGAACTCGCCCAGCCCAGCTTCCGCTTGGGCGTGCTGGAATGGGCCGCCAGTCTGCGCACGCCGGCGGGCTACCGGCTCTGGAGCGGCTCGCCACCTCACCTGCTGGCAACGTGCTTCGCCGTTTTCCTGCGCGAACTCCTGTTGGATCTGCCCAACCCGGATTCCGCGGAAGCCCGCGAGCTGGGCGGAATTCTGCTGGACTCGCGCGACGCCGAGAGCGGTCTCTTCACTCGCAACTTGACGAGCGAGTCATTGGGGCCGCGCCACAACCGCCACTACCTGGCTGAGCAGCAAACCCACTTTGCCCTGCAGGCCTTGCGCCTGCTGGGTCGGTTGGAGCCCGCCCCGCCACGGTTGCTGGAGCGCTGGCGCACGCGCGCGCTCCTGCATGCTGCCTTCGACGCCCTGGACTGGCGCGATCCATGGCGCGAATCAAACCGGGTGATGTTCGCCCTTTACCTGCTGGAGCACGAGTGGGCCCGCACCCAGGATCCCACGTTCCAGGAGCGCATCCACGACGGGCTGGATTGGCTGCGACAGCATCAGGATGCGCGCACGGGCTGCTGGGGAACGGATCCAACCCAGCGGTGCTATCCCGCCGTCTACGGCGCCTATCACTACCTGTTTTTCTTCCTGCATTGGGAAGGCGCCTTCCCGCAGGCCGATCGTCTGTTGGATGTAACACGCCGACTGCAGACCACGGAGGGTTTCTTTGCCCACAACCGGGGCGGCGGAGCCTGTGAGGATTACGACTGTGTGGACGTGCTGGTCAAGTTGGGTGACGCCTCAGACGAGGAGCGTCTGGTGCGCTGCGCGCGGGCCGTGCTCGCCGCCCGCAATCCCGACGGAGGCTTCCCGTGGGCGAAACCGGCGGCGGCAGCCCTGCCTTTCCTGTTGGGCAATTACCAGGGCGGGGCGAGTCTGCGGGAGAATGCGCGCTTGTTCATCCAGCGCTTGCGTGATGTCGCCCGCCGCGAGCGCCATTGGCGCTACTCGGGCTTGGAGTCGCTGGACTGTCCGGCCACGGCCAGCGATCTTTGGAGCACGTGGTTCCGCCTGCTGATCCTGGCGGAGATCGACGACCGCATCCTACACTCTGGCACCCGCTGGGGCTTTCGCAGTTTTCCAAGCCTAGGCTGGCACACGACTCTTGTGGAATCCTTTAAGTGAACAGGACACAACACGATGGATAAGATAATCGACACTTACTCCAATCCATTTGTAGAGGGCTGGAATAAAGTCGCCACAGAAAGACATAAAAATACAGTTAATTTTCTAATTGCGGATAAAGATAAAATTCTTGGCAATGTTCTTGATGTAGGAGGTGACAGCCCATTTGGACAATTGTTAGAAAGAACCTTTGGTATCAAATTATTCCATACCGACTTTGATTTGGATTCTAACGACCTTGCTGGGATGTGGGACAACATATTCAGTTTTGAAGTAATAGAACATCTAGGAAATCCATTGAATCATCTAGTTGAGATGAAAAGGCATCTGAATCCTGGTGGAATCATTTGGCTTTCAACACCGTTGGTGGTTAGCAAATTAAGACCGACGCATCTTTTCACAGACCCATTTCATGTATTTGAAATGGATTGGCGTCAGATTTCATTTCTAATTAATAAGGCCGATTTGCAAGTCGAGAGGAAACATATTTGTCGTTATTTAGCTAATTGGAAATACTTCACTGGTCCAAGACCTTTAATTCGATTCTTTACAGATCGGTGTGTACTACTTAAATTATCCACAAAGATCTAACATCAATTGGGAGGCGCATTAAATAGCAACATAACCTCTGCATCAGAGAGCGCTCTATCAAAGAATAAGATATCATCTATGAGGCCCTTGAAGTATCGATTTGATACATCC
>DYSB01000092.1 GCA_020726405.1 Acetofilamentum sp. | reverse complement strand
GGGCCGGCTGGGACGATGAAGCCCGCCAAGCGGCCAAGTCCGACAGACTCCTAGCACTTAGACCTACACTTGGCCAGATCTTGCCAGCACTCCAATGTCGCGGCGCTGCCACCGATCCAGAACACGCAGATGCCAGCACGCCCAAGAGAGCAAAACCCGTCCCGCGTCGCAAGGGAAAATTGCAGGTGTGCTGAATGTGGGCGGATTGTGAACGAGGGCGGCGGCGCGGAGCGGCTTTGGGGTGGCAAACCAGCGCCGGCGCAGTTCCCGCTGTGCCTCTGAGTCTCTGTGGTTCAAGGCCATAAGAAACAGCCGGAAGGCAGGTCCGCCACGAGAGTTCGCGTTCGAATTGCACGCCCCCATCCCGGCCTTCCCCGCCTCGGCGGGGGAAGGAGTCCCGCACAACCTTTGAGTCTTCGAGTCTTCGTGGTGACCGGACTCAAGGCATGCGCCAACTGACAAGCCAGGCGAAGACGGCATTCGCACGAGCCCTGGGATCCCAGCTTTCGCTGGGATCCCAGGTCGGGGCTGGGATGATAGGCTGGGGAGGGATGACGGGTCGGCTGGGATGACAAGTAGGTTGAAGTGGCAGGCTGGGCACAGAGAACACAGCCCGATCACCACCCCTTCGACCGGCTCTTTTTTGAACTATCAAAGCCCATGTGTTACTCTCGTAACACGGTGCGCTGGAGGTCTTTCCCCCCATGACGACAGGGGGCCGGACCTGCCAACACGCCGCCATCCAAGCTGCGAGGCGCTTCATGACTACACACATACTGGACAAAGCCACCGTCGCGGTGAAGCCCGAACTCTGCAAGGGGTGCGGGCTTTGCATCGCCAGCTGTCCGACGGAGGTGCTCAGCTTCCATGAGCACTTCAACACCAAGGGGTACCACTACGCCATGTACTCGGGCGAAGGCTGCACGGGCTGCGGCATCTGCTTCTACGCCTGCCCCGAGCCCGAGGCGATCCTGGTCTGGAAGAAGGGCGCGCTCGTGCCCGACGGTTTCCAGGTCAAGGAGTACGAGGTGAGCGGCGTGCTGCCGCGGGAGGAGGAAGCGTGAGCAAGATCCTCATGAAGGGCAACGACGCCGTGTTGCGCGCGGCCATCCTGGCCGGCTGCCGCCAATACTTCGGGTATCCCATCACGCCGGCCAGCGAGATCGCCGAGTCCGCCGCGTATTACATGCCGCGCGCGGGCGGCACGTTCATCCAGGCCGAGTCCGAGGTCGCCGCCATCAACATGGTCTACGGCGCGGCCGGGGCCGGCGGACGCGTGCTCACCGCCAGCAGCTCGCCGGGCATCAGCTTGAAGCAGGAAGGCGTCTCCTACGCCGCCGGCGCCGAGCTGCCCAGCGTGATCATCAACATCAACCGGGCGGGACCCGGGCTGGGCAACATCGCGCCCGAGCAGTCCGACTACAACCAGCTCTGCAAGGGCGGCGGCCACGGCAACTACAAGACCCCCGTGCTGGCCCCCAACTGCGTGCAGGAGTTCGTGGACCTGGTGCGCAAGGCCTTCGAATTGGCCGAGGACTACCGCACGCCCGTGTATCTGCTGGCGGACGGCGTCATCGGCCAGATGATGGAGCCCGTGGAGTTCCCCGAGCCCGTCATGGAGCTGCCGCGCAAGGACTGGGCGCTCTACGCGGACAAGGAGTCCAAGCACAACCTGATCTCGTCCATCCAGCTCGAGCCCAATGATCTGGAAGCCCTGAACGTCCACTTGCAGGAGAAGTACGCGCGCCTGCAGGAGAAGGAAGTCATGGTGGAGGAGTACCGCACCGAGGATGCCGAGTACGTGTTCACGGGATTCGGCATCGTCAGCCGCATTCTGCGCAGCGCCGTGGACGATTTGCGGAAGCAGGGGATGAAAGTCGGACTGATCCGGCCCATCACGCTGATGCCTTTCCCGGAGAAGGAAATGGCCGCCCTGGCCGACCGGGTGAAGAGCTTCCTGTGCGTGGAGCTGAACAACGGCCAGATGCTCCAGGACGTCAAGCTGGCCATCCAGTGCCGGCGGCCCGTGCACTTCTACAACCGCATGGGTGGCAACATCCCCACCACCGATGAGGTCGTCCAGGCGGCCCTGTCCTGCTTCAAGGAGGCCTGAGCCATGGCCACGAACAAGATTCTCAGCAAGCCCGATGCCTTCTACGAGAACTTCGAGCGCAGCGCCAACGCCGACAAGAAAACCACGCACTACTGCCCGGGCTGCGGCCACGGCCACGTGCACAAGATCATGGCCGAGGCCCTGCGCGATTTCGAGGTGGCCGACCACAGCGTGCTGGTCAGCCCCGTCGGCTGCAGCGTGTTCGCCTACTACTATTTCGACGTGGGCAACATCCAGGCCGCCCACGGCCGCGCGCCGGCGGTGGCCACGGGGGTGAAGCGCACGCATCCGCACAGCATCGTGATGAGCTACCAGGGCGACGGCGACCTGGCGGCCATCGGCACCAGCGAGATCATCCACGCCGCCAACCGCGGCGAGCACATCACGGTCATCTTCATCAACAACGCGATCTACGGCATGACGGGCGGCCAGATGGCGCCCACCACGCTGATCGACCAGAAGAGCAGCACCAGCCCCTACGGCCGCAGCGCGGAGAACGAGGGCTATCCCATCCACGTGGCCGAGCTGCTCAACAGTCTGCAGGCCCCCGTGTTCATCGAGCGCACCAGCCTGCACACGCCCCAGCACATCAACCGCACGCGCAAGGCGATCCGCCGGGCCCTGCAGGCGCAGATCGACAAGAAGGGCTTCACCTTCGTGGAAGTGCTGAGCCCCTGCCCAAGCGGCTGGAAGCTCAATCCCGTCGACAGCATGAAGTGGATCGAAGAGAACATGCTGAAGAACTTCCCGCTGGGGAATCTGCGTGACCGCATCGACGAGACGCCCGCGCGCGAGCGCGCGACCATCGAACTGACCCGCGACATGCTGCTCAAAAAGCTGGACCTGCTGAAGCCCGAGAGCACCATGCCCGCGCGGACCACGGTGGAGGAGCGCTTCCAGGATCCGGAGATCCTGGCGGCGGGCTTCGGCGGCCAGGGGATCATGCTGCTGGGCGTGGCCGTGGCCGAGGCAGGCATGCGTGAAGGCTACCAGTCCAGCTGGATCCCGGCCTACGGTCCGGAGATGCGCGGCGGCACGGCCAACTGCTCGGTGCGCGTCAGCGAGCGCGAGATCGGCAGCCCGATGGTCCACAACCCGAACATTCTGCTGGCCTTCAACCGGCCCAGCCTGGAGAAATTCGAGGCCGATGCGCGGCCGGGCGGCGTGATCTTCTACGACAGCTCCCTGATCGACATTGTGCCCGCTCGGACGGATTGCGACATTGTGCCCATTCCCTTCACCAAGCTGGCCGATGAGCTGGGCAACACGCGCATCGCCAACATGGTGGCCTTCGGCGCCCTGGTGGGCTACACCAACCTGTTGAACCTGGAGACCTGCCTGGAGGCGCTGCACACCGTGGTGAAGCGGCGCAACCTGGTGGAGCTGAATCAGCAGGCGGTGCGCAAGGGCTTCGAAGTGGGACAGGAGATGCGCCGGCAGGCCCGCTGACGCGCATCCACGGGGCTCGTTCTTGAGACCGGAGCGGGCATCCTGACGAGGGATGCCCGCTCTTTCACGAGGTGGAGGAGCATGAAGCACCAGGCGCGCTTCGGATTGGTCCTGGGCGGGGGCGGCGTCCGCTGCCTGAGCCACCTGGGCATGGCCGAGGAACTGCTCGCCGCCGGGCTGGCGCCGGACCTGATCGCCAGTTCCTCCACGGGCAGCCTGATCGGCCTGCTGCTGGCGGCGGGCATTCCGCCCGGCCGGGTGCGCGAGGCGCTCTTCCGGCGCGAGCAGCGCCTGGCCTGGCTGAAACCCTGCTGGCAGCGGGGCGGGCTGGCCTCGCCGGCGGCCATCCTGCGCCTGCTGGACCGCTTCGCGCTGCCCGAGCACCTGGAAGATCTGCCCATCCCCCTGCACATCGTGGTCACCGACCTGGAGGAAGGCCGCCAACTGGTGCTGTCCTCCGGCCCCTGCCGCGAGGCCGTGCTGGCCTCGGCCGCGCTGCCGGGGATCTATCCGCCCGTGATGATCCGCGGCCACCTCTGCGGGGACGGCGGGATCATCAACAACGTGCCCGCCGACGTCTGCCGCGAGCTGGTGGGGCCGCGGGGCGTCGTGCTCACCAGCAGCCTGGAGATGAACCACGTGATGCCCGAGGCGCTGCTGCGCCACGTGCCGCAGGTGGTCTACCGCAGCATCTACCTGCCGCTGCTCAACCAGAGGCTCCGCAACCAGACCCTGCACAGCGATCTCGTGCTGCAGCCCTTCTCGGACCACCCGCTCTGTTTCAGCCGCTGGCGCGAGATCGTGCGCTTCTACTCGCTGGGCGCCATGGCCGACCTGCACGAGCGCGGGCGGCACCACATGGGTCGCGCCCTGCCCGAGCTCCAGGCCCTGCTGGCCCGCGCGGCGGCTGATGCCGAGATCGCGGCGGAGGCCGAGATCGAGGCCGCGGCCCGACGTGTGGAGGAGTCCGCTTCATGATCCGCCGGCTGGTCGTGACCTTCTTCGGCCTGTTGGTTGTACTTCAGGTGGGGCCGGGCATCCACTCGGACTCCGTGGTCCACACCGTGGTGGCCGCGCTGGTGCTCAGCCTGATCAACCTGACCTTCAAACCCGTGCTGCTGCTGCTGACCCTGCCGGTCAACCTGCTCAGCCTGGGCCTTTTCACCCTCGTGATCAACGGATTCTGCCTGGGCATCACGGCCTGGCTGGTGGACGGCTTCCGTCTCACCGGAGTGGGCAGCGCCTTGCTGGGCGCCCTGCTGCTCTCGCTGGTCACCCTGATCGTCAACGCCCTCCTCACCCGGGAGTCCCAATGAATCTGCGCGACACGTTGTTGGATTTGGCCAGCGACCTGCTCTGGAGCTGGAAACCCTGGTACCGCGAGTTCCTGGCCGGACTGGATCCTGCCGCCTTCCAGCGGCATGAGAATCCCGTCCGCCTGGTGCGCGAGCTGCCCGACGAGCGGCTCAAGGCCCTTGAGAAGGACAGGAGCTTTCAGGCCGCCCTCAAGGACCTGACGGCGCGCCGGGAGACCGAGCACGCCAAGGCCCGCGCTCGCTGCCCCGAGGGGCTGCGCGGCCGTCAGGTGGCCTATTTCTCCGCCGAGTTCGGGATCCACAACAGCCTGCCCATTTACAGCGGCGGCCTGGGCGTGCTCTCGGGCGACCACATCAAAAGCGCGCACGACCTGGGCCTGCCCTTCACGGGCATCGGCCTGATGTACCGCCAGGGCTATTTCGGTCAGCGCATCGACGCCGCCGGCGTGCAGCACGCGGACATGGATCTGATGAACCTGGAGCACCTGCCCGTGCGCAGGACCATCGGGCCGGAAGGCCAGCCGCTGGAGATCGGCGTGGACCTGCCGGGCCGCGAGGTGCGCCTGCTGGTCTGGGAGGTGCGCGTGGGCATCGCGCGCCTGCTGCTGCTGGACAGCGACTGCGAGCGCAACGCGCCCGCCGACCGCGGCCTGACCTGGCAGCTCTACGGCGGGGACCGTGACACACGGCTGGCGCAGGAGATCATTCTGGGCATCGGCGGCGTGCGCGCTCTGCGCGCCCTGGGCGTGGAGCCGGACGTCTGGCACATGAACGAGGGGCACAGCGCCTTCCTGGCCGTGGAGCGCCTGCGCGAGCATCTGGCCGCCGGGCTGGACTTCGACACCGCCGTGGAGGCCACGGCCTCGTCGACGATCTTCACCACGCACACGCCGGTGCCGGCGGGCAACGAAGCCTTCCTGCTGCCGCGCCTGCACCGCTACTTCCACGAGTTCTGCTCCCGGGGCGGAATCGACTTCCACCGCCTGCTGGAGCTGGGCACGGAGACCGACGCCACGGGCTACAAGATCTTCAGCCTGACAGCGCTGGCCGTGCGGCTCTCACGCTTCGCCAATGGCGTCTCCATGCTGCACGGCGACGTGAGCCGCCAGATGTGGTACCACCTCTGGCACCAGGTCCCCATCGACGAGACACCCATCGGCCACGTGACCAACGGCATCCACACGGCCTCCTGGGTGGCGCCGGGCTTCCGCCGGCTCTACGAGGAGCGGCTGGGCGAGGACTGGGAGGAGAAGCTGCTCCAGCCGGAAGCCTGGGAAGCCCTGCGCGCAACGCCCACGGGCGAGGTCTGGCAGCGCCACCAGGAGCTCAAGGCCGCGCTGGTGGAAGAGATCCGCCGCAATCTGACCCAGCGTCTTGGCCAGCCCGGCCTGCCGCTGGAGCGCATCCTGCAGCGCATCGACCCGCACTCACTGTTCATCTGCTTCGCGCGGCGCTTCGCCACCTACAAGCGCGCCGTGCTGATCTTCGACGACCTGGAGCGGCTGGACCGGATCGTCAACCACCCCAGCCACCCGGTGACGCTGATCTTCGCGGGCAAGGCCCACCCGGCGGACCACCCGGGCCAGGCGCTGATCCGCCGCGTGCATGAGATCTCGCTGCTGGAGCGTTTCCAAGGCCGGGTCATCCTGCTGGAGGGCTACAGCCTGGCGCTGGCGCGCTTCCTGGTGCAGGGCGCGGACGTCTGGCTGAACAACCCGCGCCGGCCCCTGGAGGCCTCGGGCACCAGCGGCCAGAAGGTCTGCCCAAACGGCGGCCTCAACCTGTCCATCCTGGACGGCTGGTGGGTGGAGGGTTCCAACGGGAGCAACGGCTGGAACATCGGGCGGGACGTGGACTACGGCGACGAGAAGATCCAGGACTACTACGACGTGCGCAGCCTCTACGAACTGCTGGAGGAGCGCATTGTGCCCCTGTTCTACGAGCGCGACTCCCAGGGTCTGCCCGTGGGCTGGGTGGACCACATGAAGGACAGCCTGATTTCGTGCACGGCCCGCTTCAGCACCAGCCGGATGGTCAACGACTACGTGGAGCAGAGCTACATCCCGGCCGCCAACAAGCACCAGCGCGCCCGGGAGAACGATTGGCAGGCCGTGCGCGACTTCGTGCAGTACAAGCGCAGCCTGCTCAAACGCTGGTATCACATGACGGACACCTGGCTGCGCGCGCGCCGGGAGAACGAGTGCGTGGACGTGGACGCCGGCTTGTACCTGGGCCTGCTGAAGCCGTCAGAGGTCAAGGTCGAGCTCTTCATGCGCGAGAACGGCAAGATCCGCACTGTGGAGATCCCGCTGGTGGGACCGGGCGAGGACGACGGGGTCTGGAACTACCACCTCTATCTCTGTGACACCAACCTGCGCAAGAGCGAATTGAAACTGCGCGTGCTGCCGCGCCACGCCTGGCTGGACCGGGACATGGAGATGGGCATGTGCTACTGGTTCCACCAGAAAGTCGAGTAGGAGCCACTGATGAGCATCGAGGAGACCCTGCGACGCGAGCGCCTGACGGATCTGCTGGACTATCTGGACGCCTCCCCCAGCCCCTGGCACGCGGTGGCCGAGGCCGCCCTGCGGCTGGCGAAGGCGGGCTTCCGGCGTCTGCTGGAAGAAGAAGCCTGGCGCCTGGAGCCGGGCCAGGGCTATTTCATGATCCGTGGCGGCAGCGCACTCTGCGCCTTCGTGGCGGGCACGGCCCCGCCGGAGGAGAAGGGCTTCCAGCTGGTGGGCGCCCACACGGACTCCCCCTGCCTGCGCGTGAAGCCCCAGGGCGAGCACGTCAAGGGCGGATTCGTCCGGCTGGGCGTGGAGGTCTACGGCGGGCCGATCCTGGCCACCTGGACCGACCGCGAGCTGGGCCTGGCCGGCCGGCTGGTCCTGCGCGACGGCGCAGGCCTGCGCGACGGCCCGGGCCTGCGTGAATTGCCCATCAAGCTGGAGCGCCCGCTGCTGCGGCTGGCCAACCCGGCCATTCACTTGAACCGCGAGGTGAACAGCAAGGGCTTGATCCTCGACAAGCAGGAGGAACTGCCCCTGCTGCTGGCCCAGGCGGAGGCCGGCCTGCCCGAGGGCCGCCTGCTGCTGGAGCTGCTGGCCGCGGAGGCCGAGGTGGAGCCGGGGGAGATCCTGAGCTTCGATCTGTGCAGCTGGGACCTGCAGTCCGCCTGCTTCTGGGGGGCCAGCGAGGAATTCATCGCCTCGGGCCGCCTGGACAACCTGGCCATGTGTCACGCAGGGCTGGCGGCCCTGCTGCTGGCCACAGACGAGGGCGAAGTGCCTGAGCACACGCCCGTGCTCGTGCTCTTCGACCACGAGGAAGTGGGCAGCCAGAGCCCCACGGGCGCCGACGGCAGCCTGCTGCCGGACCTGCTGGAGCGCATCCACGCCGCGCGCGGCGGCGGGCGCGAGTCCTTCCTGCGCGCCTGCAGCCGCAGCTTCCTGATCAGCGCGGACATGGCCCACGCGCTCCATCCCAGCTACCTGCGCTGGTACGAGCCGCAGCACCACGTCTTCCTCAACCAGGGGCCGGTGATCAAGCTCAACAGCAACCTGCGCTACGCCACCGACGGCGTGGGCCAGGCCCGCTTCCAGCTCATCTGCGAGAAGGCCGAAGTGCCCGTGCAGCGCTACATCCACCGCACGGACCTGCCCTGCGGCACGACCATCGGGCCGATGGCCTCCGCCCGGCTGGGGATCCGCACCGTGGACGTGGGCAACCCCATGCACTCCATGCACAGCGTGCGGGAGAGCGCGGGCGCCCGGGATCCCGAGCTGATGACCCGCGCGCTCGCGACTTTCTTCCAGGGAGCCTGAGCGTCCCATGGCCACCCCGCGCCTGCACGGCGATCCCATGCGCGTCCTGGAGTCCTCGCACCGGCTGGTGGAGCACGGCGGGCATTGCCTGCCGCTGGGTGCCAGTTGCCCGTCGGGCCGGGTGGACCCGGGTTCCGGCGGGCGCGTCAACTTCGCCCTGCCCAGCGCCAAGGCCCGCACGGTCTCGCTGCTGCTCTCCGCCCGGGAGAGCGGCGACCGGATCGTGGAGCTGCAGCTGGACCCGGAGCAGAACCGCACGGGCCACGTCTGGCACGTGGAGCTGGCGGGACTGAGCTGGCCCTTGCGCTACAGCTGGGTCGTGGACGGGCTGGAGGTGGCGGATCCCTGGGCCCGGGCCCTGCTGCGCACGGACGCCTTCGGGCGCACCGTGTATCACGCCTTCTTTCCGTTGCCCGACTACGAGTGGACGCATCCGCGGCCGCGCCGGCGCCCGTTGCAGGATCTGGTGATCTACGAGCTGCACGTGAAGGGCTTCACGGCCCATCCAGGCAGCGGCGTCTTGCGGCCGGGCAGCTACGCGGGCCTGGAAGAGAAGATCCCCTACTTGCGCGAGCTGGGCGTGAACGCCGTGGAGCTGATGCCCGTCCACGCCTACGATCCGGCGGGCGTGGTTTTCATCAACCCCTTCACCGGCCGCGGCCTGAGCAACTATTGGGGCTACGATCCCGTCGGGCCGATGGCGCCGGCCGCCCATTACAGCAGCACGGGCCATCCGCTCCAGGCGGCGCAGGAGTTCCGCTCCCTGGTGGACGCCCTGCACGGCGCGGGCATCGAGGTGATCCTGGACGTGGTGTTGAACCACACGGCGGAAGGCAGCGCGCGCGGCCCCACCTTACACTTCCGCGCGCTGGACGATGAACTGTGGTACATGCGCGGCGCCGACGGCAGCTACCTGGACTACACGGGCTGCGGCAACACGTTCAACTGCAACCACCCCGTGGTGCGCGACTACATCCTCTCCTGCCTGCGGGGTTGGGTGGCGGACTTCGGCGTGGACGGTTTCCGCTTCGACCTGGCCGCCGTGATGGGCCGGGATCCCGAAGGCCACGTGCTGGTGAGCGCGCCGGTGCTGGAGCAAATCACAATGGATCCCGTGCTGGCGGGCACGCGCCTGATCGCCGAGGCCTGGGACGCTGCCGGGCTCTACCAGGTGGGCAGCTTCGACGAGGGCCTGCGCGGTGCGCGCCAGCAGCGGCCGGGTGGCGGCTGGGCCCAGTGGAACGGCCGCTTCCGTGACGACATGCGGCGGCTGGTGCGAGGCGAGCCGGGATTCGTGGGGGCGGCGGCCAGCCGGCTCTGCGGCTCGTCGGACCTCTTCCAATGGAACGGCCGTGGACCGGCGCACAGCCTCAACTTCATCACCTGCCACGACGGATTCACGCTGCTGGACCTGGTCTCCTACGACCAGAAGCACAACGAGGCCAACGGCGAGCACAACCGCGACGGCCTGAACGAGAACTTCAGCTGGAATTGCGGCGTGGAGGGACTCACCACGCGGGCCGACGTTCTGGAGCTGCGGGCCCGCCAGCAGCGCAACCATCTGGCCCTGCTCTTCCTCTCCCAAGGCGTGCCCATGCTGCTGGCCGGGGACGAGCTGGGCCGCAGCCAACAGGGCAACAACAACGCCTGGTGCCAGGACAACGCGCTGGCCTGGCTGGACTGGAGCTTGACGGAGAGCCGGGCGGACCTGCTGGCCTTCGTGCGCGGGCTCATCGCCCTGCGCCGGACCCACGCCTGTCTGCGCCGGAGCAACTTCCTGACCGGCGAGGACCTCGCCTGGCACGGCACCGAAGTGGGCAAGCCGGACTTCGGGCCGGGCTCGCGCTGCCTGGCCTGGCGACTGCGCGGGCAGCCGGACGAGGCCGGGCTGCCGGGTCCGGATCTCTACGCGGCCTTCAGTTTCTGGCGTGACCCCGTGGACTTCCGCCTGCCCGAGGCGGGGGCGGGTTTCCACTGGAGCCTCGTGCTGGACACGGCGGACGGCCTGCCGCCCCGCACGCAGCCCGTGCCCTTTGCCGGCCCGGGGGGACCCCTGCGCCTGCAGGCCTTCTCCCTGGTGGTACTCAGCCGCCACGCGGACTGAACGCGCCCGTTGCCCTGTGCGACCCGCTGCACACGTGAATCCAGTGTGACACAAGAAAACGCCCCGGCCGAAACCGGGGCGTTTTCCGTGTCAGGCTGGCTGCCGGGCTACTTTTGCTCGTCCGCGACGGGCAGAAGTGGCAGCTGGACGAAGTTCGCCGGCGCCTGCTGCAGGGTCGACGCGTCCGGCAGGGGCAGCTCGGGATTGCTATCGGCCAGCAGAAGGCCGTCCGTGTCCACGGCGGTGACCCGCACGAAGGCACGTTCCAGCATCCCCATGCTGTGGAAGTTGAGGTTGACGTTCGTCTGCGTGCCGATGTTGGCCACGTCGGGAGCGACCATCGGCCACTCGTTGTCATAGTAGACCAGGTAGTGGTCCACGCTGATCGGATTGCCGTCCATGCCGACGGTG
>DYSB01000091.1 GCA_020726405.1 Acetofilamentum sp. | reverse complement strand
CGGATGCCGGGCCAGCTCGCTGCCGAACTCCTTGGCGGACGCCTCGGGCTCGACGGCGTACATCCTCGACTGGGTGAGAGCCCAGGCCCCGGGCAGCCGGATCCGCGTGGGCACGGAACTCAACCTGGTGCAGCGCCTGCAGCTGGAGAATCCGGCGCTCGAGGTCCGTCCATTGGACCGCAGCCTCTGCCCGAACATGTGGAAGATCAGCCAGAACGACTTGCTCTGGGTGCTGGACCGGCTGGGCGAGGTGAATGTGGTGTCGGTGGAGCCCGAGTGGGTGGCCGATGCCCGGCTGGCCCTGGAACGCATGCTGGCCGTGTGATTACCCTCAAGCGGCACACCCGCGGCAGCGCTCCGGCCGCCGGCCTGGACCTCCACTGTCACTCGTGGCACTCCGACGGGACCCTGGCCCCGGCCGAGTTGGCCCGGCGCCTGGTGCGGGCCGGTGTGGGCCTGGCCGCCCTCACCGATCACGACACCCTGGCCGGCGTGGCGGAATTCCGCCGGGAAGGAGGGCTGCACGGGCTGCGCGTACTGCCCGGCGTGGAGGTTACCTGCGCCTGCGCCGAGCTGCTGCCCCTGCGCGCGGCGGCCCAGGCGGCCCGGGAGGACGGTGCGGGCGGCACGCGCTGCGGCACGGATCCCGTGGAAGTGCATCTGCTGGTCTACGGCCTCGAGCCCGGATTGCCGGCTTTCGAGGACTTCCTGGCAAGCATTCGGGCCATGCGGCGGGAGCGCGTGGCGCAGATGGCAGCCCGGCTGGCCGAGCTAGGCCTGCCCCTGGAGCTGGGCCCCCTGACGGCTCGGCTGGAAAGCGGCAGTGTGGGCCGGCCGCATCTGGCCCGCCTGCTGCAGGAGGCCGGCTACGTCAAAAACGTGAACGAAGCCTTCCAGAGCTGGCTGGCCGAGGGCCGGCCGGCCTGGCTGCCCAAGCAGCTGCCCGAATTGCGCCAAGCTCTGGCGCTGGCCCAGGGGCTGGGCGGAGTGGGCGTGGCGGCGCATCCGGGCAAGGTCCTGCCCGCAGGCGCAGCCCACGTGCTGGTGGATCTGGGCGTGGACGGGCTGGAGGCCCGGCATCCCAGCCACCGGGCGGCCATGGTCCAGGAACTGCAGCAGCTCTGCCGTCGCAACGGCTTGTCCGCCTCGGCGGGCAGCGACTTCCACGATCCCGCCCTGGGACGCTACCAGCGCCCGGCCTGGCAGCGTGAGGACGTGGGCGGACGCCTGCGCCTGCTGCTGGACGCGCTGGGCTGAAGCCTCGCCAGCGGCTCGCCGCACTGCGAAAGGGCCGGTCGCGCCCCTCATTCGAGTCCGGTGATTGCTACCTTTTGCCGTGATTCCGCCGCCCGCGGGCTTCCCGATTGTCGAAGGAAACCGGCCTGGGCGCGGTTCGGCCTTGTCCGCAAGGCCCTTCCATTACCCGAAAGGACCATTCTGGTGCCCAATTGGATTCTTGCCCTGCTGGCCCTGTTGGCCGGCGCGGGAGCCACCGTCGTCGTCTTTCTCACCCTGCAGCGACAGCGTCAGCAGGCTGGCGACGAGATCCTCAACCTGGCCCGCCAGGAGGCGGAAACCCTGCGCAAGCAGGCCCTGATCAACGCCCGGGAGGAATGGCTGATCAAGGAGACGCGCCGCAAGGCCGACCTGAAGCAGCGCGAGAAAAAGCTGCAGCAGAAGGAGCAGCAGCTCAAGAGCCACGAGGCGGAGATCCGCGGCTCCCAGAAGGCCGTCCAGGATCTGGAGATGGAACTGGGCCTGAAGGGCAAGATGCTCGAGCACAAGGAAGAGGAGCAGAAGACCCTCAAGGACGAGCTGAAGACCCACCTGGAGGACGTGCAGCACCGGCTGGAGTCCGTTTCGGGCCTCAGCATGGAGGAGGCCCGCCGCCAGGTGCTGGACCAGGCCCAGCAGAAGTACGAGCGCGAGGCCGCCGAGCTGGCCGCCGAGATCAAAGGCCAGGCGCGGGAGAACGCCACGCGCGAGGCCCGCGAGGTGATCATCACCACCATCGAGCGGATGGCCGCAGACGCCACCAGCGAGGCCACCATCAAGGAAGTCGAGATCCCCAATAACCGGCTGAAGGGAATGGTGATCGGCCGCGAGGGCCGCAACATCAAATCCTTCGAGGCGATCACGGGCACCAAGATCATCGTGGACGAGACCCCGGACACCATTGTGATCTCCTGCTTCGATCCCGTCCGGCGCGAGATCGCCCGGTTGGCCCTGGACGCGTTGATCAAGACCCGCAACTTCAGCCCGCGCACGATCCAGGAGGCGGTCACGCGCGCCAGCCGCGCCGTGGACAACACCATGAACGAGGCGGCCAACAAGGTCCTGAAGGAGCTGCGCCTGAACGTCCACCCGGACCTGAAGCGCATGCTGGGCCGCTTGCGTTTCCGCACCAGCTACGGCCAGAACGTGCTGGACCATAGCAAGGAGGTGGCGCGCATCGCCGGTGCCATGGCAGCCGAGCTGGGCCTGGACGTGATGCTGGCCAAGCGCGCCGGCCTGCTCCACGACGTGGGCAAGGCCGATTCCAATGGCAGCGACAAGAGCCACGTGGCCATCGGTGTGGAGGTCTGCAAGCGCGTGCGCGAACACCCCATCGTGATCAACTCGGTGATGGCGCACCACAACGAGGCGCCGCCCATCGATCCGATCAGCGAGCTGGTCACCGCTGCGGACATCATCAGCAGTGCGCGTCCGGGTGTGCGCCGGGACAGCGTGGACAGCTACACCAAGCGCGTGGAGACACTGGAGAACATCGCCAGCAGTTTCCCGGGCGTGCACCGGGTCTATGCGCTCTACGCCGGGCGCGAGATCCGCGTGGTGGCCGAATCCGCCCGCGTCAACGACGGCCTGAGCGAGAAGCTCTCCAGCGACATTGCCGAGAAGATCAGCCAGGACATGCAGTTCCCCGGCCAGATCAAAGTCGTGGTGATCCGCGAGAGCCGCGCCGTGGCCACCGCGGTCTGAGCAGGGACACGAAGGACACGAAGCAAGAGAAGTGCACGAAGGTTCTGGTGGAATTTGACTCCCTCTCGACGCAGGTGATTGGGTGTGCGATTGAAGTTCACCGAGTGCTGGGTCCCGGTTTGCTGGAATCGACGTACGAGGAGTGTCTGTCTCACGAATTGTCGTTGCAGGGACTTGTACATCAGCGGCAATTGACGCTGCCGGTGACCTACAAGGGGCTGATCCTGCCGTGTGGCTATCGGGTGGACCTGTTGGTTGACGGCCAATTTGGTGGTGGAACTGAAAAGCGTGGAGCAGACGAAGGACGTCCACTTGGCCCAGCTGCTTACCTACATGCGATTGTCTGAGATTCGGGTTGGGTTGCTGATCAACTTCAACGTGAGACTGCTCAAACAAGGGATACGCAGAGTCGTCCTGTAAGACCTTCCGGTCTTCGTGTCTCTTCGTGCTCTCCGTGTCCGATCGGGAGAAACTCGCATGACCGAAAGCCTGTCCTGGCGCGAGGGGATATCCTGCGCGATGTGCCTGACGGAGAGTCCGGCGCTGGCCTACTTCCCGGATCCCTTCAACGAGGATACCTGGTTCTGCCGCACGTGCTGGGAGCGCTGCGAGCGCCAGCAGGCGATGATCGACGAGGAGCTGGAGCAGAACCCGGAGATCGAGAATTAGTCCGGCCGGCCGGCGTGACCAGGCGGCGCCGACCCGCGGGCTGAAATGTCAAATCAACCACAAGTGACCTCCGCATCTGGCCCGGGTTTGGGTAGGGCGGACGCCGCGGGTGGTACAACGCCAGTCAAGGAGACGAGCATGAGCAAGATCACAGTGATCGGCGCCGGCAACGTGGGGGCCACGTGCGCCCAGCGCCTGGCGGAGAAGCAGATCGCGGAGACGGTGGTTCTGGTGGACATCGTGGAAGGCACCCCGCAGGGCAAGGCCCTGGACATGTGGGAGACAGCTCCCATCGAGGGCTACGACACGCGGATGATCGGCACCAACGGCTACGCCGAGACCGCCGGCAGCGACGTGATCATCATGACCGCCGGCCTGGCCCGCAAGCCGGGCATGAGTCGCGACGATCTGCTCAAGATGAACACCGAGATCGTCTGGGGCTGCATCCGCCAGGCCGCGCCCCAGAGCCCCGACGCCGTGCTGATCGTGGTTTCCAATCCGCTGGACGCCATGACCTACGTGGCTCTCAAGGCCTCCCAGTTTCCGCACAAGCGCGTCTTCGGCATGGCGGGCATCCTCGATACGGCCCGCTACCGCAGCTTCATCGCCGAGGCCCTGAACGTCAGCGTCAAGGACGTCCAGGCCATGGTGCTGGGCGGCCACGGCGACACCATGGTGCCGCTGCCCCGTTACACGACGGTGGGCGGGATTCCGCTGCCCGAGCTGATGCCCGCCGCCCAGATCGAGGCCATCGTCCAGCGCACGCGGGACGGTGGCGCCGAGATCGTCAAGTACCTCAAGACCGGCAGCGCCTACTACGCGCCCAGCGCGGCGGCCGTGGAGATGGCGGACAGCGTGATGCGCAACCGCAACCGCATCCTGCCCTGCGCCTCGTGGCTCACGGGCGAGTTCGGGGAGAAGGACGTCTACATGGGCGTGCCCACGATGATCGACCGCACGGGCGTGGCCCGGATCCTCGAGATGCCGCTGAGCGAGTCCGAGCGCGCGCTGTTCAACGCCAGCCTGGTGGCCTGCCGCAAGAACGTGGCGGAGGCCGAGGCCCTGCTCGCCTCCATGGCCTAGACTGTGTTTCCTCGCCCGGTCTGCCCGCATAGGTGGACCGGGCTTCTCTGCTCCTTAAGGATCCTCACCACAGAGGCACAGAGGCGCAGTTGGAGCAGTTGTGCGCTGCGGGTGAGGGGCGCGGTCGGCGATTTCCTTGTGACACGAAGATTCGAAGTCTCGAAGACGTGTTGTGTCACGGACTCCATTCCCACTCCCATATCCCCCGGAGAACAACGGCGGGAACAAGAATGGGAGTGAGTGAGGTGAAGCCCGTCAGGGCTGAACCGGAACATGGTGGTGACGCCGTCAGGCCTGACTCTGGCCGCTGAGAAAAAGCGCCTCTTTGGCTCCACCTTTCTGGCGCAAGCAGAAAGGTGGAAAACAAGATTCCGCGCCAGTCGCGCGGGATGGCGGGCGAGGTCATTGCCGGACTACGGCGCCGGGGGAAGAGCATGAAGAAGATCGCGGGAGTGCTGTCTGGAGCCGGCTATCTCGACGGCGCCGAGATCCAGGAAGCCGTGTTGACCCAACTGGCCTGCGAGCGCCGCGGCCTGACCATTCACTGGTTCGCCCCGGCGATCCCCCAGGCTCACGTGGTCAACCACGTCAGCGGGCAACCCGTGGAGGGCGAGAGCCGCAACGTGCTGGTGGAGAGCGCGCGCATCGTGCGCGGCGAGATCCATCCCCTGCCCGACCTGGACCTGGCGGCCTTCCGGGCGCTGATCCTGCCCGGCGGCTTCGGCGCGGCCAAGAACCTCTGCAGTTTCGCCTTCCAGGGCGCGGAGATGAGCGTGCTGCCCGAGCTGGCGGCCCTTGTGTTGAACGGCCACGCCCGGCATCGGCCCATGGCCTTCCTGTGCATCGCCCCGGTGATCGCCGCACGCGTGTTGGGCGCGGCCGGGCACCGGCCCAAGGTGACCATCGGCTCCCACCGGGAGACGGCCCTGGCCATCCAGTCCTGGGGGGGCGTGCACCAGCCGTGCTCGGCCAACCAGGTCTGCCTGGACGCGGACAACCGGCTGCTGAGCACGCCGGCCTGGAACAACGCCCGCTCCCTGGTGCAGGTGGCGGCGGGCATCGACAAACTGGCCGAGCGCCTGGCCAAACTCATCTAGCAAGCCGTCACGGGCGTTTCTTCGTGACGCGAGGGAAAGCGGAGCGAGCCATGGATCGATTGAATCGCGTGATCACCATCATCCTGGGCGGCGGGCGCGGCACGCGGCTGATGCCCCTGACCCTCAAACGCTCCAAGCCCGCCGTTTCCTTCGGCGGCAAGTACCGGCTGGTGGACATCCCCATCAGCAACTGCTTGCACGCCGGGCTGACCAAGGTCTTCGTGCTGACCCAGTTCAACAGCTACTCGCTCAACCGCCACGTGCACTCGAGCTACGTGATGAAGGACTTCCGCGGCAGTTTCGTGGAGGTGTTCGCGGCGGAGCAGACCCCCGACAACCAGGAGTGGTTCCAGGGCACGGCGGACGCCGTGCGCCAGGTGATGTCGCACCTGCGGGCCTACAATCCCACCCACGTGCTGATCCTCTCCGGCGACCAGCTCTACACCATGGATCTGCGCGAATTCGTGCTCTCGCACATGGAGAGTTCCGAGAGCATCACGGTGGCCACCACGGCCGTGGAGCGCGAGAGAGCGCGCGGCTTCGGGATCATGCGCACGGAAGAGGGCCGGATCACCGAGTTCGTGGAGAAGCCGCGGGACGAGGCCCTGCTGGATAGTCTGGCCCAGCCCGACAAGCGCTACCTGGCCTCCATGGGCATCTACGTCTTCTGCTTCGATACCCTGGACCGCCTGCTCAACACCCACGCCACCTGCACGGACTTCGGCCGCGAGATCATCCCCGCCGCGCTGAAGGAGGAACCCGTCCGCGCCTTCCGCCACGAGGGCTACTGGGAGGACATCGGGACCATCCGCTCCTTCTACGAGGCCAACCTGATGCTCACCCGGCGGGTGCCCGACGTGGAACTCTACAGCCCGGACCGGCCGATCTACACCAATGCGCGCTTCCTGCCGCCCTCGCGACTCTCGGGCTGCCAGGTGGAGGAGAGCCTGATTTGCGACGGCTGCTACATCAACGGCGCGCTCATCAAGCGCTCGATCATCGGCATCCGCAGCGTGATCGGCAACGGTTCGGAGATCACGGATTCCATCGTGATGGGCGCCGACGAATACGACTTCCGCAACCCCCCGCCCGGCCTCCTGCCCCAGGCCATCGGGCAGGATGTGGTGATCCGCCGGGCGATCGTCGACAAGGGCGCGCGCATCGGCGCGGACGTGCATCTGGTGAACGAAAAGAACCTTGATGAATATGAGGACGCCTACGTGCACATCCACGAAGGGATCATCTGCGTGCCGCGCGAGACCATGATCCCCTCCGGTTATCGAATCTGACCAGATTCCTCTGCCGCTCGAGCCTCGTACTCGTACTCGAGCCTCGATGGAACTGCCTGAGACGAGGTTCGAGCACGAGACTCGAGTGCAAGACTCGAGTACGAGAACGAGAACAAGAACGAGGAGAAACGCTGTGTTGGATAGCTTTGCGTCCCGGCTGGAACACCTGCCCGTTTCCCTCTTCGCCGTTCCGCTGGGCTTGTCCGGCTGGGCCCTGCTGCTGCTGAAGCTGGGCGAGGGAAGTCCCTGGCTGCGCGGTCCCGGACTGGCCGCCGCGGCGCTGGGCCTGGCCGTGTTCGTCGCCGTGCTGATCGCCTACGGCCTCAAGATCCTGCGGCATCCCCGACGTGTGAGCGAGGAGTTCCGCCACCCGGTGCGGATGAGTTTCTTCCCTGTGGCGGCCAAGGTGCTGCTGGTGCAGTCCATCGTCCTGCTGCCCTTGCAGCGGGAGGTCTCCTTCGGGTTGTGGCTGGCAGGCACCTTGCTGCAGACGGTGCTGCTCTTCAGCATCGTCTCCTTCTGGGTGCGTCACCAGGGCTTCCAGATCCACCACCTCAACCCGGCCTGGTTCATGCCCGTGGTGGGGGCCATCCTGGTGCCTGTGGCCGGCGTGGAGCATGCCCCGGCGGCCCTCAACTGGTGGTTCTTCTCCGTGGGGCTGGTGCTGTGGATCGTGCTCTTCACCGTCGTGCTCAACCGCCTGATCTTCCACCCGCCGCTGCCCGAACGGTTGGCCCCAACCCTGTTCATCCTGTTCGCGCCACCGGCCATCGGCTTCATCAGCTGGGTGAAGCTGGTGCCCGAGGCCGGACCCTTCGCCCAGATCCTCTTCTCCTTCAGCCTGTTTCTGGCAGTGCTGGTGTTCCTGCAGGTTCCCCAGCTGCGTCGCCTGCCCTTCTACCTGTCCTGGTGGGCCTATTCCTTTCCCTTGGCCGCCCTGGGCGTGGCCCTGATCCTGCAGGCGCGGCTGACGGGGGAGCCGGGCTACCGCTGGGCGGCGGTGCTGGTGGCGCTGGCACTGACCGCTGTGGTGTTCCTGCTGGTGGGACTCACCGTGGGGGCCATGAGGCGGCGGACCATCTGCGTGGAGGAGTGAGTCAGGCCCGCGCCCGCGCCCGGCGCAGGACGGGAAGGGAGGCCAGCAATAGGGCCGTGCCCACGGCCAGATCCAGGGCCGAAAGAGTGGCCAGCCCCATGCCGCACCCGGCGGCCAGCCGTTTGGCCAGGGCGCTCAGCACCACCATCATGACGATGAAGACCATCAGGCGCGGAGGGTAGAGGCGCCAAGCCGGCACCCGTTCCCGCGCGGAAAGATCGTCCACGTTGCGTTCCAGCAGCGGTCCCATCACCCGACGGGCCTTGAACCACCCCACCACCAGCGCCAACGGAGCCAGCCACGCGGCGTGCTCCGGCTCCACGCCCAGCTCGTGGGCGCGCCGGGCCAGCCGCAGCGCGACCAGCACCAGCATGACCCCCGCGACACGCAGCACCCAGCCGCCGGCCACGGCCAACAGCGGTCCGCTCATGTGGATTCCCGATACGCGCCGGAGGCTCCCAGCAGGGCGGCGGCCACCACCAGGTCCACTCCGCCCAGCAGGGCCGTGGGCAGGGCGTGTCCCGCCGCCAGGCCCTTGGCCCAGGCCATCAGGAGCACCATGGACAGGATGAAGGCGAAGAGCTGGGGAGGATAGAGCTGCCAGGGAGCCAGCCGGCCCGCGTGGGCACGCAACCGGGCCACGTTGGCCAGCATGCGCGGGCGCATCACGAAGCGCCCCTTGCCCAGCCCCAGCAGGACGGCCACGGGCAGGAGCCAGGCCAGGTGGACGGGGCGCATCCCCAGCCGCAGGGCCTGGGCCAGCAGTTGCCATGTCCGCCAGAGCAGGCTCAGCGCGCCCAGCCGCAACACCCAGCCGCCCAACCGCGCCAGCTGCGATCCACTCATCATGATCCGCCTCCTTTGGACGAGCAAGCTAGCGATGCGGAGCGGGGCACTCCAGAACCGGGCCGGGCCCTCGCCTCGCTTTCGGGATCGGGACTCGAGTACGAGTCTCGAGTAAGAGTACGAGAACGATGATGATGACGGGGGGAAGGCAGGATGGTCGTTGGGGTGGTACCTTCCTTCCCAACCGAATCCACATAGCCGAAAGGACCCTGTCCATGCCCGCCATCGTCGAGTGCGTGCCCAACTTCTCCGAAGGCCGCGACGCGGCCGTCATCGCCCGCATCACCGGCGCCATCGCCGCCGTGCCCGGCGTCACCCTGCTGGACACGGATCCCGGCGTGGCCACCAACCGCACGGTGGTCACCTTCACCGGGGATCCCGACAGCGTGGTGGAGGCCGCCTTCCAGGCCATCAAGACCGCCGCGGAGGCCATCGACATGCGCCGCCACCAGGGAGAGCACGCCCGCATGGGCGCCACGGACGTCTGTCCCTTCGTGCCGGTCTCGGGCATCAGCATGGAGGAGTGCGCCGCCCTGGCGGAGCGGCTGGGCGAGCGGGTGGGCCGCGAGCTGGAGATCCCCGTCTACCTCTACGAGCGGGCCGCACGCACTCCGGAACGACGCAACCTGGCGGAGGTCCGTGCCGGCGAGTACGAAGGACTGGGCCGCAAGCTGGCGGATCCGGCCTGGAAGCCCGACTTCGGTCCCGCCGCTTTCGGCGAGCGCCAGCAGCGCACGGGCGCCACGGTGATCGGTGCCCGGCCCTTCCTCATCGCCTGGAACTTCAACCTCAACACCAGGGACGCGGCCCGGGCCCACGACGTGGCCATCACGGTGCGTGAAAAGGGGCGCTGGGCCAAGGACGGGCAGGGCCGCCTGCTCAAGGACGCGACCGGCAACAAGGTCCGTCAGCCGGGGCTGTTGCCGGCCACCAAGTGCGTGGGTTGGTACATCCCGGAGTTCCGCCGGGCGCAGATCAGCATGAACCTGACGGATCACACGGTGACTCCGCTGGGCGTGGCCTTCGACACGGTGGAGGAGGAGGCCCGCAAGGCCGGACTGCGCGTGACCGGAGCCGAGGTGGTGGGACTGGTGCCGCTGGACGCCCTGCTGGAGGCGGGCCGCCACTTCCTGCGCAAACAGGGGCGCTGCCCGGGCGCCAGCGCGGCCGACCTGCTGGAGTGCGCCGTGCAGAGCATGGGCCTCTCGGAGCTCGCGCCCTTCCGGCCGGAGGAGAAGGTCATCGACTACCGTGTCACCCGGCGCAGCGGCCGGCTGGTGGACCTGACCCTGACGGGCTTCGCCGATCTGCTGGCCTCCGAGGCTCCGGCCCCGGGCGGCGGCTCCACGGCGGCCCTCTGCGGCGCGCTGGGCGCGGCCCTGGCGGCCATGGTGGCCAACCTCACCCACGGGAAGAAAGGCCTGAGCCAGCACGACGCCGAGATGGAGTCCGTGGCCCTGCGCGGCCAGGAACTGAAGACCCGTTTCCTGGGCCTGATCGACGCCGACACCGACGCCTTCGCCGCGGTGATGGCCGCCATGAAGCTGCCCAAAGCCAGCGCGGAGGAGAAGGCCGCGCGCGCCACCGCCCTGGAGGAAGCCAATCGCCGGGCCACGCTCATCCCCTTCCAGGTGGTGGAGGCCTGCGCGCCTGTGCTGGAGCTGGTGCGCGCCGTGGTGGAGCGCGGCAATCCCAACAGCCTGTCCGACGCCGGCGTGGCGGCCCTCTGCCTGGGCACGGCCTGCGACGGCGCGGCCTTCAACGTGCGGATCAATCTGGCCGGGATCACGGACAAGGCCTGGGCTGCGGAGATGGACGCGCGCACGACAGCCCTGCAACAGGCGTTCCATGCGCAGCGCTCGGCCCTGCTGGCCGTGGTGGAGGAGCGCCTGGCCTTCCGAGGCTAAGCTCTCACTCGCGGCTCGAGGGTTTGGAACACGAAGACTCGAAGACACGGAGTCACGAAGACGGAAGTGGGAGGAAGAGCGAGGAGCCGGCGTTGTCTAGGAGTCTGTCGGGCTTGGACCTTGGATGGGATTCGCGTCCCAGTCGAGGCCGGTTTTTCGGAGATTTCGCAGCGCATACTGGGGGTATGTGCAAGAAAGCTCCGGAAAATCCGGGCCGGCTGGGACGATGAAGCCCGCCAAGCGGCCAAGTCCGACAGACTCCTAGTCTTACTGTGTTAAAGAAATTTCGAATCCTGT